>NZ_JBSHLH010000009.1:0-154404 GCF_053644255.1 Sphingobacterium sp. NPDC055431
CAGTGTCATGCGGTGTTAATCCGGATTTCTCCGGGCTATCCCCCTGATATGGGCAGGTTGCTCACGCGTTACGCACCCGTGCGCCACTCTCACCACCGGTAGCAAGCTACCGATGGATCCCGTCCGACTTGCATGTATTAGGCCTGCCGCTAGCGTTCATCCTGAGCCAGGATCAAACTCTCCATTGTAAAATGAAGTGTAAGACCAAGACTATTTATAAAATAGAATTGTTGTCTTGTTAAATGTTTTCCTCCCGCTCCGGGATACCTGAATAAATTGATTTCTTAAATCTTTTCTTGTTCAGCTACCGTACTCTCGTACGGGTCGCTGCGCTACATGATCATTTAAAGAACTTATCGCGCCTGGGCATCTCGCTTCGGCTTTTTTATGTTGTTTCCCTTCCGCATCGGAAGGTCGCAATCTGTCATTTTCTTTCGCTCCGGACATCGCGTCCCTCGCTGTTTCCCTTGGTTGGGACTGCAAAGGTAGGAACCTTTTTCGAAACCGCAAAATCTTTTTTCAAATAATTTTCGAGGCCCTTTTCTCGGTGGTCGGCATGGCCTGCAATCGTGCAGCTCTGCTTCCCTTTTCCTTCCCGTGTTTCAGTGGCCGTGGGGCCGTCCCTCCCTTGCGGAGTGGTGCAAAGATAGGGACAAAATACGTTCACTTCCAAGGGAGAGGCCAAAGTATTTTTACCGCCGCCAGCTAACTCGCTGTAGCATTGCCAGATAATTTTTCCAAAAGACGGGAAAATACCGCCAAAGGGGGGCAACCGGGAGGGTTCCCGGACCGGAAGGGCGGCATGCCGGCGGATGGCGACATGGTTTGAACCAGGATGGTGAGGATGAGAGGATGGACCAAGATCATGAAAAGGAACCAGGATGGTGAAGATTGGAGGATGGACCAGGACAGGAAGGGACGGACCTGATGCGCCATGATCCTGAAATATCCTCCAATCCGTTCCATCCTGGTTCAAGACCCAGATCTTGGTCCATCCTCCCATCCCCTTGATCCTGGTTCAAAAATTCTCCCCTTTCGGCCTGACCTCATTCGACCCACATTCCGAAAATTCGCAAAGCAAGCGACCAAATCCCCTATGCGTCCTCGGGTACGCTCCGGCCGGTTTACCTGTTCTCTCCGGACCATTCCCGAACATGCCCCGAACGAGTCCCGAAGGAGAGCCACAAAAAAACACCTCAATTCCAATCCAAAAAGAAACAAAAACCGGTTCCCTCCCCTCCAGCATCCTGAACAAAAAACAAAAAAAGCCATCTTGAAATATTTCAAGATGGCCTTTATATCTTATCTATATATAAGCTACTGCTTAAATACCCAAAACCTTTGGAGCGTATAATTGAACCCTAAAGAGACAATGATCTCCACTATAAGTTTGGACAGCAGGAAGTGCAAATGCCAGATGTCTACCAAAAGATGGATCCCCAAGGATTTAAGGGTAATGCTACCGACAACAACGATGATAAACTTCCACAGTTGGCTACCAATGGATTTCTGTGTGTTCCCAAAGGACCAATACCGGTTGATGGTAAAATTAACAATGGCACCCAAGCTTCCCGAGATCACGTTGGAAAAGGGGGCAGTAAATTTCAGTACCGTATAACAAAACGTGTATATCCCAAAATCAGAAAGTCCGCCAATAAAAGCGGACAGCTGTGCTCTGAGAAATACCCTTAGTTTGTCGGACATGTCTTATTCTTTAATTTCTGTTTCCTTTAGCTTGTTTGCTTTTTCTTCCAGATCCTTTGCATCCCCAAGGTCCAGTAATTTCTTGGTGTCGGTAATATTAATGAAGAACAGGATAATACAGATCAGCAATACCGAATAGTTAATGGAACCAGGAACGATAACTTCCAAGACCATGACCAAACTGATGATGACACGGATTTCGGTCGGGCCTAATAATCCGGCATCGATCGTATACTTGTCGGTGATCCTATACCTCAATTGGGAGATGATCATCGCCCATCCATATAATGCCACCAAGGTAAAGCCAAGGTATTTAAAATCACCGGTTGCATAAAAAACATAACCCAGTCCGATCATCACGGTTGAGATCCAGTCCATGACGATGTCAAGCGCAAAACCATACCATTTACGGGATTTATTCCTATAGAAAGCGATCCTTCCGTCCAAAGAGTCTCCGAACCACTGTACGAAGAAACCTACGATACCCAGGAAAAGGAAATTAATGTTCACATATTCTGCAAGCAAGAAACTTCCCAGGATCATAAAAGAACCGAAAAGACCGATAGCAGTCAGGCCATCAGAAGATATCCATGCGGGGATCTTAGGAACGAGATAGGATATTAACTTCTGTTCCGGATTACTTAAAATATTAGTACGCTTTCTGTCTTGAAAAAGCTTTTTATTAATTTTTTGTCCACT
This sequence comes from Sphingobacterium sp. NPDC055431, assembly GCF_053644255.1. Classification (NCBI taxonomy): domain Bacteria; kingdom Pseudomonadati; phylum Bacteroidota; class Sphingobacteriia; order Sphingobacteriales; family Sphingobacteriaceae; genus Sphingobacterium; species Sphingobacterium sp. NPDC055431. The sequence goes on from NZ_JBSHLH010000009.1 coordinate 2,404, forward strand.
CATTTCAACTGAAAATTTAGAGCCACTTATTTTCTTTATACCAAAATAAACTCTCCTTCAATCCTTCATCCAATTTATATTGGGGATCAAAGTTTAAGTTCTGCATTGCATGTGTTATATCACAACCCCAGTTTTCTGCGGTTAGCTCTCTTAGTCTTTCGGGGTAGATGACGGGAGTTTTGGATGAGTTGCGATATAGTCTTTGTGAGAGTTCGGCAACGCTTTTCACCAGACTTAAAGGAACATGCATTCTGAATAGTCGTTTGTTCAGGACTTCCTTGAAAATCTCAGCCATGGCATATCGGGAATAGACCTCGCCATCACTGATATTATATATCTGTAGTCCATCTTGTTTTACCATGCAACCTTTCAACAGTACGTCAACAAGGTCCTTGACATAGATAAAACTCAATTTCTGTGGATTTTTCCCGATATAGGGGTCCAATCCTTTGTTCATTGTATCGAAAAGGATAAAAATATCCTTTTCGCGGGGTCCATATACGGCCGTTGGGCGGAATATGGAAATTGGAGCATCGGCATATTTATCCTGAATCATCAATTCAGAAGCTTCCTTGCTCCTGCCATACACCGTCAATGGGCGATATGGCGTTGATTCGGTGATCAATTGGTCACTGCTGTAGGGAATCGGACCGATGGCTGCCAAGCTACTTACGTAACTGATCCTTTCCAAAGGCATGATATCCGCAGTTGCCGCTGACAGAATAGCATCTGTATAGCCAACATTGACTTCCCGCATTATATTTTCATCTTTAGCCTTAGTCATTGCAGCGGCATGGATGATATAATGGTACTGTTCTTTTTCGAAAAGTGCTTTTAATTCTTCCTGATTTCCCAGGTTGGGATAGACAAACTGATCGACATAGGGCTGTATATCTTGGATTTTGCTGGATTTACGAACCGCAGCATGCACCTCAAGACCTAGGTTTTGGGCAGCCTCAACAAGGTGAGAGCCAACAAAACCACTCGCACCAGTTATGAAAATCTTTTTTTTCATATCGCTTTTTCGAAAAGGCGATAGCGCTTATAAAATTCAGCGTTGATCTGTTCAATAGCGTGATTCATGAGGTAGTTGTGGTCCAACATCCAGGAACATTCCGCTTCGACGATTCCCGATGGGATTGCATTCTTGATGATCCGTCCGTAAAGACAGGCTTCAATACCTAATTTCCTGTAATTGTCCAGTACCCCTAACATTAAAACCCTTACAGATTTTACTTTTTTCAAGCCAAACAATAGCTTGAAGATACCGGTTGGGAACAACCTGCCGCGTTTGATCTTGATCTGGATTTCGTTGACATTTGGAATACCTAGCGCAAATCCAATGATATCATCCCCTTTTTCTGCCACAATGCAATATTTAGGGTCAACGATCATTTTCAAATCTTTTGCGGTATGCATAAACTCCTCATCTGTCATGGGAACAAACCCTAGGTTTTTATCCCAGGCTTTATTATAGACTTTCTTGATCTTATCGGCTTCCCTTGCGAAATCTTTCATGTTGATTTCCCTCAGAATGATTCCAGAACGTTTCAGCCTAGTTTCCAATTTATCCAAAAGGAGAACAGAGCGTTTATTTGAGTTTTCCTTATTTACCAGGTAAGCCCTCAGGTCCACTTTCTTAACGAAGCCGGCAGCTAAGATCAAATCTTGGTAATAAGGAGGATTATAAGGCATCATGGCCATTGGAGGCCTATCGAAACCTTCAACCAAAAGACCCACGCTGTCATTGGTTGACAGGTTGATGGGCCCCACCATATTGTTTGCACCCTTTCCTTTCACCCAGGCTTCAGCAGCTTGGAACAATTTATCGGCAACCTCCTGATCATTTACACAATCAAAGAAACCGAATTGCCCTTCATTTACATTATTAAACTGATTATGGTTTGTATTGTAAATTGCTGCAATCCGCCCGACAATCTTTTCATCTTGATAAGCCAAGAACAATTGCACGGATGAATGCTTATAGAACGGGTGTTTAGCGGGATTCAACATATCATCCTGTGCAACAAAAAGCTCTGGAACATAATTTGGATCTCCTTCATAAAGGTCATGAGGAAAATCGATAAATTTTGCTCTTTGTTTTTTGCTTTCAACAGGAACTATAGTAATCACTTTTATCTGATTTTATTCACTAATAAAACTTTCAACTTCCAATGCTTTGAACACTTTGGTCATTTTCTCGACAGCTTCATCGATTTGATCGAAGGTATGTGTAGCCATCAGGGAGAAACGGATCAGGGATTCTTCAGCCGGAACAGCAGGAGCAACGACAGGGTTTACAAAAACTCCGTCATCCTGAAGCATTTTAGTAACGATATATGTTTTTTCGTTGTTTCTAACGAAAACAGGTAAGATTGGGCTTTCGGTAGCACCAAGGTCAAATCCGTTTTCCAACAACAATTTTTTAGCATAGTTGGTATTCGCCCACAATCTTTCTATATGCTCAGGTTCTGTCTGGATAATTTCCAATGCTTTCAATGTTGAAGCTACAGAAGCAGGCGTCATACTTGCACTGAACATCAATGAACGGGCACGGTGTTTCAAAAATTCTATTGTATCACTGTCTGCCGCAACGAAACCGCCTAATGAAGCCAAGGATTTACTGAAAGTACCCATGATCAAGTCAACCTGGTCGGTCAGACCGAAGTGGCTTGCCGTACCTGCACCGTTATGACCGATCACGCCTAAACTATGGGCATCATCACATAATATTGCAGCATCAAACTCGTTAGCTACTTGAACAAGTTCAGGTAATTTTACGATATCACCTTCCATACTGAAGATACCATCGGTTGCAATCAACTTAAAGCTTTCTTCAGGAAGGCGGGAGATTTTATCTCTCAGGTCTTCGATATTGTTGTGAGCGTATTTAATAACTTTTGAGAATGACAAACGGGAGCCGTCGATAATCGAGGCATGATCACGTTCGTCCAAAAGGATGTAGTCATGACGACCCGTTAAGCAAGAAAGGGGTCCTAAGTTAGATTGGAAACCTGTACTGAAAAGGATAGCTGATTCCTTGCCGACATAATCAGCAAGTTTCTCTTCCAGTTCCACGTGGATATCCAACGTACCGTTTAAAAAACGGGAACCAGCACAGCCAGTACCGTATTTTTCAAGGGCATCCTGAGAAGCTTTAATAATTCGAGGATCGGTCGTCAGTCCTAGGTAAGAATTCGAACCAAACATTAATACTCTGCGGCCGTCAATTTTTACTTCGGTATCCTGTTTAGATTGGATCGGTCTAAAATAAGCATATAAGTTTTTTGACTTGATATCTCCTAACTCGCCATTTAAAAACCGCGCAGTTCTTTCGTTTAATTTTCCCTTGCTCATTCGTCAGGTATCTATTTTCTCAATAATATTTACTTTTTGAACTTTTAACAAAAATCGTCAAAAATCCCACAAAGGTACAAAACAAGTTCTATTCACATAAATTAAATCATGTTTATATTACTTTTTACTACCTTTCTTTACAAAAAATCGACGCAAACATACAAAACTTAAACCTCAAATCATGTTTCATTTGACATATAAATATCATAAAATTAAATTAATATTAAGAGAATGTTTAGTGTATATTACATGGAAATTTTGCAAAATTTCATAAATTCTTACATTTGTGCTTCAATATAATTAATAAAAATGGCAATTTCATCAACGGTTAACATTAAAAACAAACGCGCATCCTTTGAGTATCACCTACTTGACACGTATGTTGCGGGCTTAGCTTTACTGGGTACCGAGATAAAATCCATCCGTCAAGGCAAAGCAAACATCAATGATAGTTTCTGTGCCTTTTTTGAAGATGGCCTTTACATCCGTAACATGCACATCGCTGAATATTCATTTGGATCATTCTATAACCATGAATCCAAAAGAGACCGTAAATTGCTCTTAACCAAGAAAGAGCTGAAGAAATTGCGTGAAAAGGGAGAAGAAAAAGGCTTTACCATTGTACCATTGCGCATCTTCATCAACGATCGAGGTTTTGCCAAGGTAGAGATCGCCCTGGCACAGGGTAAAAAAGATTTCGACAAGCGTGAAACCATTAAAGAGCGTGAAAGTAAGAGAGAATTGGACCGCGCTATGAAACGCTAATATCTATTTTTCGCTGGTAATTACCTGGAGTCATATTTTCCCGAGCCTTGAATAATCGGCTGAAATAATTGACATCGGTAAAGCCACAAGCGTAACAAACCTCCTTAATAGACATATTCGCACTCAGCATTTCCTTTGCCTTCCGCAAGCGTTCCCGAATGACGAGCTCCATCGGAGTAATCCCATATTCATCCTTAAATATCCTAAAGAGCGTAGCCTTGCTCATGTTAGCCTTTCGGCTTAGGTCTTCAATGGTAATTCTTTCCGTTAGGTTTTCCCTAATATATCTTTTCAGGTTAGACATCTCATCATTAGCTGTTGAATGAGGTTCAACCAGTTCGCCTAATTGCTGTTGCTGAATAATCCTAATCAACAGCTCCTTGAACAGTAGATCGGCAAGTACATCCTTAAAAGGATCGTTGCTGATCATATTGCTAAATAATTTATTGGTCAAACTTGCCAGTTCATCGGTATTTACCAAATGGAACTTGTTCCAGGAGAAATCCCAAGAAAGGCTATTATTTATTTTAGGGTATGCATTATTCAGGTAATCAATGGTTTCCTCGATTTTATCGGCAGAAATCAACAAGGCCGTACATTGGGTGGGCTCCATTATCTTTGCATCAGGAAAATCAATTTTCATGGATCTATCAGCAGGGAGCACGAGGGTTTCTCCAGGGAGATAATCAAAGGCAGGCACATCTTCGAGGTGCATAATTTTCTTTCCCTTCAGCATATTGATAATGACCATATCATTAAACTGTAGGGGTACCAAGTGGCTCGGTTGATAAGTTTCATACACATTCAACTCAAAATTGTTCAATGTATACGCACGTCTATTTTCAACCAACGTGTTCAATTCCCTCTCCGACGAATAAGGAAGCTCTCGGACTAAATTATTCTTTCCCATACGACTCTATTTTATAATTGGCTGTTAACCAAAAATAAAAAAAAGTAAACAAAATCAAAAAACAAGCTATTTGAAAATATTATGCTATGATTAGCGACGATAATGCTATATAAAAAAATTGCCTCTTGGTAAATTTGAGCAAGAGTCCAATATAAACTATTAAAAACACAGAACTATGAGCGCATTAAATAGACCAACGTTCAAAGAGCGTTACGATAATTACATTAATGGAACCTTCGTTCCACCCACTCAAGGAAAATATTTTGACAATATCTCCCCTATAGATGGAAAACCATTTACACAGGTTGCCCATTCCACAAAGGAGGATATTGATAAAGCTGTTGAAGCAGCAAGCAAGGCTTTTGAAACTTGGAGCAAGACCTCATCAACGGAACGCAGCAATATTTTATTCAAGATTGCAGACCGTATTGAACAGCACTTGGAACAGGTTGCCATTGTAGAAACGATTGACAATGGAAAAGCAGTACGTGAAACATTGAATGCCGATATTCCATTGGCAATTGATCATTTCCGTTATTTTGGTGGAGTGATCCGAGCTGAAGAAGGATCATTATCTGAATTGGATAGCACAACGGTATCCTTAATCGTTAATGAGCCAATCGGTGTAGTGGCACAGATCATTCCTTGGAACTTTCCGATCTTGATGGCCGTATGGAAATTGGCTCCTGCCTTGGCTGCGGGCTGTACCGTAGTCCTCAAACCGGCAGAGAGTACACCTACATCCATCATGGTATTGATGGAAATCATTGGCGACTTGCTTCCTCCGGGAGTAATAAACGTAGTAAATGGATTTGGATCAGAATTAGGTAGGCATCTAGTGACCCATCCGAAAGTAGCGAAAGCTGCCTTTACTGGATCAACTGCTACAGGTAGAATGGTCATGCAATATGCTACGGAGAACATTATCCCGGTTACCTTGGAATTAGGTGGTAAATCACCGAATGTATTCTTTGAGTCTGTAATGGACGAAGATGATTCATTTTTGGACAAAGCAATCGAAGGAGCAGTATTGTTTGCCCTGAACCAAGGTGAGATTTGTACCTGTCCATCTAGGTTATTGATCCAAGAGTCCATCTATGACAAGTTTATAGAGCGCGTCATTGAACGAGTGAACCAGATCAAAGTTGGAAACCCATTGGATCCAACCGTGATGATGGGAGCCCAAGCTTCCAAAATACAGAAGGACAAAATTATGTCCTATATTAAATTAGGAAAAGAGGAAGGTGCAGAAGTATTGACTGGAGGCGATGAAAACCATTTAGGTGGAGATATCGATGACGGTTACTACATCAAGCCTACTTTATTCAAAGGGAACAATAAGATGCGCATTTTTCAAGAAGAGATCTTCGGCCCTGTATTGGCCGTTACGACCTTCAAGGATGTAGACGAGGCCATCGCCATTGCGAACGACACCATTTATGGGTTAGGAGCAGGTGTATGGACCCGTGATGCCCATGAACTTTATATGGTCCCTAGAGCCATTCAGGCTGGCCGTGTTTGGGTAAACCAATATCACAGTTATCCTGCTGGTGCTCCATTTGGTGGTTATAAACAATCCGGCATAGGACGTGAGAACCACAAAATGATGTTAGCCTATTACCGTCAAGCTAAAAACATGCTCATCTCATACAGCAAAGAAAAGCTTGGATTCTTTTAATAGAGTTTAATAGTTAAATGTGTGAAAAGGGGTTATGCTCTATAACCCCTTTCTTAAAACTGCTAGAATTATGATCTCAAGGATAGATGTAACCGAAAATGCGAAAGCCGTAATCAAGGAATTAGAGGAAAAGCATGGCCCATTGATGTTTTATCAAGCAGGTGGCTGTTGTGAAGGAACCCAACCACAGTGCTTTGAAAAGGGTGGATTTTATCCTAGGATGAACGATGCCATGATAGGCCTGGTCGAAGGTTTTGAGTTTTGGGTAGACCGCGATCTTTTCGAATACTGGAAGTTTTCACATTTTACATTGGATGTACTGGATGGGTTTGGACCAGGAGGATTTTCATTGGAAACCCCTATGGGAAAAACGTTCAAGATCCACTATCGGTTATTTACGGAGGAAGAACTGAAGGAATTACCTGAGGTCATCCGGAATGAATAATAAAAAATTGATCTTTTTGGGTTCAATTGCTTTCTGAAAGTCAATAAACCCTAATTATGCTGTTTTTTTGATAAATGATCTGTAAATTTAATGAAAGGTCGAATTTATTAAACCCAGAAAAACAGATGACAAGCCCTTCCCTATTCTCTTCATTAAAACTTTCCCATTTAGAACTCAAAAACAGAATCGTTGTTTCGCCAATGTGCCAATACAGTGCAGTTGATGGCTTTGCCAATGATTGGCATTTGGTACATCTCGGCCAATTTGCCATTGGACGTGCAGGAGCAGTGATCCAAGAGGCGACTGCAGTAAGTCCTGAAGGCAGGATTTCTTATGGCGATCTCGGGATTTGGAAGGATGAGCATATCAAAAAATACAAACAGATAACCAATTTTATTAAAGGTCAGGGAAGCCTAGCGGGGATCCAATTGGCACATGCTGGAAGAAAGGCAAGTACGGATCTGCCGTGGATAAGCAGGAAACAATTTTCTCCAGATGAGGAACATGGTTGGCAGACTGTTGCTCCCTCTCCTATTCCATACCATGAAAAAGAACATCCACCCATTGGTTTAAGCCAGAGCGAGATCCAAGAAATCATTGCCCAATTTAAGGACGCAGCAGCAAGAGCAGTTGAGGCTGGTTACCAGATCATAGAAATCCATGCCGCCCATGGCTATTTGATCCACCAGTTCCTTTCACCACTGGTCAATTTCAGGGAAGATGGATATGGAGGTAGCTTCGAAAACAGGGTCAGGTTTCTGTTGGAAATCGTAGATGCCATCAAATCAGTTTTAAAAACTGAGCATTCGCTATGGGTCCGCTTATCGGCGACCGATTGGGCAGATGGCGGTTGGGACATTGAACAGACAGTTAAATTGACCCACCTCTTGAAACGGAAAGCTGTTGAAGTGGCTGATATTTCTTCTGGAGGAGCTGTATCCTTCCAGAAAATCCCAGTTGAACCAGGCTATCAGGTACCCTTTTCCGATCAGGTCAAACAAGCCTGTGGGATTGGGACAGGAGCTGTAGGCTTGATCACTAGTGCCAAACAGGCACAGGACATCCTAGATCGAGGTGCTGCAGATCTGATTTTATTGGGCAGGGAATTCTTGCGTCATCCCCACCTTGTCTACACTTGGGCCCAAGAATTGGGCGTAGAGCAGAGCTGGGCACCTCAATATGCAAGGGCAAAGATTGAATAGGAATTATTCTACATCCAAACCTTCCAAGACTGGAATAGGCTTTTTGTCATCTCCCAAAGCTACGAAGGTAAAACGGCCTTGGATCGCCAGTTCGCGACCATCTTCATACATACCTTCTCTAAAGATTTCTACATAAACCTTTAGGCTTGTCCTTCCGACGGTCTCTACACGGGCTACAGCTTCTACAATGCTTGCAGAAGGTATAGCTTTATGGAAATCGATTTTGTCTGTAGATACTGTAACTAGGGATTTTCTACAAAAACGTGTAGCACACATAAAGGAAACCTCATCCATGATCGCCATGGCTTTACCACCGAACAAGGTGTCATGATGATTGGTAAGGGAAGGAAACACAGTCATTGTAATTCGTGTTTCACTTTGATCGATACGTTCTTGAATAGTCATTTTATGAATTGAGCCGCAAAGTTAATCAACTTTTTCGCTTTCTACGACTATTCCGATGCCTTTCAGCAGCATCGAGGCGTTAAAGATGGTACAGGCACCATCCTTTAATTTGTAATCAAACAACATTTCAGAACCATGCACCTGTATATCAAAATGATAATTTTTAAGGTATCCCGGATAATCATTAACGAGTTCAGAAAGTTGAAGGTCATGGGTGGCCAACATTCCGCGTCCATGTAGTTCAATCAACTTCTTGATGATCGCTTTTGATCCCAAATATTTATCCACGGAATTAGTTCCCCTTAACATTTCATCGATCAAGAAATAGCTTGACTTAATATCCTGTACCCGCTCCAAGATAAATTTCATGCGATCTAATTCGGCCTTAAAGGTTGAAGTGCTCTCGTTCAAGGAGTCCTTGATCCGCATGTATGTCACCAATTGATAGATAGGGAGGGCGAACTTCTTGGCACAGACTACAGCACCAGTATAGGCTAATACCGCATTTATACCTATTGTCCTTAGGAAAGTACTCTTACCGGCCATATTGGAGCCTGTGATGAGCGCTATTTTATGGTCATGGGCATCATAATCATTAGCGATGGATTTATTGGCTGGGATCAAGGGATGATTGATATCTTCAGCCAAGAGTTTGTCTTTTTCAAAATCCTCCAAAATACTTGGCTGTGTCCAATCTGGATGGTTGTACGCAAGGATGGATAAAGAAACCAGACTTTCATATTTTGCCACAGCGTCAAAACCGGACAGAATGGAATCTTCATATTGATCTTTCCATTTGCTGATGGCCATGACCTGCTTAAAATCCCACAGGGCAAGCATGTTTAGGATGGCACCTATCAGCATATTATTACGTACGTCCAATTTATCGATCAACTTACCCAGTTCATTGATGATACTGGAAAGTTTCTTTTGCTGAGCTTCTACTTCGATCTTTTTTTGAAGCTCCTGATTTAAGGCAGCTGTATACTTTTTATCTTCCATCAATTTGATGGCATCGGCAAATCCAATCAATGATACGCCAATCTTATCGATCTTATTGGAGAAATGGCTGACCTTGCCGGCTTGGGCCATCGTCCATAACAGGTGGATGATGCCTAAGCCTAGGAGATAGCCTCCGATATTATGGACAAACACAGAAAACAAGATTCCAGCCAAAAATATCCATGGAACCATGGGAACATACATTCTATAGAAGGCGTTGCCAAATTGGAAAGATTTATCGTGGAAATAGCTATAGATATAGGATCTTAAGTTGATCTTGGAGCCTAGATTGAACAACATTTTGGTTTGGAAAGCCTGCAGATGTTCAGGGTCTGCTTTCAGTTCCTGAACCGCTTCCTGCCTTGCAGATATCTCTTTTTTGTTAGATGGAGCGTCCATCCATGAATGCAAAACCGCAACTCCATCTTTTGTCGCACAACGGTTGACCAGCTCGAACAAGGAATTAGGGCCGAATATATCCAGGTCTGAACTATAGGGGTGTTTAGGGTCTTCGAATACCTCCCCATCATCGTACATGTTCTTGTTACGGTCTTGAACATGCAGTTCATTTTCATTGACACTCAAAAAGACTTTTGCCTCCTGCAGTTTTCGATCCACCTTTGCCTGTCTATATACCAGGAATGCAAAGAGAAAGATAACCAATAGAAAAGCACCCAAGACCAGAAAGATATTGTTCAGGGAGAACAGTTGCCAAATACCTATAGCCCCAAGGACCATTAGCCCCAAACGGAGAAAGGCATTTTTATTGATTTGCTTCTCTAATGATTTTATTTCCTCTTTGGTCCTATTGACATTGCTTTGGTAGAAATCTGCACTCATAGGAGCTAAGGTAGGTATTAGATATGAGAATTGAGATGTGAGTAATGAGATTAATCTCAGCTTTAAAAACAAAAAAGACGCCATTACAGACGTCTCATATCTCTTATCTCCTATCTCAAATCTTCGGTACTACCAAGCCTGATCCCCTACAAGAGGAACGAACCTGAAGGTATCGAGTTCGATTCTTTCGAAGTCGTTTTCACCTACTCGAAGGATGGTGACCATTTTTTGGAATTTCTCATCACCTACAGGGATAACCAAAAGACCTCCCAAACGAAGTTGTTTCAGCATTTTTTCAGGTACAAAGGGAGCCCCGGCAGTTACGATGATTTTGTCATAGGGTGCTTTTTCGGGGATACCTTTGGAACCATCGCCCAAGAAAAAGTTTGGCTTATAGCCCATATAGGGCAATACCTGAATGGTTCGATGGTAAAGGTTTTCCTGACGCTCAATGGTATACACATCAGCTCCCAATTCCATAAGGATACAGGTCTGATAACCAGAACCCGTACCGATCTCCAGGACTTTATCACCTTTTTTGATGTGCAGCAATTGGCTTTGATAAGCTACGGTGTAGGGTTGGGAAATGGTCTGGCCATCACCGATTGGAAATGCAATATCCCGGTAAGCTTGGTTCCAGAAGGTTTCATCAAAAAAGAAATGACGAGGGACTTTTGCAATTGCCTGCAACACCTTCTTATCTTCAATCCCACGTTTTTCGAGATGTTTCACCAACTGCTTCCTTGCGCCCTGTTCCCGGTAATTGTCTATAAACTTATAAGCCATATGTCTCAAAATTACCCTTATTTTACCATATTATTAAGGTTAAAATGCAAAACATTCAAGCTCAGAACGGTTCTGAAAAATGAGAAAGAAAATATCCCTAAGCTTTATTTTTTGTACTTTTATACGTCTAGGAAATTAAAAAATAATATTCCTGGCCCTCACCCAAAAAATTGATAGAATGAAAAAACTGACTATTTATCTGTTTATCATATTACTGCAGTTTCAAGTAGTACTTGCTCAGGAGACTTCTCCGAACGATGATGATGTCATGAAGGTTCTTGCGATAGGGAATAGCTTCTCCGAGGATGCCCTAGAAAATTACCTACATGAGTTATCCACTGCTGCAGGCAAAAAGATTGTTATTGGCAATTTATATATCGGAGGTGCACCACTAGACCTGCACCTTAAAAATGCCCACAATAACCTGAAAGCGTACAGCTATCGAAAAATAAGCATGGACGGTTCCAAAAAGACTACGGAACAGACCAGTATTGAAGATGCCTTGGCAGATGAAAACTGGGATTATGTGAGTTTGCAACAGGCTTCACCACTTTCTGGAAAGTACAATGTCGTTATGCAAACCTTAACCGACCTTTGGACTTATGTATTTGCACATGTCCATCCAGATACCAAACTCGTTTATCACCAAACATGGGCCTACCAACAGGACTCTAAACATGATGGCTTTACTAACTATGACAATAGTCAGAAAAACATGTACGACAGCATCATGAGCGTCACGTCGAGATTAGAAAAAACTGGTGATTATGCCTTTATCGTTCCTGATGGCACTACCATCCAGAATGGAAGGACCAGTTCCATTGGTGACCAATTCACTCGCGATGGTTATCACTTGAACCTGGACTATGGTAGATTTGCGGCTGCACTGACTTGGTATGCTAAACTTTTCAACCTTGATCCCACGAAAACAGACTATAAACCCGAAAAGGTGACGGATCTACAGGCGAAGATTGTAAAGGAAGCCGCAAAAAAGGCTGTGAAGAAACCATTTAAAGTATCAAGAGTAAAAAAGTAGATTAATAACATTTACTTAAAAGAAATTTAATTTCATGTTAACTTGCTTTGAAGGCTGTTGTTTTGTAAGTTTAGAATAGAACAAACAGGTGTGATATGGCAACTTTAAAAAATGGAAATCAAATCCCACTTAATGGAAAGGTGGGATTTTTTGTTTACAGTAGTAACAAAAGTCCAATCGCGACAAACCCAACTCAATTAAGATTGACCAAGGAAAGGATCTTTCCAAAGAAAAAGTCAGACTCCAAATTTAATTTTCTCAAAGCATACATTGCGGAGATCCTCCCCTATATCCGGTTAGGGTTTAAAAACTATCATAATGGATGGACCAGCTATCAAGCTGCCATGTCGTATAATTTTAAACATTCCGTTCTTGAAAAGGAATCTAGGTTTGAACTGAATTGGGAGAAATTCAGTATCAGTAGAGGTTTAGAAAATCCGATCCAGGATGTCAAAATCAACTTATGTCATGATTCGGATTCATTTAGGATTTCTTGGGATTACGATAAAGTTCTATCTAGTGCTTATGGTATGGAAGGTTATAGGATCATGATCCTACTTCAACCGGAAATTAATGGGCCCAATAAAATCTACGGTATGGTAAATGGGAACCTTTTAGTGGAAAGACAACAACAACTCTTCTTAAGGAAACACAATAAGAATGCGATTTATCATATGTATGTTGCTTTTCTATCTAATGACGGCAGCTATAATTGTACAGATAGTTTGTACCTGGGGGAGATATAAAGTAGGCGGATTGCCAAGAGTAAATAGCTTAATAACAAAAAAATATAATATTATTTAATCTGGGCTTTTGTAAATAAGGGGAGATTATATAAATTTGGCGCAATTTATAATTGTTCTAAATAAAAATAAGATGCACTACCTATACAAATTGTTAACGAAAACCCAGCTTTTACTGTTCCTGATTTTTCCAATTTCTTTAACCGCCCAACAACTGGAAATCCAGGTAAATAATGAAAACTCGGGTAGACAAGCCGATGTTAACATTAAGGTAAATGGAAAAACCATAGGAAAAACAGATAATAATGGATCATTCCTTATCAATTATGAACAGTTCAAACTACCATTAAACCTACAGATCAGCCATTCGGGCTATTTAACCCTATTTCATACCATTTCACCTGACACTGTAAAACAGCCACTGATCTTTACCCTGCAGGAAAAAAATGATTTGGATGAGATCGTAGTTACAGCAAGTCGCAAACCTGAACATATTTCAACAGTCCCATCTTCCATTTCGATATTAACGAGCAAAGAGATTGAAGCTCAAAGCCAAATCAATACGAATATTTCCAATATTTTGGGTAACAGCATTCCTGGTTTAGGGGTAAGTAGCAATAAGGCAACCAATACAGGCCAAACCCTAAGGGGCAGGTCTGTTCTAGTGCTTATTGATGGAATTCCGCAGTCTACTCCGTTAATGAATGGTGCTAGAGATATCAGGTCTATTGACCCTTCAGTAATTGAAAGAGTGGAAGTAATCAAAGGGGCAACATCCATTTATGGTAATGGTTCTGCCGGAGGTATTATCAATTATATTACAAAAACCAATAAGGATGCAAACAAGGCAATTTCTGGAAGCAGTAATCTTAGAAGCACCATAAACCCTCTACATTCTTCAGAGACGATTGGATATCGATTTGATCAAACATTATTTGGAAGGGCAGATAAATGGAATTATACAATCAGTGGTACTGCTGAATATAATGGACTTCAGCGGGATGCCGATGGCATTGCTCTTGGTCAAGTGGATGGTCTATCAAATTCACATCAGTACAATGCCTTTTTAAAGGTAGGATATGATATTAATGAGAATTCGGGTATTTCTGTTCTGTACAATTTTTTCAACAGTTCTCAACATGCCAAGTACATTAGTCAAACCGGTAAATATGGGCAAACTCCAACTATTGGAATCAAAGGTGAAGATCCAGGAAAACCTACAGGTACTCCATATAACCATAATGCCATGTTAAGTTATTTCAATAATAATTTAATAGGTTCTACTTCCATTCAGGCTTCCTTGTATTATAATACTTTTCGCTCAATGAATAGATATATTGAGAAAGGAACTGCTTGGTATGGCCCGGGGCAAACACAAATTAATTCAGAGAAAAAAGGTTTAAGGCTTAACCTGAACACACCCTTTAAGCTATTCAATGCCAATTCCGATATCACCTACGGATTAGACCTGCTGAATGATGTAACTGACCAAAATTTAACGGATGGACGTATCTATATCCCAGATATGAATATGGTGAACATAGCGCCATATGCTCAATTGCGTATTGATGTGTTAGAAAACCTGATTTTAAAGGGAGGTGTAAGGTATGAAAATGCTACGGTGAAAATCAAGGATTTCAATACTATCGCTACAGGTCCTAACAACGAAGGCAGTATCGCGGTGACTGGAGGAAAAATACCCTATAAAGGAGCAACATTCAACGCTGGACTTCGATACAATAAATATGAAATTTTCAATCCATTCCTTAGCTTCTCCCAAGGCTTTGCCATCAATGAGTTGGGAAGAATCGTAAGAAGGGCAACCGACAATGATCTGGATAGTATCAAAACTGACCCAGTAATCACCAATAACTACGAGATAGGATTTTCTAGCCATTACAGTATATTCAATTTCTCGGCATCCTATTACTATAGCACTTCAAAGATGGGGGTTGAATTAGTAGATGTTGGCGGATATTTAGTGGCACAGCGCCTACCTGAAAAAGTACAGGGACTAGAATTTACTTTGAATGCCGAGCTTTCCAAGCAATGGACCATAGGCGGAACATTTGCTCACGTGGAAGGAAAAGCAGAGGACTCTGAACAGGTATCTCACTACCTCAACGGCACGAGGATAGCTCCGAACAAAGCTACAGCCTACCTGATCTATACACCGACTGATGCATTAAATCTACAATTACATTGGATACATACAGGTTCTAGAGATCGTTTTGAACGCAATGATAAAGGCCTTTACAAAAACAGCGAAGGTCCGATCAAAACCATAGACCTCTTCAACTTATCAGCGAGCTACAGGATCAACAAACAATGGGGACTTGGACTTGGTGTGGAAAACCTATTGAACAAGGATTATTACCCGGTCATCAGTCAGTACAGGGCCGTGGATGCAGAATATGTAAAAGGTACTGGGACTACCGCATCATTAAATATTAATTATCGATTTTAAATGGTAAAAAGCTTCATCCTTTGGTTGCATAAATGGTTAGGCCTCACAACAGGAATCGTTGTTGTCATTTTAGGCCTGACTGGTTGTGTATACACGTTCTTTGATGAGCTAAAGTTAGTTTGTTATCCTGATCGATATATTTTAGATCAACGCTATCCTTCTAGTGAGGCCCTCCCCTTAAGTCAACTTAAAGAAATTGCCGGCAAACAATTAAATGATGGCGAGTCCATTTCTAGGGTTGATCTGTATCCGGAAAAAAACAGGAGTTGGATTTTTCGTGTTCAGGAAATTGATCCCGATGCATTTGGTTATTGGAATTACTTCAAGACCTATAAAAGGATCTTTTTAAATCCATACACTGGAGATCTACTCTTTGTGGAGAATTCGAAAACCGAATTTTTCCAAGTTATTTTGCAGATGCACATGAACCTGTTGTTGGGCAAAAAATACGGGACATGGGTTGTTGGAATCTCAACCATTATTTTTGTCGTCATCCTAATTTCTGGAATGGTCCTTTGGTGGCCAAAAAGATGGAAAGGAAAACCGTTGAAACGCAGTTTATGGATAGATTGGAAATCGAAATGGAAAAGGCTAAACTATGATTTGCACAATGTTTTAGGCTTTTATTCATTTCTAATTTCATTGGTTTTAGCTATCACGGGACTGGTTTTTACCTATCCTTCATTTAAAAAGGCCTACATTTCATTTTTCAATTCCTTTGATGGCTCTGAAATCAAGAAGCTTGAAGGAGAACCTTTTAAAATCCCCAACTATTATCCAGAGGGTGAACAGCTTGATAATGCGCTCCACTTCCTATTGGAAAAGTATTCCAATGCAGGAATGATGTCCATTAGAAGTAGCAAAGCAGAAGACGAAACTTTTGATGTTCAGATCAGGATGACGGAAATGAAGACTGGTGATTTTAGATGGTATTACTTCAATAAAAAAGAAAACAATATTGAAAAGGTAACTTCTTCCGATAATTTAAAAGCCGGTGACCGAATTGGGTCATTAAATTACGACATTCATACGGGCAATATTTCTGGATTGCCAACAAAAATCCTTGCTTTCCTTATTTCTTTAATTTGCGCGAGCTTACCAATTACAGGATTTGTGGTTTGGCGCAATAAGGTAAAAGGGCAAAAAAGAAAGGCAGAAAAGCAGATTAAAAAGCGTGATTTATTGAAATCCAATCAATAAGGGTCTACATCGATCTGAACGCGGACGCCCTTGTTTTTCTTATCCAATTCAAAATGCAATAATGCCTGTTTGATGAGTTCCTTTACTTTCGAAATGGAAATGTTCTTCCGTTCAATCTTCAAGGTAATGGTCTGAATAAAGTTATTCCTTACCCGAGCGACAAGCGGGGGTTCTGGCCCAAGGACACGTTCAGCTAACTGCTGTCTCAGTAGGGACGCTAATCTCTTTGCTGCATCATGTACAAGATCTTGATCGGTATGTTTTACATCAAGCTTGATCAATCTATAAAAAGGTGGATATTGATAATTCTTTCTTTCCGTAATTTCAGCCATAAACATGGCCATGTAGTCATGATTGGTGACCTGTTCGAGGATGCGATGGTTTGGGGTATTGGTTTGAATAATCACCCTTCCCTCCGACTGCCTTCTTCCGGCACGCCCTGAGACCTGTGAGAACAAAGAAAATGCCCTTTCATATGCCCTAAAGTCTGGAAAATTGATCATTCCATCGGCGTTAATAATCCCAATTAAGCTGACATTCCCAAAATCAAGCCCTTTCGTGATCATCTGCGTTCCGATCAATACATCGAACTCTTGATTATCGAAAGCCGAAATGACTTTATCAAAACCATATTTCCCTTTCGTTGAATCCAGGTCAAGGCGTCCAATTCGCAGATCAGGCAGTTGGATTTCCAACTCCTCTTCCACTCGTTCTGTTCCAAAACCTTTGCTCTGCATATTTGGCAATCCGCAGGCAGGACAAGTCTGCACCAGTTCTTCTGAAAAGCCACAATAATGGCAATGCATCAGGTTACTGGTTTTATGGTAAGTCAAACTAACATCACAGTTCACACATTTAGCCACATAACCACAAGTGCCACATTGCAAAAATGGCGTATGTCCTCTTCTATTTTGAAACAGGATCACCTGCTCTTTATTTTGAACGGTTTCTTCAATGGCCTTCAATAGCTTCAGACTAAAATAAGAGTACATCTCTTCCTTTCGGCCAGATTCGGCAATATCCACAATTTCGATTGTCGGCAGCTTGGCCTCACCAAACCGTTCCGTCAATTCAATCAGACCATATTTACCGGCCTTAGCATTGTAATAGCTCTCCACTGAAGGGGTGGCAGAACCCAATAGAACTTTTGCTTGATGCTGATGAGCCAAGTAAATTGCCGTATCTCGTGCATGATACCTTGGAGCAGGATCATATTGTTTATAGGAGTTCTCATGTTCTTCATCCACAATAATCAACCCTAGGTTATGGAAAGGAAGGAAAACAGAGGATCTCGCGCCAATGACTACCTTAAACTCACCCTTATTTACTTTATGCCATACTTCTGCACGCTCATTGTCATTGAATTTTGAATGGTAAACACCCAATTGATCCCCAAAATGCAATTTCAAGCGTTCAGTTATCTGTGCTGTCAAGGCAATCTCCGGTAATAGGTACAAGGCAGATTTACCCTCTCGAAGCACAGCCTCAATCAAACGGATATAAATTTGGGTCTTCCCAGAAGCCGTTACTCCATGGAGCAAGGCAACATCTTTCTCAGTAAAGGAATTATTGATTTCATCAAAGGCCTGTTCTTGGGCTGGACTAAAACTAAAGTCTGGAGATAACAGAACATCCGTACCCTCAAATCTACTGACCACCTTTTCCTCAACTGTAAAGACACCTTTATCGATCAGGGCGGTTATTGCACCAGCTCCTGAACCGGATACTTCCATGATATCCTGTCTGCTGACATCATTCTTTGTTTTGATAAGTTGGAGGAATGCAATGATTGCATCCTGCTGCTTGGGAGCTCGGTTTAAACTATCCAATAATTCCCGTCTACCCTCCGGATCATTGAATTCGGAAGCTAACCTCAGAAAAGCTTTGGTTTTTGCCTTATATTTCTGCTTGATTTCTTCAGAGATCAGGATATATCCATGTTCAAATAGGTTCCTCAATAAAGGGAAAACAGTTTTTTGACCTAGGATTTTGATGACATCGTTTACCGTCAACTCACCAGCAAGATCCAAGGCTTCAAGAATCATATAGCCTTTATCTGAGAGCGAAGAACGATCTAAATTAGGGTCGTCTGATGCGACGATTTTAGTTTCAGAGGCCATTTTTAGGGCTGCTGGCAAAGCCGCCTGCATCACATCACCTACATAACACATGTAGTATTCTGCGATCCAATCCCACATCTGCAATTGAGTTTCATTGACAATGGGATCATTGTCTACAACATCTAAGATATATTTGGCTTCATATTGATGAGGAGGTTCAGTCGTGATATTCTTGACCACAGCTGAATAAATCTTGTTCTTACCGAACTGTACGATCACCCGAACTCCTACTGCTACCTTATCATTCAATTCAAAAGGAACTCGATAGGTATAGGACTTAGCAATCGCCAATGGCAAAATAACCTCTACAAAATAAGTGACACGACCAGGAGCCGTTAAATCCAGTTGAGACATAAACAAAGGTAATAATAGTATTTATTAATAGCATTCAGTATTGGGAGCATGCTTGCCTGTTATTGATTTATTATTCGACAATAATCAGCCTTGCTAAGCAAAAAGGCACCAATGGTGCCTTTTTCAATTCTATTTTGAGAATAGTCAATACAGATTAAGCTCTATTTCTCATTGCTGCAATGAACAAGGCAACCCAGCCGACCATAAAGCATAGTCCTCCTAAAGGAGTCACCGGACCAATAACAGAGATATTTTCAATGCCAAGTAGGTTTCTTGTGCTCAAGAGGTATAAGGACCCTGAAAAAAGGAATATACCGATAGTGAACATGATATACGAAACTTTAATGGACTGGCTTTTTGCTCTAGAAAATGTGGATAGGAATAAAAGTGCCAAGGTATGATAGAAATGGTACTGATTTGCAGTACCCCAAATTTCTAGTTGTTTCTCAGAAATCTTACCTTCAAGACCATGTGCACCGAATGCACCAAGTATTACAGCTAACAAACCGAAAAAAGAAGCAGTTAGGATAATTTGTTTGTTCATAAATAAAGCTAAAATAATCGCTTATGATTTTTCGTTTATAAATGTATAAAATAACTTCTTAAAAAGCACTCCTATTTTTGCAATTTTGTCTATATTGAACACTAAAACAAACAAAAGGAAGACTATTCGTCCATGAGAAATACAATAATTGTTTCAATCCTTCTATTTATTGCGGTGGTGGTTGCGTCGGTATTTTACTTTGGGGATTTAAACAAGGAACAACAAGAATACGTAGGACCAGTACAGCATTTACCGGAGGACACCTATTTAATCGCATCATTCCTAAATGATGCAACAACAGACAATATCTTCAAGGATTTTGAGATTTTTGAAGCCATGCTGGGCAAACACGCCATGCATGAACTCAAACAACTGAAACAAAACTTACTTCGTAACAAAGAACTGTCTCCATTGGTTGGAGGAGCTGAAATCTTGATGTCTTTCCATCCAGAGAAAAAAGGAATAAGCACCTTGTTTAGCATCCATAGCATGGATCAAGTCGACCAATCTGTATTGGATCAGACCTTCCTTACCCTGAGCAAAAAGTATAAAGTAAATACTGCCGATACAGCTGGAATACGCATCTATGAATTCAAGAACATCGAAAAGGACACGACTTTCAAGGATGACAAAAAACTGGACTCCGTTTTTTATGTGACTTACCAGGAAAATACCTTCTTCTCCAGTTTCAACAAGGGACTTTTGGTCAAAGTAAATGACAAGAAAGTTGAAAAACTTAAAAAAGAGCAGGTTACCTTCTTTAATGAACATAACAATCGGAATGCGCCATTTACCATTTATGTTCCCCAACAAAACATCGCATCCTTCATTTCTGTATTCAAGGAAAATCGCCCCGGTGATTTCTTAAGGCAATTTGTAAATTTAAAGGGAGAAACCGTTTGGAACATCAATTTCAAACAAGATGCCCTGATGCTGACGGGTGAAAGTCAGCTGGTTGATAAGGACAGCGAGTATATTGGACTTTTTGCAAACCAAAGCAAAACCAACCAACGCTTATACAATTATTTCCCTTCAAATACCATGATGTATGTGGAGTACTCTTTCAGTGATTCCAAATCTTGGTTTGAAGACCTAGCGATCTGGCAATCCAAACAGGATAACTTCCAGCAATTACAGGGACAAGCCAAGGAAATAAACAACAATCGGGAAGGTCTATTGGCAGACTTTCAGTCAACCTTGGCTGGCAACTTTGCTGTTGCTGAGCAGAGCAATTCTGATTATTTAGGTTTCATCACCATTCAGGACAGCAGCAAACTGAATGAGATCATCGATAATATTGCGGAAAACGTAAGTGATAGTACTTATAGATTTAGATTTGCCAATATTCCTTATCGTTACTTTGGGGAAGGACTTAAAGCTTTTTCAAGACCATATTTCGTACGTATCAATGATATGTTAGTCATGGCAAATCAATTATTCACAGTGCAGGAATATGTGCGCAAATGGAAAAACAAGGATTTGTTGGTTGCGAGTCTAGGTTTTAAGAATTATGAACAGATACAGGGCAACGAGGCCAATGTCACCTTCTTTATCAATACTAAAAACGGCGGCAACTTCATTAATAACACCTTGAAATCTGAATATAGCCGTAAGTTCAGGGACGATGATGAATATGGATTCCAGGATTTTTATTCTTGGTCTTTACAATTATCAGGAAATACAGGGAATTTCATCAGCAGGTTCTACGCCATCTATAAAAGTAAAAACCGATTGGGAGTGACTCCCGAATGGACTTATGATATGGGCAGTAGGTTGATCAATGGCCCTTATGTTTTTGAACATTCCGATACTTCCCAATTCATCCTCGTACAGGAACAAGACCATACAGTGCATGCCATCCATCCTTCTGGGAATAAACTATGGTCCTCCGTGTTTTCGGGTAGAATTGTTGGCAAGGCAAAACAATTGGCCGACCGGAGTCTGTTATTGGTTACCGACAGAAGGAGATTATATCGATTCGATACCAGTGGAAAAACATTACAAGGCTTCTCCACCAGTGTTTCTTCTGAACCTACAGGAAGTCCAACCATCGCGGAGTTCAGTGGTCAACAGATCATTTTGATCCCTGCAAAGGACAGAATAATGGCATATGACATGGAAGGCGGACCGGTCAGCGGATGGGACAATGCAAGAATAGAAGGTGAACTTCTTGGACCAATTCACTTTATTGACCAGCAGGCCGTGGTTGCCAGCAGTTTCGGAAGAATTTATTTCTTTGACCAAACTGGCAATAAAACAAAGGAAATTGACATTCCAGGGGATGTTACGTTTGTGGGTTCGATGGGAATAGTGAACAAGGAAAATAATTATGAGTTTTATTGCACAGATAATGAGGGTAAATTACACCAAATAAAGGCAGACGGAACAAGCAAGGTCGTTCTGAATGGGGAATGGAAAAAAGGCTATGATGCTTACTTTGAAAATATCAATGGTACCACTGCTCCAGAATTGATCGTAGTAGATGGCTCCTACCTTCAGGTTTTAGAACTTGGAGACAGCCCAAGACAACTTTATGACTATACGTTCACCCAAAATATAGATGCAGAACCTAATTTCTTCCCGGTTTCCAGCAGTATGTTTCAACTTGGAATTGCAGACCAAGAGAATTTAGTCTATCTATTTGCTGAAAATGGATCATTGGCAGACGGCTTCCCTGTGGAAGGATTACCACTGTTCTATTACGGCAAAATCAATTACAATTCTGGCAATTATTTATTAACGACAAAGCGAGATTACAAAATCTACGCCTTCCGACATTAACAGACTAATTTTCAATTGATTTAGATTGGCGATAATTTAAATAAAGTAAGATATTAAGCCGTAAAAATTTTTAATTGCAAACTTTTTTTCATTAGGTTTGCATTCACAAAAAACGTATGCTACAAGGAGAAGAATATTTAGAAGAGCTTTCCAGACCTAAAAAGATAATAATTACCACTCATCATAAACCCGATGGAGATGCTTTAGGCTCATCATTAGGACTATATCACTGGCTTAAAGGAAAAGGCCATGAGGTGAATGTTGTGCTGTCATCTGATTTTCCAGACTTTTTAAGCTGGATGCCTGGCTTTGCAGACCTAATATACTTTCCTGATCAACCTGAGGAATCCCAAAAACTATTTGATGAAGCAGAAATAATCTTCTGTTTAGATTATAGTGCCCTTTCGAGGACCAATATTCTGGAACCCATAATCCGTGAGGCCAAAGGCCAGAAATGGATGATTGACCATCATTTAGATCCAGAAGATTTCGCAACCGTTGAGTATTGGGACTCCAGCGCAGCAGCAACGGCACAGTTGGTTTACACCTTTATTGCAAATGTCTACCACGACAAAGAATCCATCACTGCTGAAATTGCATCATGTTTATATGCAGGGATCATGACGGATACCGGTTCATTCCGTTTCAGGTCTACCACCTCTGCGGTTCACCATATCATTGCCAACCTGATCGATGCAGGGGCAAAGAATTGGGAAATTCATGAGAATATATACAATAGTTCCACAGAAAACCGTTTAAAGTTCTTAGGCTATAGCCTTTTGAACTGTTTGGAGGTGATTCCCGAATACAATACGGCATTGTTTTCATTGACCAAAGATGATCTTTTGAAATTCAATGTCAGCACCGGAGATACCGAAGGTTTGGTGAACTATGCATTATCGATAAAAGGGATTAGATTAGCCGGTTTATTTATTGATAGAACTGAATTAATTAAATTATCTTTGCGTTCGATTGGCGATATCCCTTGCAATGAGATCTGCAGGAAATATTTCAATGGTGGAGGGCATTTGAATGCCGCGGGTGGCAATTCAACAGAGAAGTTGGAAGATGTGGTAGCAAAATTCAAATCTATCCTTCCGGAGTACTCAAGTTATTTAAAATAGAATATAATAAGCGTTATAAATAAAAAAATGAAAAAATCGATTTTAGTATTAACAGCATTAGCTGGTCTTTTTCTAGCTTCATCATGCCAAAGTTTCAAAAAAGGTGAAGGTGGTCTAGAATATAAATTCTTCGAAGACAAAGGTGGTGAAAAAGCTGTAGGTGGAGATGTTCTAGCCATGGATATTGTTGTTAAAACAGACCGTGACTCTTTATTGGCAAGTACTTATGATGTAGGATTGCCACAGATCGCCCCTGTAATCCCTGATTCATTGGTTCAAGGCGGATACGCTGGTGACAACAACACGATCTTGAAAATGTTAGGTGAAGGTGATAGTGCAACATTCAAATTGGACTTAGATACTATGGCTGCTAAAACAGGCCAACCAAAACCTGACTTTGCAGATAAATACATTCAATTTACTATCAAGGTTAAGAAACTTTTCAAAAAAGGAAGCTTAACAGATTCAGCTTTATTCGAACAAGTAAACAAATACTACTTGGCTGAAATGGAAGGTCTGAAAAAATCTGAAGAAGGAAAAATTGCTAAATACGTTGAGAAAAACAAATTGCAACCTAAGAAAACTGCAACTGGTCTTCAATACGTAATCAAAACTGAAGGTACTGGCGCAAACCCAGTTGTTGGTGATACAGTAGTTATCAACTATACAGGTGGTTTGACAAACGACAAAATCTTCGATACTAGCAACCCTGAGGTAGCTAAAGAAAAAGGTATCTTCCACCCAATGAAACAATACGAGCCATTGCGCGTACGTGTTGGTCATACTCCTGTTATTCCAGGATGGACTGAAGGTCTTCAATTATTGAAAAAAGGTGGCAAAGCTACGTTGATTATCCCATCTTCATTAGGATATGGTGAGCGTCAGCAAAGTAACTTGATCCCTCCTTATGCTCCATTGGTATTTGACGTAGAAGTATTGGATATTATCCCTGGTCCAAAAGGTGATACTCCGCAAGTTATAGCTCCAACAGGTGCTCCAGTAGAAACTCCAGTTAACTAATAAGGAGTTCTTTTACAAAATTTATAAAAAAACGCAGTTTTCATTATGAGAACTGCGTTTTTTTATTCCATAGAACCAGATTAACTAACAATATATTAACTTTGGCAGCATGGAAGAGCAAATTGATCTGAAAAATCAGACTTTAACCGACACGCATACTCATATCTATTATCAAGCTGGAACCCCTAAACTGAAAGAACAGCTTGACCGATGTTTTAAGAATGGTATCAGCAGACTGTTTCTTCCGAATGTCGATGTGGAGTCCATCGACAAGGTTTTCCAAACCGTTGAAGCCTATCCTGAAAACTGTTTCCCTATGCTTGGTTTGCATCCTTGCGATGTAAAAGATGATTATCAACAACAATTGGATCAGATCTACGCAAAGATTCAAGAGTCAAAGATTTATGCCATTGGTGAAATAGGGATCGACCTATATTGGGATCAATCCACTCTGGAAATCCAGAAAGAGGCTTTCAGAAAACAGATCCAATGGGCTAAAGACCTTGGACTGCCTATATCTATCCATTGCAGGGAGGCTTTTGATGAAGTCTTTGAGGTACTGGATGAAATGGCCGATGAGAAATTATTTGGCATTTTCCATTGCTTTACCGGTAGCTTAGAACAGGCTCATCGCGCTATTGCCCTTGGATTCAAACTAGGAATTGGTGGCGTGGTTACCTTTAAGAAAGCAGGCTTGGATGCCGTTGTGAAAGAAATCGACTTACAACATATTGTACTGGAAACAGATGCACCGTATCTGGCTCCCGTACCTTTCAGAGGAAAAGAAAACGAAAGCAGTTATCTGCTATATGTAGCCCAAAAGGTTGCAGACTTACATGAGATGGGAATTGAGAAGATCGCGGAAATAACTACCAACAATTCTAAACAAGTATTTAAGATTTAATTGATGTACAATATTTTTATCATTTATACCGGTGGCACCATTGGTATGGTAAAAGATCCAGAAACCGGAACTTTTATTCCTTTCGATTTTGAACTGATTGAAAAGAACCTACCTGATCTAAATCGCCTGAACTATAAACTGACTGTGCACTCTTTTGAGCCTATCATCGACTCTTCCAATATGCGTCCAAGCATCTGGTTGGAGATGGCCAAGATCATCAAGGACAATTACGAGCTTTATGATGGTTTTGTAATCCTACATGGCTCCGATACCATGGCCTACTCCGCATCCATGCTGAGCTTCCTATTGGAAGGCCTACAGAAACCTGTTATTTTTTCCGGTTCCCAATTACCCATTGGGGAAATCCGTACGGATGCCCGCGAGAACCTGATGACAGCATTGGAGATTGCTTCTGCCAAGAGAGATGGCAAATCCATCATCCAGGAAGTATGTATCCTTTTTGACAATAAACTTTTCAGGGGTAATCGATCCTTTAAATACAATTCCGATAAATTCGAAGCTTTCCGTTCCCCGAACTTTCCCGTACTGGCCGAGGCTGGAATCCATATCCGATACAATGATGAGGTATTGGCCAATAATGCTGGGCAGGATTTTATCTGCCATTATCATATCGACAACCGTGTTGGGGTTCTTAAACTGTTTCCTGGCATCAGTCCCGAAACCATTAAGGCGGTATTGAATTCAGATGTAAGAAGCATTGTGATGGAAACCTTTGGTAGCGGAAATACCATGACGGATACCTGGTTCCTGGAACTGCTCCAAGAAGCCATCAAATCGGGAAAGAATATCCTTGATATTTCGCAATGTAAGGTGGGTTCTGTAGAATTAGGTCGTTACGAGACTTCTCAGGGCTTGAAATGCATTGGAGTGCTCAATGGGTATGACATGACCTTTGAAACTGCTGTAACCAAGCTTATGTACCTTCAAGGTGAATTGGACAGTCAAGAGGACGTCGCACATTGGGTACAGCAGAGTCTTCGCGGCGAATTGACTAAAAATGATTAGTCAATACTTCCGCAACAACAAAAGTACTTCCACCGATAAATATGAGATCACCCTCTTGGTAATTCCTTAGGGTGGCTTCATAAGCTGCATCAATCGAAGCATATTCTTCACCCTTCAGGCCGAATGAATGTGCAAGTTCAGCCAGTTCCGCTGCTTTCATTGCACGAGGCATCTGGGGTGCAGCAAAATAATAGGTCGCTTGTTTTGGTAATAAAGGTAGAATGTGTGAAAGATCTTTATCCTTCATTGCTCCAATGACAAAGTGAAGGTTATTGAAATTTAAGGTGCTCAGATTACGAACCACAGCCTTTATCCCATCTTCATTATGCCCAGTATCACATATTATCCAAGGATCAGTTGACAAGGTCTGCCACCTTCCCTTCAAACCTGTAGATTCTTGGACCTGACTAAGACCTTTCCTGATATCTTCTTCACCTAACTCAAAGCCCATAGCCCTCAATTGATCAATAGCCTTCAGCACTCCAAGGATATTCTTCTTTTGATATGAACCTGAAAGATCCAATTGCCAAGTGATACATTCTTCTGTCTTCTTGTTTTCAACCGTGATATCCAAGCCTGTCTGCTTCTTCTCAACCTGATGTACCTCATAATAGTCTTCAGCAAAAAATATCGGGCTATCCCCTTCTTTAGCTTTATTAATGAAGACATGTTCTATCTCACCCTGCTTTTCAGAAACTACCACTGGCACATGTGGCTTGATTATACCCGCTTTCTCCCCTGCTATCTGCTCCAATGTATCACCAAGGATATTCATATGGTCCATTCCGATATTCGTGATCACACACAGCTCAGGCATAATGATATTGGTGCTGTCCAATCTTCCTCCTAGCCCTACTTCGATCACTGCAATATCAACTTGCTCTTTAGCAAAATAATCAAATGCCATGGCAACAGTCACCTCAAAGAAAGAAGGCTTAAGGTCTTCAATCAGCACTCGATGTTCATTGACAAATTCAACAACAAGCTGCTCAGGGATCATCTGACCATCAATCCTGATCCTTTCCCTAAAATCCACGAGATGGGGGGAAGTATACAGACCTGTTTTCAATTTAGACGCTGCCAATACAGAAGCAAGCATATGCGAAGTAGAACCTTTACCATTGGTTCCGGCAATATGGATTGATTTAAACTTTTGATGGGGATTGCCAAGAGCCTGGCATAGCAAAAGAGTTTTGTCTACATCGGGATTAATGGCACTGGCGCCATCACGAGTAAACATAGGTAATCGAGCAAACAAATACTCGATTACCTCTGCAAATGTTTTCATATAATTAGAATTATCTTACTCTAAATCTGAAGGTAATTAGCCCCGTTTGGGTCTGAGGCGCATTAGGCAGTGCATTCAATCGTGCTTGTTCAACTGCACGGATACACTTTTCAATTAATCTGTAGTCCGCAATGGTCGTACCTTTAGCCTGTCTGGCACGCACGATATTACCACTCTTGTCCACGGTAAATTCAATCTTGACAATACCGGTTTGCTGGCCATTGTCATCTATCTTCGGTGGCACCGTAAAACGTCTGTTTTCCAGTGATAACATCGCATCACCAAATCCCGAACCACCTTCGCCATAGTTACTAGCTAATGGATCCCCAAGTTTAGAACCTTGGTTGCCTGGTGTAGAACCAGTACCATCACCTGTACCTTGCGCATTATTTTTCTTGCCTTTGTACAAAGCATTAGGATTCACTGCTGGTGTCGCATTCTTTTTCTCCGCCGTAGCCTGTTCTGCATTTGCCTTTACGGGTTTCTCCGCTTTAGGAACTGCTGGTGCTTCTTCAACATCCTGGGTTGCTACTGCTTTATCAGCAATCTGCTGAGAAGGCGTAGGGATAGGTGTTGAATTCGGGTCTATCTTGTCCGGTTTCACATTGTTGGCATTCTCATCCATTGATGGCTCATCCACACTCATGTAATCATCTCCCATTCCTTCTGGAGATGTACCATAGTTTACTATGATACCCCCCATACCGTATTCAGGAAGATTTTGACCAAATACAATAAAGAAACCAATAACGGCCAATCCAGCCATTACCAGTGATGAAATACCTAAAGCCTTTGGAAGATTATTATCTTCTCGATATTGATTGTAGTACATTTTCCTTGATCTCTTCTAATTCGACCTTCTACAGCCCAAAACGTTTAATAATAAATTATTAATCTTTCTTTGGCTCTGTTGCCAATACCATTTTGACCTTCAATCTGTTGGCAATATCCATTACCGAAATTACATTCTGGATAGGCACTGTACTGTCTGCATAAAGCATAACGGTCAATTCCTCACCAGTAGCAATATTGGATTGGATATAAGATTCCAGGTTCTCCAATGGAATAGCTTGTTTGTCCACATGGTAAACCAGATCACTCGTGATCGAGATCGTCATGGTTTTCTTAGCCACCGACTGCTCCCCAGCACTGGACTTTGGTAAAAGCAATTTTACCACCTGTGGGTTAGATACTGCCGAAGCCAACAGGAAAAACAACATCAGGAAGAACATGATGTCATTCAGGGCAGCTGTATGTACTTCTGCAGCGGGTTTATTTCTTCTATTACGTAAATTCATTTTTAGCCTTTCAATAATGGACCAGGTCTAGCTTACATGCTAGGCTCATCCAATAAATCGATAAATTCAATTGCATCAGTCTCAATGCGCAAGATCAAGCGCTCTACCATCATGTTCAGGATATGGTAACCGATATAAGCCAAGATACCAATGGTCAGACCCGAAGCCGATGCGATCATCTTCACATAAAGACCTCCAGATACCGAACCAATATCGATACCACCGGCCATCTCTACATCACGGAAGATCTGGATTACCCCAAAGATCGTTCCTACGAAACCTAGCATGGGAGCAATACCGGCAATGATACCCAAGATATTGATGTTTTTCTCCAAACGAGAAACTTCCAATTTTCCTTGGTTTTCAATCGCGCCTTCAATATCCTTGATCGGACGACCTACACGTGTCAAACCTTTCTGCAACATTCTTGATAATGCCGAGTTGTTGGAACGACAAGCAGCCATAGCAGCATCGATTTTTCCGGACAATACACTGCTCTTTACAGAAGCTAATAATCCGCCTTCGGATTTACTGGCTTTGCGAATGGTAATGTATCGTTCAAAAAAGATGACCAATCCCAAGAAAAATAACAATAAGATTGGAATCATAATCCACCCACCCTTCATCAGAAGTTCAAGCAGGTTAAGGTTGTCTGTTGTAGCTAATGCTACCGGTTGTTGTTGTACTTGATTCAAGGTATCAACGATTGCAGGGTTTTGTACTAATGACATAGTTTATTAACGTATTTTGTGCTGTTTGATTGATTTACTTGTTTATTTTTTGATGCCAAGCATCCGCAACATAATGTTTCCTCACATATTTCAGGGCAGAATCCGCCTGTTCTTTTGTTTCATAAGAATCCCAGATCACTTTCTTCTTGTTATGTGCAAGGTTGCTCGGAATTACCCGTACAGATTCTATTCCCGCTTTGTTAAATGACTCCGCCTGTTCATAGGCCTGAGCCAAAGTAGCATGCGTTCCTATAACGATCTGATAAGTGTGATTTGCAGGGATCAAAGGATTGTACACCTTCTTACCTGTACTTGTATTTGCTGTACTGTCTACCGTAGTAGCCGCCGCCGTACCGCTTGTATCCACAGGTTTTGCAACGGAGGTGTCAGGTTCTACGATACCGGCATTCAAAACGCTATCTTCCTTCTCCTCTGTTTTGCCTGAGCTGTTTGTATGGTTGACATAAAACAAACCAGCAATGACAACAATAGCCAAGACCGCGGCCCAAATATACCATTTTGATTTACCAGTGCTCTGAGGCTCCTCATAAACCTCTGATACGACTTCCTGTTCTGCCACAGCGACTACAGGCTCTTCAACGATCTCTTCTTTCTCTTCCTCTTTTGGCAATTCCGCTTCAGGCTCAGGGGTCGTAGGTTCAACTACTTCCACCTGTTCAGGGATCGGACTCGCTGCACCTTCTATCGGCTGCAATTGGAATCCGCTCAGATCCTCAGCCTTAAACACCAGAGATGAGCCATGCTTGATCAATTGCCCCAAATGGTTCAAGGTCACCGATCCATTCTCTTTAATGGTTTCCAGCAGATTCAATACGGCATCATGCACGTCAGCCTCTGCCGATTGTCTAGAGGTTTGTTTCGACTGTTGGATGTAATCAATAAAATCAACACCATCAGTAGATTTCCCGTCAAATTCCAAATATGTCACTGGAGGCAAATACACTCCGCGGCGATCATCATATACAGAAGGCGTGTGAATGCGTTTGAAAACTCCCAAACCCTTCACATACACCTCGTTTCTATGCTTTAATAGCTGATGAATGTATCTTCCTAAATCCATTTATTCCTTTGCTGCTGCAAATTTAAAGTTTGTTAGATTAAAACGAAAAATTTAGACCACCTAAAATGTTGAAACCTAATTTAGGGTAGTATAAATAACGTTGGTATTCTGTATTCAACATATTATTTGCCTTTACAAAAACACCTAGGTATTTCGTTGCTTTATATTCTGCTCCAGCGCTCAGATCAAAGAACGATGGAATGGTTTCCTTTTTATATGGGTTGCCATCAGGCACACCATTTAAGTAAGTGAACTCTTGAGCATAGGCGTTTCCGTGGAACAAGGCCTCTGCATCAATGAACAATTTCTCAGAGATATTGAATCTTGCATTTGCCGCTAAACGCATTTTCGGCATATGCCAAGCCTCTTCCTGCTCAACCATGGTATATTGATCAATATTCAGACGACCACCCAAGTTCACCAATGAAGATAACCTCACATTGATCTCTCCTTCGATTCCCACATGCTTAACCGCATCGTCACCATTTCCATCATAAACCAGATCAAAGTTGAACGGAGTCTCCATATTGTTCACGAACATGGCCATGCTTTCTACTTTTCTGTAGAAACCTTTTACCTTATATCCAAATGTCGCACCGGCATTACCCTTGATACCACCATAGATATTCATACGCTCCACTGTATTTTGGATGTTGGCATTTGGACCTAGATATGGGTTGATGCGTGTAAAATCACGGAACGAACCTTTTTCTACATTTCCTGTAACCCCTCCAAAGATGTAGAAGTACTCAGGCGCTAAAGCAAAATCAACTTCTGCTTCTGGGAATACGTTGAACCTAGAGTTATCGCCAAATTCAGAAACGATATTTGCTCCCAAGGTAATGTTGTAGTTATCTCCCTTGAAACGGATATACGGATTGATCGAAGCAATCGAGTTATTTAATTTTCCGGTTGAGGTGTTTACTCCCTTAAGACCGTTATAGTCCAAGGCCACATTCGCACCTGCGTTAAATGCACGGTAGCGTTTGTTCAAGTAACCTGATAACGCAACGGAATTTTCACCAGCCTCAAATTTATCCTTATAGGTATAGGCATCCGCCTTTACCGAGTAGCTTAATGCATCCTCATTCGCAGGATCATAATTGCTGGTCAACTCTCCACTGAAGTAAATATCATTGAATCGCTGTGCCTCGCGGGTCGGATTGATGGTAGATCCATCTTGGTTAGTTGGAATACCATAAAAGCGGGTCCCATAACCATTGTAGCCAATTAATCCATCCAAAGTAAACTTAGGTAAGATACGGCGACCAAAAATACCGATCTCCTGTCTCGAGAATTTCTGGTCTTCCAAATTTCCTTTTTGGCTTAGGTGTTTTGCGAACCCACCAAAACGGATGTCTTCGTAATCTTCCACTGCAAAGTAAGCTTCACCCAAGATGGTATTGAAGTTACCCGCACCAAACTTCACATAATTACTCTTATGGTCCATGATTCTAGAAAATGGAGTTTCCATGATCTGTAATTCACTAAGGCCCGTATTGATGTCTAATTTTTTGTCAGGAACATTGCCATAGTTTAATTTAGGCATATATTCTCTTTTGTTTGACATGTCAGGACTACGACGGATTTTTACTGCATCAGCAAGAATAGGTCTATAATCACGAACGATATCAAATGAATCCAATGTTACGGGACGGTCGGTGGTATCTCTTTTTTGAGCATATGCCCCTACACCCATCCCCAACATTAAGGTTAATATAGCAGATTGTTTAAAAACAGTATTCAACTTCATCTTTTCCTATTCTTATTTAATTTTTTCCAATAATTGTTTCGCTTCATCCAAAATACCATCTTCTGTGTTCTCATAATTGTCGATTACACTTTCCAATGTTGATTTAGCTTGGAATTTATCGCCCTTGCCCTCATAAGCCTGAGCCATTACAATAAATCCTTTCGCTACCCAATAGTCATATGAAGAGAAGGAATCAGATATATCCAGTGCAGATTTGATTGCACCATCGTAATTTTTATTTTTCAATTGTTGTTCCGCAACCAAGAATCTCGCTTCAGCGCCAGTCTCTGTTTTAGATTTCAAAGCCGCCAGGTTCAATTCTTTCATACCCTCAGACCCTTTTGAAGTAGATAGGTATGCTTTTGCAGCATAGAGATGTGCTTTTGCGATATCCTCTTCTGAAGATTTCTCGTACTTCTTGATGATATTCGCATAGGTCAATGTCTCTGCATAATCACCCATGTTGTAGTAACTTACCAATAGGTTGTTTACTGCCCATCCGTAGTTCTCCTTGTATTCTGAAGTCAACTCCAATTTCTTCAACACCTGTACAGCTTCATTGTAAGCTTTATTTCTCAAGTGTAGTTTAGAAACCGAGATCAAGGTACGCTCTGTATAGGCCGAAGTCCAATCATTCATGATGATATTGAAATCATGCATTGCCTCGGTATCCTTGCCTAGGTTCGCGTTACTTTCTGCACGGATAAAACGAGCATGTTTCTCTTGAATAGGTTTAGGGAATTTATCAAAGTATGCATTCACTGCTTCTACAGCTGCTTGCCAGTTACCACGGTCAAATAAGGTACGCGCTATGGAGAAAGTATGAGAATCTTGTTCAGCTGTACTTAGGTCACCGATATTAGTGCTTGTAGCATAACGGATATATCCCGAAGCATCCCCTTTATCCAAATAGATGTTTTCGATAGATGCCAATGCTTGTTTAGCCTCATCCGTAGTAGGATATTGGTTTACCACACGTTGGAAAGTAGCTAATGCCGCATCGTTATCATCCTTGTTATATTGTACCAGACCGATCGTTGTCAATGCTCTAGGAACGTATGAACTTCTTGGGTATTGCTCAACCATTTTTTGCAGACCATCGATCGCACGGTCATGATCACCCATTAAGAAATAAGTATAAGGGATTTCAAATGCCACATCATCCGCATAGTTCGATTTTGGATATTTCGCCATTACCGAATTCAAGGTTGAAATCTTACCATTATTATCCCCCTGAAGACCTAAAAGGATACCTTTTTGGAACAAAGCATAGTCCTGACTCTGCGCTCCAGAAGCAATCAAACGATCATAATAGTTTGCTGCCTTGCTGTAGTTTTTGATAGCTAAGTACGAGTCAGCTGCACGTGCCATCGCATCGTTTCTGGTATTCAGGTCGATGCCATCTTTTCCGCCACCGGCTAGGAAACGCTCGAAGTAATTTGCAGCCGTACTATAATTGTCTGCTCTAAAGGCAGCATATGCTAAAGCATAATTTGCATAATTGTAAACCTCTGTTTTTCTAGCTGCCGGCAATTGCAAGAATTTATTGAATGCAGCTACAGATTCTTTATACTTACGGACCTCATACATCGCTTCTGCTTTCCAATAGGTAGCTAATGCATAGATTTCTTCATCATTGCGGTTAGCTTCAGAACGCATGAACATAGAAATGGCATTTTCAAATGCACGCTCATTGTAGTATTCCAATCCGCGGTAGTAAGTTACTTTTTGGTATGCAGCATTTGCATCTTTACCTCTATTAGGCAAGTCTTCCAAAACATCCACCGCAGCACGGTAGTTTTTAGTGCTTAATAAAACCTCTGCCAATAAGGTCTTCGCCTCTTCTTGGCGCTTTGACCTTGGGTAAGTTTGCATGTACTCATTGATCGCATCCAAGGCTACTTGGTGAAACTCTAGATCATAGGACAGTTTTGCATAGTTGAACAAACCTTCTTCTTTTAATTGTGGATCAAAATCTAATTTTGAAGCTCTGAAGAATGCGTTCCGTGCGCTTTGCTTATTGCCTGTCTTCAAGAATGCATCCCCTAAAGTGATCATGGCACTTTGGAAATAGGCATCCGGTTCTTCCAATTTCTCTAATTCAGAGATAGCTTTTTCGTACTCGCCTAATTTATAGTTGATATAACCGATTTGGTAGCTATCTTGATTGTTTTGGGTCTTACCTTGGTCTTGTGCTTGGAACCTATCGTAAAAGTCTTTCGATTTCTCCAAGTCACCTTTGATGAAATAGGTTGCTGCGATGATGCGCAACATCTCTGTCTCACTTTCCTGCTTAGTGGTTTCTAGCTTAGGCAATGCATAACTCAATACATCATCATAACGCTTATCCAAGAAGTACAAGGCTGTGATATAATATGGATAACTGTTCTCATAAGTTTTTGATCCTTCCAGACGCTCAAACTCATTCAGTGCAGTTTTATATTCTTGGTTTAAATAGCTTAGGTAAGCCGAATAATAGATAGAAGCCTCTTGGTACTGTCCCCTTAGATCTTTCAGTTCATTGAAAACAGGTCTAGCAGCCTCATAGTCTCCCGTCATAAATTTTGCATAGGCCAATTTGAAACGGTATTCGGTATTCTCCGCTCCTGCTAAATTCTTACTGTCAATCTTTTCAAACCATTCAATGGCTTTTGGATAGTCTTTTTGAGCATAATAGGACTTTCCGATCTGGAAATAGGCTGCTTTGGAATTTGCACTTGCTGGATAATCTTTTATGTATTTCAAGAAGCGGCTCTCAGCATCTGTTTCTCCCAACTCTAAAGCACAAACAGCTTGATAAAATCGAACATTCTCTTTGAGTAAGCTTAATTCCTTCGTTTCGTCCAACTGAAGTGATGATTTCGTCCTGATCTCCTCAAACTTATCAAATTGTTTTGCAGCAGAACTGAACTTCCCTCTTTCATACAACTCCAGCCCATCCTTGTAGGCTTTATTCACCTCTTGCCATGCAGAATGTTGCGCCAATACCGGTGTACTCAATAAGCTCATCGCCACACCTAACTGGTAAATTTTTTTATACATATGATTGAATACTCCTTAAAATGAATGCGTCAGTATTTTTATTGAAAATCGTGCTGTAACACCTTGACAAGATGGTACAAGCCTTCAACCTACGAAATTAATGGATAACTTCAATGTTTTCCTCAAAAGTTGTTAACAACTGTGGATAACCTGAGCTATTTAACTTTATTTAACAAAAGGAGAAAGACATCAGACAAAAGACATAAGACAGTAGAACTAATCCCTAAACTAAAGCGGGATATATTTCCAATTCCTCCATCAAAAATTAATCTCATTTATAGCAAAAATCTTGTTCCAATCTATCAAAAAAATTACACCAAAGTTCCCCATAGACAAAGTTCAAAAGTTGTTCCAACATGTAATATTTCGACCGGAAAGTTTTGCACATCCGACCATCATAAGAAGAGCCTAGAATTATAGAATTCTAGGCTCTTTTTTATCTAATGAGTTATAAGAAAAATTCAAATTAGGACAAATAAAATCCCAATACCTTTTCTATTGTCTTATGTCTATTGTCTTATGTCTAATTAGAAATTATCCCCTCTTCCCTGCCAACAAATACAGAACGGCCATTCTCACGGCTACTCCGTTTTCTACTTGGTCTAGGATGATGGAATGACTGCTATCCGCTACATCCGAGGTAATTTCCACCCCACGGTTGATTGGTCCAGGGTGCATGATGACGATCTCCTTATCCAATGAATCCAAGATCTGTTTGTTCAAACCGTACAACATGGAATATTCACGCAATGAAGGGAAGTATGCAATATCCTGACGCTCCAACTGGATCCGCAACATATTAGCTACATCACACCAGTTCAAAGCTTTCATGAGGTCATGCTCAACCTTCACGCCAAGGGAGGTAATATATTTTGGAATCAAGGTAGTTGGTCCACAGACCATCACCTCAGCTCCTTGTTTCTGTAAACAAAGAATATTGGACAATGCTACCCTAGAGTGAAGGATATCTCCAATAATGGCGATTTTTTTTCCTTCAACCCCACCTAATCGCTCACGGATAGAAAATGAATCCAATAAAGCTTGGGTAGGATGTTCATGGGCACCGTCTCCAGCGTTCACGATCTGGGCATCCACATGTTTGCTCAAGAAAACACCGGCACCTGCATAAGGATGGCGCATCACGATCATGTCCACTTTCATGGCCAAGATATTGTTCACCGTATCGATCAGGGTTTCACCTTTACTTACCGAAGAAGAGGATGCTGCAAAATTGACGATATCGGCAGACAGGCGCTTTTCAGCTAATTCAAAAGAAAGACGGGTACGGGTTGAGTTCTCAAAGAACACATTGGCAATGGTAATATCACGTAAAGAAGGTACCTTTTTGATTGGTCGGTTCAGTACCTCTTTGAAATTTGCAGCCGTATCCAAGATCAATTGGATATCGTTGCTATTTAAATCCTTGATACCTAATAAATGGCGGGTACTAAGTTGTTCAGATGTTGACATTTGTTAAACAATAAAATCTTTCTATTTCTTTTCGGTGATCAACACAATACTATCGTTATCATCCACCTCTTTCCAGCTTACAATTACTTTTTGCGAATCAATGGAGTCGACCTGTATACCTATATAGTCCGGTTGGATAGGAATCTGTCTCGAAAAACGACGGTCTACCAAGACCATTAATTCAATTCTGTTCGCCCTACCAAATGCTTGGATCGCATCCATCGCAGAACGGATAGTCCTTCCGGTCCACAGTACATCATCAACCAAGATGACATCCTTGCCCTCTATTATAAAATCAATTACCGTACTGTTCGCAGCTAATGGACTGGCCCCTTTCATCCTGAAATCATCACGATAGAAAGTAATATCCAAAATACCCAATGGCACTTGAACTCCGGTCATTCCTTTGATTTCCTGTACTAATCTTTCAGCTAAATAGGTACCTCGAGGTTGAATTCCAATGATTACAGCGTTGGAGAAATCTCCATGGTTTTCAATTAATTGTTGAGACAATCGCTTGAGCGTAATCTGAAACTTCGGTCCATCTAATAATATCGATTGTTTCATCTATGGATTTATTTAGGCAAACTTAAGGCATTTTTTCCAAAAATCGTAATCTAAGCCACATTGGATTGGAAAAAATAAGGCAGCTTATTAATAAGCTGCCTAGTTGATAATCTATTATAAATTTTCACCAAGTTTTATTCAAGACCATCAATTATTCTAAAGTTAAAACTCGCTTAAACTGTTTACCATCAATTTCAAAATAGTAGTGAAATTGTGGTTTATAAATACCATTAAATCTAGATGTATAATTTATTTGCTGGTATGAATAAACTTCAAATTGTTCATTATTTACAGATCTAACAATACCATCTCCATCAACAATCTCCATCTTTAAGACTGTTATTTTCTTAATTCCATGGTTAGCAATAAAGTGTGAGATGGACGCAGTGTAATAGCCGTTTAAATTTGTAATAGAAGAAGACGTTCTTCCTACCTTTACACCCGAATCAAGGTCTTTTACTACAACTGTACAAGAACTTATGACACTTGGATTATCTTTAGAAGTTGCGATAATATCGACAGTACCTGAAGATATAGCCTTAACCAACCCATTTTGGTCCACGGTAGCAATTTTCGGATCCGTCGTACTCCAAATTATCCCTTTATTTTTGACATTATCTGGAAATACCGTTGCATAAATTGGGAATGTGTCTCCAATATCTAAACTTCTATAATTTTCACTAAGATTAATTGAAACAACCCTTGCAGGAATCACTTTGAATGAGCATGTAGAAGAAATATTAGGATTCTCTGATGATTTGGCAGTTATCTGAACTATTCCCTCAGTTTTTGCTATTACATTACCTTGTTGATCTACTGTCGCGATAGACGAATTACTTGTACTCCAAACAATACCTTTATTATGAGTATTTTCCGGACTAACTGTGGCAGTAAGACTAAATGATTGACCAGCCATAATTTCAACTTGAGTATCACTCAAAGTTATCTTTGTAGCCTTCACTGTAAAAACTTTTATTTTGGCTGTTGCGGAAATTGACCCTTCCTTACTTTTAACAGTAATAACCACTTCACCTTCCTTCTTACCCTTTACCTCTCCGTCTACAACCGAAGCGATGTTGCTATCTGAAGACTCCCATATCAAATCCTTATTTGTTGTATTCTCCGGTTTAATTTTTGCTATTAACTTAATGCTTTGACCCAATTCCACTTGACCTGAGGTAATATTCAATTCAATTGCTGAAGGTAATACTGGTTTCACAATAATTTCCATTTCGGAAAAAACATTAGTTCCTTTTATTGCCGCAGTTAGTTTTGCCTTTCCCGCTTTCAATCCTTTTACCTTTCCATCCTTTACGGTAAAAACAGAGTTATCACTTGAACCCCAGTCGATTACAAACTCACTTACATTAGTGGTATTCGGTGGATCTATTGAATATTTTACCACAACAGAATCGCCAACAAAAATATTAGGATTAACCAATTCTAACTTCAACTTTTCTGGTATCACGGGCAGGACATTTACAAGAATCCTAGCATTCATATTTTCTCCAGATATCGTTGCAGTAATTTCAGATTTACCCTCTTTTAAAGCTTTTATGACACCAAGTTCATTTACAGTAACGACATCGGTGTTTGAACTAGACCAATTATATTTTGGTTTAGGTAATTTATTTGGGTTGTGTATTACATCCAAAGTATCTGACTTTCCAATAACCAATTGAATTTCTTTTTCAATAAATTCAATTTTGGTTATTTTTTCAGGAATAGCTTCCTCCTTGTCCTTGCTACAAGAAGTAAAAAAAATGACAAATGACAAAACTACCAAGCTGTACTTAGTAAATAGAGAATAAAATTTCATAGGATAATAATTAAGTTTGATTGGGGGCAAATGTAGAAAAGTAGAAAAAAGAAAATTTACGGTTTGCCGTAATTCAATAAATTATATATTGTTATCAGTATTGGTTTTCGGAAAGGAAGTGGTTGTATGACACTTGAACCAGGATGGAAAGGATAAGAGGATGGACGAAGATCTTAAAATAACATTGGCACGCAAAACCATATTTGGACGCATTTCTGAAAAGGCGTATCGAACACGCCCGCCGCTAATGTCCTGTCATCGTTAACCGAAGGTTAACGAACTGTACGCCAACGCAGCCCTTAAACTCTTCAAGAAATTAGGCCTATACATTTGAATCAGGAAATAATCAACAAGCTATCTACAAAAAAGGATGGCCATCTTTTCAGACGGCCATCTTTATTTTATACTCTCATAATTTTATCTATCGCTCATACCAAAATATCTTGACACAAATGAATCATTAATCTTTTGATTTGGGTAATTTTTGGACAAGTACTCTATAGATTCTTTAGGCAATAAAGTAATCCTAATATCTACCTTCATTTCTGCGTCTAAATAGCTCATTAATTGACTCTTCGAATACGTCCCTGGAATAGAGACCATCCTGTCAGACCCAATAAATAATTGACCAGAACTATTATAATACTTGATAATTGATGGAGCAAACATCAACATGTACTCGCGAACCCCTACTTTATATTGTTTAATGATTTGCTTCTTATTAGTTGGATCCAGAACAAACCATTCACCTCCATTTATCCTTGCCTCATAAGTTACAATCCCATTGCTATAATATTGTTGAATATCTCCTACATTAATATAGACATCCGCAGTAGTAGAAGAATAGGTAGAAACACCAGGTATCCAAGTCGTAGAATAAACAGAACATGCATCACAATTCCTTGAATAATCAAAATTCTCTTTAATTAAGACCCTTTTCTGTAGAGTTGAAGATCCTTTTAAAGAAATTGGGGACCCCCAACCATTATTAGTTTTTGGTCCATAAAAATCCATTTTTGAAAGATCAATATAGAAATCCCCTAGATTACCGGAATAAAAACTTGGAACAGCTTTTCCACTTAGAATGGTATTACCATTTGTCCCATTAGTACCATTTAAGCCATCTGCCCCATTTTGTCCATTTTGACCGTTCTGACCATTAAGTCCATCCTTTCCATTTAATTCTATCGCTGTTCCCCAATTCCCAGATTTTTTAGGACCAAAAAGCTTTTTAGAATTTAAATTCAGGTAAAAATCACCGTCTTTCCCAATTGCACTGCTAGGATCGGTCGTTCCACTTAAAATGGTACTCCCGTTTTCACCTTTAATCCCTTGGGATCCTGCAGCACCAGGAAGACCTTGTTCACCTTGAGGACCTTGAGCACCTTCTTTTT
Source organism: Sphingobacterium sp. NPDC055431 (assembly GCF_053644255.1). Lineage (NCBI taxonomy): Bacteria > Pseudomonadati > Bacteroidota > Sphingobacteriia > Sphingobacteriales > Sphingobacteriaceae > Sphingobacterium > Sphingobacterium sp. NPDC055431. The sequence continues at coordinate 43,556 of NZ_JBSHLH010000009.1, forward strand.
CACAGGCAGAAAAACTTAATAATAGAGCAATGCAGATCGCATTAAATACTAATTTCATATGATTAATAATTATGTTTGATTTGCCGCAAAAGTAGCCATACAGACATATTTAAGCTTACGGTTTACCGTAATTCAATAAATTAAAAATTGTTATCGGAGGTGCTTTCTAGAGATAGATAAGGCCATTTTGACTCTTGGTTCATTCCCCGATCTTGGCCCATCCTCCAATCCTTTCAATCCTGGTTCAAATCCAAATCTTGGCCCATCCTCCGATCCTTTCCATCCTGGTTCAAATCCAAATCTTGGTCCATCCTCCAATCCTTTCAATCCTGGTTCAATTCCAAATCTTGGCCCATCCTCTTATCCCTTCCATCCTGGTTCAAATACCCGAATACATCCCCCCACAAAAAAAAGGGTTGCCGTTCGGCAACCCTTTTCCCTTTCAAAGCAAAAATCTTATTGACTTGCTGCTTCGTATAACGGTCTATAAGTTTCAAAGATCTGATTAACTTCTTTCAATAGATCTTGTTGTTTGGCATCCGTCAATACCCTTTGGTAATTCTGGATAGCTGCCAAGCCGAAACGCATATTTCTAAATTCTAGGTTAGGCTTAGTTTCAGCGATGTTCATGTAGTAAGCCATATTTTCGCGAAGGAATTTCAGGTTTCTTTTCACGATTTCATTTGCTTTCTCGGCTTCACCTGATTTGTACATAGCATCGATCAAGGAGGTATAAGAGAACACTTCCGACATCAAGTAAGGACGCTTAGGCAAATTCTCATAGGCATTGTTCACCAATTTCTTAGCCTCGGTATTCTTGCCCATTGACAATAGGTTTTGAGCCGTTTCGCCAAAGATATTACCAGCATACATGCTGATATAGCGGTATGAATCTGGATCTAGGTATTTGGAATGAGCGATATTTCCCCAAGTGAATTTGTTGATGATATTATTGTAAGTTCCCTCCACATCGGTAATCGGTCCTGAAACTTCACCTTCAGCAGCTAATGCAACTGGCATCAGGCGCATGGCAAAACCTTCAGAAACCAAGAATTTCTCTAGACCGATCATATTCTCTTCTGGAGTAGTCGAAGTAAAATAAATAGGACGCTTCCATCCGTTGTTTGCCAATAGAGCCATGATCGAAAGGTCAGCTCTGCTTACGATACCTCCACTGTAATTCCACTGCATGGTATCGACGATAGCATCTTCCCACTCTTTAGGTACTACTTTGTTAGCTATTACCGCTTGCTTATCAATCTTCAATTGCATATTCTTCGTTGGAAGGATATTTGCCCAATCTCCACTTTGCAACTGTACCTTATATTGTTGTTCATCGGAAAGCATGATTTGCAATAGATCCTCAACATCTACATAGCCAGGGATATTCATGTCACTGAAGTAGATTACATCACGAACACCATCCTTGATTTTCTCAGGATCGATGTTCAATGGCAATGCATCTGCATCATTTACTTTGTGCATCATCTGTTTCATGTACCAATCTGCACTTAATAAACTTAAGTTCACGACACGCACATCTGTACGGAAACCTTCAACCTCTTGAACATACCATAATGGATAGGTATCGTTGTCACCATAACTGAACAGGATGGCATTCGGCGCACATGATTCCAGATAATTCTTTGCCATATCACGGGCCAAGAATTTCTCCGAACGGTCATGGTCATCCCAGTTTTGGCTGGCCAATAGAACCGGTCCGCAAAGTAGGGAAACGGCAGTTGCCCCAATGGCCGCATTTTTGGCATTCACTTTCTTCGACAATAAGTCTGCAATCCAAATTACACCCATACCAACCCAGATACAGAATGCATAGAAGGAACCTGCATAGGCATAATCCCGTTCACGTGGCTGCAAAGGAGTTTGGTTTAGGTACAATACGATGGCAAGACCTGTAAAGAAGAACAATAGGGTCACTACAGAAGCATCACGTTGCTGTTTCTTGAACTGCCACATTGCCCCTAAGATTCCCAAAATCAATGGTAGGAAGAAATAGGTATTTCTACCTGCATTTTCCAATTCTGAAGTTGGAAGGGCATATTGACCTCCCAATCTTGCATTATCTATCGGTTTGATACCCGAAATCCAGTTACCTTCGGTAAATGAACCCTGCCCTTGTTGGTCATTTTGACGACCTACGAAGTTCCACATAAAGTAGCGGCTGTACATCTGTCCAATCTGATAACCAAAGAAAAACTTTAAGTTATCGACCATGGTAGGCACTTCATCCGGACCTAAATTCAAGAACTCTCTATAATAGGATTCATGTTTATCGGAATATATACGCGGAAACAAGGTACTGTGGCTCCATGTATAATCGAATTTTTTCTTCGCTACGACATATTTATTTCCGTCCTTACGGTAGATGTTTCCTGTCTCAAATACATCAGTGGGTTTAGCATCAAAGTACCTTCCTTTTAACAGAGGCTCATCGCCGTATTGTTCACGGTTCAGGTAACTTAAGAAGGTAAATACGTTGTCAGGATCAGAGTTGTTCAAAGTTGGGTTCGCCTTTGCCCTTACCATGATCATGGTAAATGAACTATATCCAAAGATTACGAATGCCAAACTCAACAAGGAAATATTCAAGATAGGTTTTACGTTTTTCCAGGAATACCAGATACCGAAAAGCAACAGACCAGCAACCAATAAAGTGAAGAAAGTAGCCCCTGTACCAAATCCAAGCCCTAGACTGTTAACAAAAAACAGGTCAGAGAATGCTGCAAATTTGATCAGAAATTGAATTACTCCCCATAAAACCACTGCTAATACAATTACCCCAATGATCAAGGCTTTGGCAATACCGCCTCCAGTAACTTTGGACGTTCTTCTGAAATAGATTACCAAGGCTATTGCTGGAATAACCAATAAGTTCAATAAGTGAACCCCAATGGATAGCCCCATCACATAAGCAATTAGGATCAACCAACGGTCTGCCCCTGGCTCATCAGCCTTAGCTTCCCATTTTAGTATGGCCCAGAACACAACTGCAGTACACAATGAAGACATGGCATAAACCTCAGACTCAACTGCTGAAAACCAGAATGTATCCGAGAAAGTATAAGCCAATGCTCCTACAACCCCTGCTCCCATGATCTTGATCAGATTACCTTCCGAGATTTCCTCTTTAGCACTCAGACTAACATAAGCTTTCTTGGCAAGTGCAGTAATGGTCCAGAACAAAAAGGTAATGGTCAAACCACTACATACTGCAGATCCCACGTTCATCCAATATGCAATTCGGGAGTTATCACCCATGGCAAGGTTGGAGAAAAGGTTTTGGATCATCAAAAATAAGGGTGCCCCCGGCTGATGCACAATTTGTAATTTGTACGCCGAAGCAATAAATTCACCTGTATCCCACCAGCTTGTTGTCTTTTCAAGCGTCAAAATGTAAGTCAGTGTAGCAATAATACCCACTACCCATCCTAACAGGTTATTGATTTTTTTATAGTTCATACTAAAATATAGAAGGGTTTTCTAAAAATTATGCTTCGAAAATAAGGAATACAAATTATAATTAGACAAATAGTTTCTAATTTCTAGCAGTAAAAACCCATAATCTTAGCTACCGATAGTCTAATGAAAGATAAAGTGAAAAAATATCGGCTTGAAAATCAGTATATTTAATAATTAACGCACTTTTTTATTTGCAGAATAGAAAACTCGACGTATATTTGCATCGTCAAAAGGGAACAACCCGATGACAAAACCACAAAAGTTTGCCCAATAGTATAATGGTAGTACGACGGTTTTTGGTGCCGTTTGTCTTGGTTCGAATCCAGGTTGGGCAACTCAAAAAAAGGCTTGAAACAATGTTTCGAGCCTTTTTTGGTTTATTGGAAAACTGAAATACCAAAATTTTTAAAACCCTAACAAATAGCCATTTGACACGAATAGCAAAAAATTAGGATTTCAGCAGAATCTACTCTATCCTAAACCTACATACAATCTAATCTTATTCTGCAAAACAGAAGTTTCAGTCTTGCCTTTATCCCACTCTTATTCGAGACATATTCGAGAATTCATCGAAAATACTAAGCCGAATTGTTAACTATTGATTAGGTCATTTTGCGAATTTTCGGAATATGTCTCGAATAAGGTCAATATATAACCCAAAATATCTGCTTAATACCAGCTAGGAATAAGCTAAATATACCGATGCAGAAATGCTATATTAGAGTATTATGGATCTGTACCCTCCTATTATTAGGTATTTTTTAATGCGAGTTATTTAAGCATATTTGACTTTTGCTACTCACATGAAAAAAAGCTTCTACCTTTTTCTTTTTCTTCATATCAGCATTGGGGTATTAGGACAGCAATCCTTAAAGCCAAACCCGATTGTGGATAGCTTAATCCATATACAAAAAACGGGTAAAACAGACAGCATCAAAGCGCGAGCAAACTTTTTGCTTTCTGATTATTACTATAAAGATACAACACTCTCCAAGTCCTACCTAGAGTCGGGAAGAAAGTTAATACAGAACAACAATTTCCTGATTGGTCTTTACCACCATTATTATGCAGGCATCTATTTTTACCTAGATTCTGAAATTGCCATTCGGGAATATAAATCCGCTATTGAGTACTTTGAAAAGGCACACAGCAAGGAAAGTCTTGCCTTTCAGGCGAAATCATGGCATAATATCGGGGTGCAATACCAGTTCCTTGGAGAGCCTAAAAGGTTTATGGAAATCTTGATCGACCATAGCATCCCCCTTTCCCAAAAGGCACAGGACCATGGACAGACTGCACTCTATTTTGGCGAGATCGGAATGATGCTCATGAATAATCAGGATTACCAGACTGCTTCCCAATATTTTCACAAAGGATTAAAGACCATGGAGGCTCATCCGCCCGTAGATCAGGCAGATCATCTGGAAATACTCGTCAATACCGCCCGGAATTTTCTATTCCTAAAAAAACTGGATTCCGCAAAAATATTTATTGACAGAGCGGAACAAGTCGCTATGGAAATCAGGGACAACAGCCTTTACTATGATTTCATTGCCGTTAAGTCCAATCACCTTAATGAATCGAAGCAGTTCTTAGCCGCAAAAAAATTATTGTTACCCGCAATTGAATCTGCAAAGAGGGACAATGTATCCGATTCGCATACCTATAAAATCAATGCGCTTTACTTCCAGCTGTACAAGGCCTATTTTGGCAGCAACAATTTCCTACAGGCTAAGGACGCTCTTTACCAAGGCATGAAATACGAGCCCTATAAATCGGCCATCAACACGGTTATTCGATATTCCAAACTGGCCGAGGTTTATGAGAAACTTCATGATTACCCATCGGCCTATAGATATGCGCGGCAGGCCTTTCAGATCAGGGACTCCGTCTATAATGAGGATTCCAGGAAGGAAATCAATGCCATGGAAAAAAGATTGCAATTATCACAAAAGGAAAGACAGATCAACCAACTCAAATCAGACAACGAGCAGATCAGTTTAATCCACAAAAATCAACAGTTAATACACAGTTTAATAGCAGTAGGGAGTTTTATTCTGCTTTTGCTGGTTCTTTTCTTGATCTATGTTTTCCAAAACAATAGACGAACGAATAAAATAAAGCTCAATATGTTGGAGCAACAGAATAAAATCGAGGTGGCACAGGCCGTCATGCATGCTGAGGAGAATGAAAGGCATAGGATAGCTCGAGAATTGCATGATGGATTGGGTGGAACCTTATCAGCCATCAAGTATAAACTATCGATGGACTCTGAGAGCAATACGCCGGCATTGATGAAGGAAATCAACAAGCAATTAGAAAACTCGATATCAGACCTCAGGGGCATTTCCAGGAACATGATGCCCGGCACCTTAATACAGTCTGGATTGGATATAGCACTCAAAGATCTTTGTGCATCCTTAGCCACTGAACACCTACAGGTGGAATATCATTCCTTTACAATCCAGGACAGCCTTTCAAAAGACAAACAACTAAATATCTATAGGATTATCCAAGAATTGCTGACCAATAGCATCCGGCATGCTGAGGCTAGTAAGATCTTGGTTCAGTGCAGTCAGGCGGAAAATAAATTTTTCATAATGCTTGAGGATAATGGCAAAGGATTTGACAAAGATATCTTGAAAAACAACATGGGGATGGGAATTAACAATATCAGAAGAAGGATTGATCTGATGCAGGGAATTTTTGAATTGGATTCCACGATTTCCGAAGGGACAACGGTTAATATTGAATTAAATGTCTGAAGGAAGGAAAAAACTAGCATTAGTCGACGATCATCCTATCGTAATTGAGGGACTTAAATCAGTTCTGTCCAAATGGAACAGGCAATATGATTTAATCTGTTTCTCTAATGGCCTTTCTATTTTAAATTACTTGCATGATCATCATATCGATATTGTCCTATTGGACATTTCTCTGCCAGACATCAATGGCCTGGAAGTCTGCAAAAAAATAAAGATAGAAAGTCCGAGGACAAAGGTCATAGGGTTAAGTAATCAAGCTGAGTACAGCGTAATCTCCATGATGCTTGAAAACGGAGCTTCGGGCTTTCTGCTCAAGGAGGTTCCTTCGCAAGAAATTATGGAAGGATTGGATCAAGTGGTAAGAGGTGAAACCGCTTTGAGTGCTGAGGTCAAGAACATCCTGTCCAGCCAATCGAAGCAGACGCAGAGTTTGCCTTCACTTACGAAACGGGAAAAGCAATTGATACAATTGTTGGCCCAGGGAAAAACGACCAGCAAAATTGCTTCTGAGCTATCCTTGAGCAAATTTACAGTAGATACATACCGTAAGAATCTTTTGCAAAAGTTCAATGTCAAAAACAGCAGTGAACTATTGGTGTTACTCATAGAGAACAAGATGATATAATTCCTTGATAACAAACGCATCAAAATTTAAAAAAGAGCGAAAAGGATGTAAGGATATTGTAGGCAATCCCCATTCATATTTTATATTCTGAAACATTTATCTAACTTTGCGGCTACATAAAGTTAACAGGCTCAAAAGAAGCTTTAAAATGCTGCAGAAATCGAAATATCAATATAAAAACCCCAATAAATCATTTCACCATGCCTTTGCAATTTAACACCGTAAAATTATTTGCTGGTTCAGGAACTTTAGAACTAGCAGGCAAGATTTCAAAATCTTACGGAAAACCCCTAGGAGACATGACTTTGTCGAAGTTTTCTGACGGCGAAATTCAACCATTCTACAACGAGTCCGTTCGCGGTAGTGATGTGTTTTTAATCCAATCTACCAATCAACCCACAGACAATCTATTAGAGTTATTGTTGATGATCGATGCAGCTAAGCGTGCTTCAGCGCATTACATCACGGTAGTTGTTCCCTATTTTGGGTATGCACGTCAGGATCGTAAGGACAAACCACGTGTTGCAATAGGAGCAAAAATGATCGCAAACCTAATCACTGCTGCTGGCGCACACCGCATCATGACCATGGACTTGCATGCTGCTCAGATTCAAGGATTCTTCGATATCCCTGTTGATCACTTAGATGGTGCCATTATCTTCGTTCCATATATCAAATCATTGAAATTGGAAAACTTGATGATCGCTTCTCCAGACATGGGTGGATCTTACAGAGCCCGTACTTTTGCTAAATTCTTCAATGCAGAGGTTGTTATCTGTGACAAACGCAGAAAACGTGCTAATGAAATTGAATCGATGTCCATCATCGGTGATGTTACAGGACAGGATGTGGTATTGATCGATGATATCTGTGACACTGCAGGTACGCTTTCAAAAGCTGCTGCCCTGATCATGGAAAATGGCGCAAGATCTGTTCGCGCAGTATGTACACATGCTGTATTATCAGGTAAAGCATATGAAACCATTGAAAACTCCGTATTATCAGAAATGATTGTTACCGATACGATCCAACTGAATCCGGAGAAGGCTGCTCAAAGCACAAAAATCAAGGTTCTTTCTACCGCAGATCTATTTGCAAATGCTATCAAGAATGTAAATGAACATGGTTCTATTTCGGATTTATTCGACGTTAAATAAACCATTATTCTCATAGAACAAGGGAAAGGATGCTTCAAAAAGGCATCCTTTCTTCTTTTTGGAGATGTAGCCCACAGATTAACAGCAATTTATTTTCGCATTAGGGCCAAAAAATCTTTCAGCAATTCAATTTAATGATTATCTTTGCACCTCAAATTTTAATATATTAAAACATGAAATCAATTGCTATTAGCGGTTCTGCAAGACAGAACGTAGGGAAAAGAGATGCTAAGGAATTGCGTTACGAGGGAAAAATCCCTGCAGTTCTTTACGGTGGTAAAGAACAAACACATTTCTCGGTATCCGCAGCTGATTTGAAACCAGTTCTTTACACTCCAGAAGTTATCTTCGTAGAATTGGAAATCGGTGGCAAAAAATCAAAAGCTATCGTTCAAGAAGCTCAATTCCATCCATTAACTGACGAAGTTACTCACGTAGACTTCTTACAATTATTTGATGACAAAGAAGTTTCTGTGAACATTCCAATCAAATTGGTAGGTACTTCTCCAGGTGTTAAAATGGGTGGTAAATTAGTTCAAAAATTACGTAACCTTCGCGTTAAAGCTCTTCCTAACAACTTACCTCAAGAAATCGAGGTTCCTATGGAAGGTCTTGAAGTTGGTAAATCTTACCGTGTAGGCCAAGTAGCTTTAACTGATGCTAAAGTATTAAACAACGCTGACGATACGATCGTTTCCGTTACTATGTCACGTGCTCTTCGTCAAGCTGAGCAAGAAGCTGCGAAAGCTGCTAAAGGTGGTAAAAAATAATTTACTGGCACAGTATAAAAAAATTGAAGGCATCGAAATATCGATGCCTTCTTTGTTCAAACTAAATATATAAGAGTTAAATGTTTCCTAGATCTTGGATGCTTCTTTTTCAATAGCATCTATGGTTGGCCCATAATCGACCCCTAAACCTTCCTGTTGGTAGACCAATTCGCCCTGAGCATTGAATAAGCTGATGATATTGGAATGCGAGAAATCAATTGGCGATATCTGTTTATAATTCACCGCCAAGGTTGCTGCAAACTCCCGAGTATCTTCCTCATTGGACCTCAGGAATATCCATTGCTCCCCATCCATTTCATTTTCAATGGCAAATTGCTTGAGCCTTTCCGGTGTATCGACCTTTGGATCAATACTGACCAATAAGAATTTGATCTTGTCCTTGTTCTTGGACTTCACCGTTTTTTCAATATGGCGCATATCGGCGACCAATCTTGGGCATGCAGCCTTACAGGATGTATAGATCATGACCGCGACCACGACATTTCCCTTTAGATCTTTCAGCTCCATTTCTTCCCCATTCTGGTTGGTCCAATGCGAGGGAAGGTTATAAACGGAGAGGTCAGAAAGAGAGTCCGTCAGGGTAGGCTGTTTGAGCTCTACCTGGGTACTCGTTTCAGGATTCTGGCAAGCTTGAGCCAATAACCCAAACGCAAACAAGGCCATTAATAAATTCTTCATCATATCATTATCTATTTTACATCTCTTGCGCAGCGAAAACCAAGGTTTCTACTGCTATAGGAAGCTTTCATGCTTCCCCGAAAAGCATAGCGCATAAATGCAGCGTAATTCATCAGGTCGGAGGCATTTACAGAAGCCCCTCCGCAGAACAGGTTCCCATCTTCCCCTTTATCCTTCCTGGACTCGCCAGTCAAGAAGATACTGTTAAAATCGGAAGTCCATTCCCAGACCAATCCATGCATATCATATACTCCCCAATAATTCTTAAAGGTACTCCCGACTTCATTATTATAGGTCTTAGCCGTCTCATACCAACTTAGGATATATTGATTATAGGATTTTTTGGTCCTGGCATCCATGGTTTTGGCATCCGACATCGCGGCATATTCCCATTCATCCATGGTCGGCAAGCGCATTCCTTTACTTTCACAGAACTTTTTGGCGGCATACCAGGACACATTGGTCACTGGAGACTTTGCCTTTGCGGGTGCATAATCAAAATCAGACTTCCAATAAGCCAAGTAGCTTTTATCAGCAAACAATTTTTTGATCTGCGATTTGCTATAGCTTTTATTTGTCTCTAAAAATTCCAGGTAGTCCTGATTGGTGACAGGGAAGACATCCAGATAGAAAGCTTTCACTGCAACGGGACGCTTATCGGCAGTACCATATAATGGCACATAGCTACCCTTTTTAATCAGGACCATATCTTGTGCTTGGGCGGCATGAAAACTGAGCAGGCCCAACAGTAGATATCTAAAAATTTTCCACATCATCAATTCTCCTAGAGTCTGGGGAAGCTACATCACAGCTCCCAAACAATATTATTTTGCGCGACGATCCCTCACATTAATAGGAGTTACGAAAGTCTTATTATTGTCCCAATTGTTATATACATAGTTCAACACATCGGCAACTTCTTGATCAGACAAAGCCTGTCCAGGCATGACTGAGTTATATTTCTCGCCATTGACGGTTATCTCACCCTTCAAACCGAACAAGACCGCATCGATTGCTTTTTCTTTATTGTTGTTCAAGAAATCAGACTTTGCCAATGGAGGGAATACACCTTTGATCCCTTGTCCTTCACTCTGGTGACAAGCCAAACAGGTTCTGCCAAAGATTGCTTTTCCATCTGCAATGGATTGATTTGGTGTTTTGGCAATAACGGATGTTTTCTTAGCCTTTTTAGGCATATGTTGAATGGTACCTCCTTCTGGCAGATAGATTCCTTCCATGATTTTACCCGAATAGATCTGGTGGTTTTCTTCACCTTCCACTTTCAGCATACCCAAGGCACCTTTGTTGAAGGCACGGAATATGGAGTGATCCACCAACACCAGGGTACCCGGTACTTCGACCTTAAACTCTACCATGGCGGCACCACCTGCGGGAATCAGGGTTGTTTGGACATTTTCGTTGATCAGATCACCGCCTTCCACATGCACTCTATCAAATATTTCACCGATAACATGGAAAGAGGAAACTAAGTTAGGACCACCATTTCCAACGAAAAGACGGATGGTTTCACCAACTTTGGCCTGAAGGGCATTTTCATTGACCAAAGCACTTACATTACCATTGAAAACTACATAATCAGCTTCTTCTTTGATGGCTTTATTCATATCAAATGCCTGTAAGCCTTGCTCACCATAGGAACCTTCGGTGTAGAAATCACCCTGCATCACATAAAATTCCTTATCCACTGGAGGCAATCCACCTTCTGGTTCGACAAGGATCAAACCGTACATTCCATTGGCAATGTGCATACCTACAGGTGCTGTAGCACAGTGATAAACAAAAAGACCAGGGTTCAAGCACTTAAAGGAAAATGAAACCTCATGCCCAGGGGCAACCAATGAGGATTCAGCACCACCACCAGGACCTGTTACGGCATGTAAGTCAATATTGTGAGGCAGTTTGTTGTCGGGATGGTTTTTAAGCAAAAAGTCAACCTCATCCCCTACTCTGGCACGAATAAACTGGCCAGGAACGGAACCTCCAAAAGTCCAATAGGTATATTTAACCCCATCGACCATCTCACCTTCTAATTCCAATATTTCAAGGCTTACTTTTAGTTTTGCAGCATCTCGTTTACCGACAGGTTTCGGCACTAAGGGTGGCGAAGTAAGCTCCGCTACGATTTCCCCTTTGACCGGAATCTTGGTCGTATCGATCTGTTTATTTTCTGCAGAATGCTTACAGGCAGTAAATGCCATGGTAACCCCCAATAGTATACTAAATAAAGTGACTTTGTTTTTCATGTTTCAGCATTATTGTTAATTAATCTTCCTCTTTCTTAATAATTAAAAATACCGCAAAATTGAGTGTTTTTAAATGACACTAACCATACAAAAAAGTGGCCTTCATTACATTTTCATGACAAAATTCCTGACGAAAATCATGCACCATAAAAGCTGGCTAAAAACGGAAAAAAGAGGCTTTGGGAGAGCCTCTTTTTTCAATAAAAAATTTATTCAACGGTGTTTAAGGATTTTTGCTGGCGCAAAAATTGAGTCAAAATTTATGGAGAATCTTATTTCGTATTTTCCTCTAATCGGATGGATTTGGGAAATAGGATATTGTTTTCTAAGTGTATATGTTTATGCAGGTCTTGTTCAAAGTCGCGGAGCATATCAAAGGCAACACGATAGGTATTGCAGGCATCTTCTGGTGCAGTATAATTGTCTGTCAATTCAGCAATTTTTGCAAAGCGGCCACCTTCAGTTTCGTGTTCATGGATCATCATACTGATCGGGTTCTGAACGGAGCCGAATCCTGGCTGAACATAGGCTGCTGGATTTGATTTTGTTTCCTCTAATTTTTCAATATATGGGAACAGAATCTTTTCTTCTTTTTCCAAATGATGACCTAGGTCCACCGCACTTTCTTCGAACAATTTATTGATTTCATAGAGTTCAGGATGTCTTTCACCATGTACACGAGCCACTTTATTTAGGTAAGCCAAAAGGACCGGTGTTTTTTCCCGCACATATCTATGATGTGTTTTTACGATATAGGATACCAATAAATCCGAAGGCCATGAATTGAAATCTATTTGCTCGCCGGCAGATTCATTCAATACATTGTTTAGGTCATCCAATAAGCTATCCTTATTGATTCCTTTTTTATCGGCAACTGTTCCTATGGCAACTTGGCCACCACAACAGAAGTCCATTCCATACTTGGTAAATACAGCAGCTGTTTTAAAATTCTTTGCCACTACATTACCGATTTTTTCATTTATTAAGTTTTCCATGATTTTATTGTTTATTATTTTTAAGTGTTAAATCAAATACAAACCAAGCACATGCAAATACCCCGATGGCAAAAACGATGTCCCCAGGGGTCCGCATCCATTTCAGGAATACCATTCCAGGTTCTTGCATCAACTCGGCCGAACGGGCATACCACATACCCTGCCCAATACTTTCAATGGCTTGCCAGATTCCTACAGGCAGCAAACTGAGGAGCGCCATTCCCAGCAATCCGATATTTAAGCTCCAGAAACCGACCTTGATCAATTTATCATTCCATTTGACATCGCGATACAGGCTTCGAAGTACAAAAAGCATCAAGCCAATCCCAAGCATTCCATAGACACCGAATAATGCGGTGTGACCATGTAAAGGCGTGGTATTTAAGCCTTGCACAAAATAAAGTGCAATTGGCGGATTGATGATAAATCCAAAAACTCCTGCTCCCAGGAAGTTCCAGAACGCAACGGAAATCAAGAAATAGATCGGCCATTTGTAATCTTCCAACCATTTTGTGGCTTTTGAAATCTTATAGTTATGGTAGGCTTCAAATCCAATGATGGTCAACGGAACAACTTCCAAAGCACTGAAGGTGGCACCCAAGGCCATAACTGCAGTTGGCGTTCCTGAGAAATATAAATGGTGAAAGGTTCCGAGGATACCGCCCGACAGGAATATGATGGTGGAGAACAATACACTGGAAGTTGCACTCTTAGGTTTCAATAATCCTAAGCGAACGAACAGGAATGCCATAACCACGGTTGCAAATACTTCGAAGAAACCTTCTACCCATAAATGCACTACCCACCAGCGCCAATATTCCGCAATGGCTAAATTTGTCTGTCTGCCCCACATCAGACCTGCTCCATAGAACAGTGCGATGGCCGAACAGGAAATAAGGAACATCACGATCAGGTTCTTTTCTTCGCCACCATTTTTCAAGATCGGCAACAATGGTCTCACCATTAAGGCTAGCCAGACGAAGAGCCCAACGAAAAGGAAAATCTGCCAGAACCTTCCTAGGTCCACATATTCATAGCCTTGATGGCCAAACCAGAAGTTTTGGACCAAGTCCAGTTTTTGCATGACACCGTACCATTGCCCAACCATGGAACCAACCACGATGATCAGTAGCGCGATAAAAAGAAAGTTCACGCCGAAGACCTGGAATTTAGGGTCCTTTCCGGAAACTGCTGGCGCAATGTAAAGCCCTGTAGCCAACCATGCGGTTGCAATCCAGAAGATGGCTAATTGGGTGTGCCAGGTACGGGTAACCGAATAAGGAAGGAATTGATCGATCGGAATTCCGTACAGTCCATCCCCTTCTACACCATAGTGAGCAGTGACAATCCCTAAACCGACCTGAACCAGCATCAAGAGACTGACTACCCAGAAGTATTTCTTCACCAACTTCATGGATGGTGTAACCCCCTGTCTCAACAAAGGATCTTCAGCTGGATAGAGCAGTTCATCTTCTGCCCCGGCCCTAACTTGCCATAAAACCAATGCACCCACACAAAAGATCAATAAGATGATACTTACTCCTGACCAAGCTAATAGGTCCATGGTCATTTCGTTGCCCACTAATTTTTCGTTAGGCCAGTTATGAGTATATGAAACCTTAGAATCGGGCCTTTCGGTCACTGTCGCCCAAGTAGCCCAGAAGAAAAAGGCATTCATCTTATGCATCCTTGCTTCATCCTTAATGGAATTCACCGGAATGGCATAATCCTTTCTCAATTGGTCGAATTTGGGATCATTGGTAAATAACCCTTTGTAATACTCAGAAAGTGCTTTGATGGCAGATACTCGATCAGAATCAACAGTAATGGTATTCCTAGCTGCATCGAAGGTATTCTTCCTGATCTTAGATTTTAAGCGGGTAGCCAACATGGCCTGTTGATCTTCGCCTATTTCATCATATGGTTTAGAAAATTCATTATTTGCATAGATGTCCAATATATATAAGGCTTCGCGGTGCAACCAATCTGCAGTCCAGTCTGGAGCGACATAAGCACCATGACCCCAAATGGAACCTACTTCTTGACCACCTATACTTTGCCAAATATTCTGTCCATCCTTAATATCTTGTTCCGTAAAAATAGTTTCTCCAGATTCATCGACGATTTTTTCTGGAATTGGCGGGGAAACTTGGTAGATCTCATAACCGTAGTATAGCAGTACTGAAAATGACAATACTACCACGAGGATAAAGGCCCACCATAATTTTTTCTCTCTTTTCATTCTTTAAAGGCTTTAGCATGATAAGATGGTCCCATAGCTTGGGACCATCCAAAAAATTGTTTCAAACTATTCGGCTATGATCTTTCCTTTCATTACCGCAAGGTGACCAGGAAATGAACAGATGAAATCATAGGTACCTGGGCTTTCAAGTGTAAAGTCGATTTTGCTTTCTTCGCCACCGCCAATTAAATTGGTATGGGCTAGAACATCAGCTGTTGCAGGGACATAGTCTGTAGCTTGTGCCTTTATTGCCTCTTCTCCGAACTTAATGGGGTCAGTACCTAGTTTCAAAACAACCAAGTTATGTCCCATCACTTCTTTTTTCATGGTACCAACGTGCTTTAATGTAAGACTGATTGGCTCTCCGGCTTTGACATGTAATTCATTTACATTGAACTGCATTTGATCGTTGCTCTCTACCACAATGGTATTTGAAGTTGCGGAAGCAGCAGATTCAGGCTCAGCTGCAGGAGCAGGAGTTTCGGTTGCTGTTGCTTCGGTAGCATGTGAACTGTGATCGGTAGAATCAGATTTAGGTTGTTCTGAATTGCCACATGAAGCTAAAAATAAGCATGAGCATAATGCAAGAGTTCCAATGTTAAAGGTAGTTTTCATATAATGTGTTTTGTATTTAAGACAAAATTGTCTTTTTTATCCCTTGAAAAAAATTCCAACGGTCACATTTTTCAGTGATGCTAGTAATATTTTACTTTTATTCAACATTTATGACACATTGCAAATGCCTTATCATTTGGATATCCGATTTATCAATTGCTTTATCATTTGTAAACTATATTTAACAAATGATATATAAATCCTATTTTTGCAGGCATGAATTATCTGATAGTAGGATTAGGAAATATTGGAAGGGAGTATGCTGATACTCGGCATAATATAGGTTTTATGGTTGCAGACGAACTGGCAAATCAGGCCGGCACGTCTTGGTCAACCTTGAAACATGCTTATTACACTGAATACAAGCAAAGAGGTCACAACGTTTTTGTGATCAAACCTACGACCTTCATGAACCTGAGCGGAAAAGCCGTAAACTATTGGATGCAAGAGCTGAAGGTACCTATCCAGAATGTCTTGGTCATTGTGGATGACTTGGCCATTCCTTTTGGATCATTGCGTATCAAACCTAAGGGATCTGCAGCTGGACACAATGGCCTGAAATCCATTGAAGGGTCGGTGGGCGGACAACATTATGCACGATTAAGATTCGGTATCGGAGATAATTATCCCAAAGGAAGACAGGTAGACTATGTATTGGGTCCTTTTGACAAGGAAGAACAACGGGAATTACCCGCGCTGATCGAACATTCCGTAAAAATGGTGAACAGCTTTATCAATATCGGAATTGAGCTGACCATGACTAACTTGAACACCAAATAAATCCCGGACTCTTCCAGATTCCCTAAAGACTTAGGCATTTTTTTCGTATATTATTAGCATATTTACGCGACATAATTTATGGATAGAATACGACCTTTCATTACCATTCCGATCATCTTGGTTTTCTTTATATGGGGATCGACGCAGGCATTTCATTTATTGAGTGCGGCATCAGATTGGGATGTTTTTGTGGGCGTTTGTTTGGCTCTCTTGCTGATTGCCATTCTCTATAAGTTCATTATGTATATCTTAAAAAAATAGACCAACCAATTTTATTTATGAAAAGAAATCTTATTGCTTTGGGGGCAACCCTTATTATCGCTTTGCTAGTTTGGATCATTTGCACGGAAAGGATTGACGCCGGATATGAAGGTATTAAGGTCAAACTCTATGGTTCTGAAAAAGGTGTTCAGGATGTCAGTCTTGTTACCGGAAGGGTTTGGTACAATCCAGTCACTGAATCGATCTATGAGTTTCCAACCTATGTTCAGACAGTCAACTACGAGAACTTTACGGTAAATGCCAAGGATGGTTCGGTCTTTACGGTCGACCCTACCCTTTCCCTTCGCGTATTGACAGGCAGTTCACCGAAGATCTTTACCAAATATAGAAGACCAGTGGACGAAATATTAAACATGACTTTGGTGAATCACATCAAGGATGTGTATAGGATCGAATTCAACAAATATTCCACGGATTCCATCATCAGCAATCGTGAGAAATTTGAAAATGGTGTACAGGATAAAATGATCAAGTTTTTGGAAGGTGAAGGCTTTATCTTGGAGCAACTGACTTCAGGTATACAGTATCCTGAATCGATCACCCAAGCTATCAATGCCAAAAATGCCGCCATACAGAAGGCACAACAGGCTGAAAACGAGCTGAAGGTCGTAGAAGCGGATGCCAGAAAAATGATCGTCCAGGCAGAAGCTGAAGCCAAGGCCAATCAATTGAGGCAGCAGACCTTGTCACCATTGCTGATTCAACAGCAGTTTATTGAAAAATGGGACGGCTCGACACCGCTATATGGCAACAGCCCTGTGATCTTTAAGGAATTGAAATAATAAAAAGGCAGCCCTAGGGTTGCCTTTCTTGCCTGATTTGATTTAGTAAATAATAATATTTAATAAAAGTCTTTATTTGGATTTTGTCCCAATGATCACCACTCCCTTTTCACCTTTTTTCCCATATAAGGCTTTGCCTCCTTGTGGATCCAACTGGTTCAAATATTCTATTTGATTATTATCCAATTTGTCAATAGCTTTCTTATTGGCGATCTTTCCATCGATGACAACAAGCTTATCCTTTAGTCCATCTTTGGATAATGTTCCTCTAACCATGGCAGCTCCAGGTTTGCTATTTTGAGTATGTCCAGGATTACTTATGATTACTTGTGTTATCTCAGAGTCTGGCTCGCCTTTTACAGTCATTCTCGCAGGTTCAGAACCTGGTTCTCCTTTTACAGTTATTCTTGCAGGTCCAGAGGCAGGTTGGCCTTTAACAGTGATCCGAGGTTCGGAAACAGGTTTCCCAGAGAAAGTTGTTGATTGGAGATTGTTTTTCCTTGCAAATTCTTTTGTTGTGAACTTGATGGTTGGTTTCCCACCATTGGAATCCTTTATAATATGAACATTCTCCAATTCATTTGGGTTCAGTTTTTTATACTCCTCGTGATTGGACTCTTTTTCATCAATGATAATTTTCGTGTCCTTTGGGATTCCTTGGAGCTGGACTTTTGTAATGACCTTTACAGGCACTGAGTCTGTATCAATATTATTATTCGCCTTCATACCTATAAATTCACCACTAAGCTCTTTGGGGCCTTGAGGACCTTTCCCACCGTCTTCTTTCTTGGTTTCGATAACAATTACTCCGTTTTTGGCCTCTTCACCATAACTTTTTGCATCAGCACCTATTAGAACCTTCAAACTTTTAATGGATTTAGGATTAATCGCGTCTATATTGAAGTTTATAGGTAATTTTTCACCATCAAGTATCACTAAAGGACGCTTACTCGGAGTTATATCAACAAAACGGATAGTTCCGCCAGACCTAGGCTTACCTTGAATATAGTCTGCAAATGCCCTGGTATTTATATCTTTGATGGAATCAAGGTATGTCGTATCTTTTCTAGGATGCTGAATCATGACCTTTTTGATCTGTTGATTGAGGTCAGTTTCATTCAAAGTGACCACGACACGTTCAATTTTTGCTTCTGCTTGGTTTACCGTAAAGGTAATACCGGCAATGATCAGGACGGGCAACAGGAATACATACTTTCCAAGTTGCAGTTGGGATGATCGTTTTTTGTTCATCATCATAATGCGCTTTTTTAAGGTTTTAAAATTAAACTGATTGCTGATGCCGACCGAAGCACCCTGCTTGGTGACATTCAGCAACGAGTATTGATAGGTCTGTCGGTCCACACCCTTATCCAGAACTTGTTGATCAGTCAAGAATTCTAGATTTTGACGTACGGCTTTGCGCATGTACCATACGAAGGGATTAAACCAACAGCACAACAACACTATTTCAAACAACAGAACATCGATGCTGTGATGGCCTCTCACATGTACCTGTTCGTGCTTGAAAATATCATATAGCTCCAGATCTTGGTGCTGCTCTTTGTGCAGATAGATTTTATTGAAGAAGGAAAACGGTGTAATCGGGAAAATGACATTCCTGAAGATATAATCTCGCCATTGAGATGGTTTAGAATGCCAATGGATACGCAATAAGCTTCCGAGCTGTATCAGCAGCCTGGTCAATAGGATCAATCCTCCTATGCCTAGCAAATAAACCAAAAGGTCGCTGAGGTAAAACCCTCCTTCTTCTTTACTGTCCTCCAACAATGGAAAGTATTCCATGATAATCCCCTGAGGGATTGTAATGCTCTTGGCAAACCACGCTTTGACGTCCAAGAACGGATAAACAAAGGCATAGATGCTCCCGAAGATAAAATAAACCCTATTGAGACGGTAGAAAGTGAGGTCCTTCAAAAGTACTTGGTACCCTAAATAGATTAAGGCCAGCAGCAGGTTTACTTGGATGATATAGGTCAGTAGAGCTTCCATGCGCTTAGGATTTATTGTTCTTGATCATGTCCATGATTTCTTCCAATTCCTTTTGGCTTAGCTTCTCTTCTTTCACGAAGAAAGAAACCATTTCTTTATAGGAATTCCTGAAATAATCTCCTACAAAGGAATTCATAAATTTAGCTTTGTATTCCTCTGCATTTAATATGGGTTCATATCGCTTTGCATTGGCATATTTGACCGCCTTTACAAAGCCCTTCTTTTCTAGATTGCGGATAGTGGAAGCCAAGGTCGTGTAAGGCATCTCTTTATCTTTCAAATTATCCAAAATCTCGCGGACAAATCCTCCGTTTAATTGCCAGATTGACAACATGGCTTCTTCTTCTTGTGCGGTCAGTTTTTCCATTGCTCTACGTATTTATCACTAAATTACGAACTTTTCGTAGACTTCCAAACTATTTAACATATTTTATCTGTTTGGCTCACTGGAAATGAACGGATTAGGCTGCCTATTTAGTTAAAAAAGGAGAATTAGGGCTATGCGAACAAAGATTTGTCCTGATTGGACAAGTAATCTAATTAATACACATAAATTGTCTTAAAATGACTGTTTTGTGTCATAATTATTCATATTATACATCTGAAAATAGAAATCAATTTTATACATTTGTAAGAATACGATAAAAGTATAAAACACAAATAATACAAGAAATTTGATTATGTCTGAAACTGCATCTATTAACTTAAATGGGTCTACATATGAAATGCCTGTTATCACAGGAACAGAAAATGAGAAAGCCCTAGATATTTCAAAATTAAGAGATTCTTCTGGATACATTACATTAGATCCAGGATTCAAAAACACAGGTTCTACAAAGAGCGCCATCACTTTCTTAGATGGAGAAAAAGGTATCCTTAGATATAGAGGATACGCAATTGAAGATTTAGCAGAAAAATCAACTTTCTTGGAAGTAGCTTATCTATTGATTTATGGCGAGCTACCGACAAAAGACGTATTAGAGAAATTCCGTTCCGATATCAGGGCTCAGATGATGATCCACGAGGACATGAAAAACTTCTTCGCAGGTTTCCCATCGAAGTCTCATCCAATGGGTCAATTATCTTGTTTAGTAGGTGCATTGTCATCTTTCTACCCAGAGTCCCTAAACCCTAACCAAACGGAAGAGGAAGAAAATAAAACAATCATCAACCTATTGGCTAAGATGCCTACGATCGTTTCATGGATCCAAAAGAAATCATTAGGTCATCCGGTGGTTTACCCTAAGAATAACTTCGGTTATATCGAGAACTTCCTGAACATGATCTTTGGTGAAGTAAACCAAGACAAAACATTCGATCCTTTGGTAATCGATGCGATGCATAAATTATTGATCTTACATGCTGACCACGAACAGAACTGTTCTACATCAACGGTAAGAATGGTTGGATCATCCAATGCGAACATGTACGCTTCTATCTCTGCCGGTATCAATGCCCTATGGGGTCCATTGCATGGCGGTGCTAATCAAGCAGTAATTGAAATGCTTGAGGCTATCAAAGAAGATGGCGGGGATGCCGATAAATATTTAGCAAAAGCGAAAGACAAGAACGATCCTTTCCGTTTGATGGGATTCGGTCACCGTGTGTACAAAAACTTCGACCCACGTGCGAAGATCATCAAGAAAGCTTGTGACGATGTATTGGAAAAATTAGGGGTTCAAGATCCTGTATTGGATATCGCAAAGCGTCTTGAAGAAGCTGCCCTGAATGACCAATATTTCATTGACCGTAAATTATATCCAAACGTTGACTTCTATTCTGGTATCATCTACCGTGCATTAGGATTTAACTCGGATATGTTCACTGTATTGTTCGCTTTAGGCCGTCTACCAGGATGGATCGCGCAATGGAAAGAAATGCGTGATAACAAAGAACCTATCGGACGTCCAAGACAAGTATACATTGGCGAGAACCTTCGTCCATATGTAGAGATCTCAGACAGAAAATAAGAAGAAGAAATTCATAATAAAAAGCCCAACCATCGAAAAGACGGTTGGGCTTTTATATTGAATGTCAATAAATTTCTACAGCAATTAAAAAGGCTCCAGAATTGGAGCCTTTAATATTTTATATAAATCTTTGGATTATTGTCTGATTGAAATACGCTTAACGATTGTTTCTGAGCCTCCAGACACTCTTACGAAGTAAAAACCTTCGGAAAGTTTCTGTTGGGTATCAAAACTTAAGTTCTGCATCCCTGCATCTAAACTACCATTGTGTAGACTTAAGACTTCATTTCCAAGGGCATCCATTACTTTTATCGTAATATTATTTACCTTTGCGAGCTTAAAAGTTACAGAGATTTGTTCTGAGATAGGGTTGTAGAAGACTTTAACATTATTGATAAGCTTGTCATTGTCTTCTTCTTTCGCCTTAATCATATCAAATGAAGAAGGCTCAAGTGTTGAAAAGCTGGAATAATGTGGGGTTGAAACTCCTGAATTAGAAGCCTGCGCAGTGCCTCCTAAGCCGACTAATAGGCATAGGGAACAGATAGCAAGGTGTGATATTTTTCTAAATTCTAATTTCATGTTTCAATATGGATACTCGATAAAGGTTATGGTTTAATCAAATGTAAACAATAATTCGAGAAATCCTAATACAAAAGTAATTAATTTTAGCTTTTTTTCTGGAGTTTTTTATGGCCTTTAACAATTTTTAACAAGAAAATACGTTGTCGCATTAAAAGTTGTAATTTCGCCTCTAATTTTAGACAAGATATCAAACATAATTAAATATATGTCAGGAGATCATAAACAAAACCTACAGCGCCTAAGCTGGACAGGTTTATTAATCAGTCTAGGTATCATTTTCGGTGATATCGGTACTTCTCCCCTCTACGTTTTCAAAGCAATTTTTAACAAAGGTGAAATTCAAGAAATCATGATCTATGGTGGTCTATCGTGTATTTTTTGGACACTTACCTTGCAGACCACCGTTAAATATGTCATCATTACATTAAATGCGGACAACAAAGGTGAAGGCGGGATCCTATCCCTCTATTCCTTGGTCCGAAAGAAAGCGAAATGGTTGATCATTCCGGCCATCATCGGGGGTAGTACCCTGTTGGCCGACGGGATGATCACTCCTGCGATCACGATCTCATCAGCTGTTGAAGGATTAGCTATCAAAACCCCAGGTTTTCCGACCATACCAGTCGTTGTTCTCATCATTTCCCTGCTATTTATCATCCAACGTTTCGGAACGAATATCGTAGGTCGGGTCTTTGGACCATTAATGTTCATTTGGTTCACCACAATTGGGGTTTTAGGATTTTCATACTTAGGACATAATCCAGAAATCTGGAAAGCTATCAATCCATATTATGCCTATCAATTATTGGCCAACTATCCCAATGCTTGGTTCATCATAGGTGCAATTTTCCTATGTACCACGGGAGCTGAAGCGCTTTATTCAGATATGGGTCACTGTGGAAAATCAAATATCCGTATCAGTTGGATCTATGTGAAACTGATGTTGATATTCAACTATTTCGGTCAAGGAGCTTGGTTATTGGAGCATGTTGGAACCCAGATCGGTGAGGTCAATCCTTTCTATGCGATCATGCCAGATTGGTTCATTATATGGGGAGTAACTATTGCAACCATTGCGGCAGTAATTGCCAGTCAAGCCATGATTTCAGGATCTTTTACCTTGATTGCTGAGGCTGTACGACTAAATATTTGGCCTAAGGTTGCTATCCGATATCCAAGTGACCATAAAGGTCAGATCTATGTGCCTTCGGTAAACCTGATCCTATATCTGGGCTGTATGCTGATCATCCTGATATTCAGGGAATCCAGCAATATGGAGGCAGCCTACGGTCTTGCCATTAACCTGACCTTCATCATGACGACCATCCTGATGACCGTATTCATGATCAGAAAACGCATCAACCCAATCCTGATTGGCTTATTCGCATCGGTTTACACCGTCATCGAACTAGCCTTTTTAGTGGGTAATATCAGTAAAATTGCACATGGTGGTTGGTTGACCCTATTGCTTGCATTAACCTTGTTCATAGTGATGTACAGCTGGTTTGGTGCAAGGAAGATCAAGAACAGATTTGTCAAATTCGTCAATATCCAAGACTACTACCCTATCCTATCTGAACTTAGTGAGGACAAAACGGTACCTCAGTTTTCATCTCACCTGGTTTATTTGACCAGTGCCAATAACTTAACGGAGGTAGAGGCTAAGATCACCTACTCAATAATCAACAAGAAGCCCAAACGTGCCGATGTGTATTGGTTGGTTCACGTTGATGTAATGGACAACCCACATACAAGGGAATATAAAGTCACCCAATTGATCCCTGGAAAACTTATCCGGATAGACTTTCACTTAGGTTTCCGTGAGGAGCAGAAGATCAGTTTATTGTTTCGTAAGGTTGTGGAAGATATGGTAAACAAGGGTGAGATAGATATCACAAGTAATTACGAAACCTTGAAGAAACATAATATTCCAGGTGATTTCAATTTCGTAGTATTGGAAAAAGTGATTTCTAAGACCCACTTCTTGAAATGGAATGAAAAGATCATCCTTGAGATCTATAAGATCTTGAAGAAATTCAGTCTTTCCGAGGAGAAAGGATTTGGACTCGACAGTAGCTTCGTAACATTGGAGCGGGTGCCACTGACCATTCCAAACACGGGAGAAGTAAAACTTACTAGATTATAAAAAAAGGCTGCCAATGATTGGCAGCCTTTTCTAATGCTTTTTATCTCAATCTATTTTGTGTCGATATTTCTCAACTTGGAGTTTCTATAGCCATAACCAAAATATATCGCTAAACCACCCAGTAACCACAGGATAAAGATAATCCAGTTACTCGCCCCTAATTCAGACATCAGGTAAAGGTTTACCAAGATTCCAATGACCGGCAGTAATGAAAAGTTATATTTAAAACTCAACACACTCAACACCAACCAAGCCAACCAAAATACGATCACTAAAGATTTATGCAAAAGAATCGCTGAAGACCCCATACTCATCCAATCTGAAATGGACTCTCCACTAAACTTAACAGCGAGTATCAAGCCAACAATTAATCCAATACCTACGATGTATTTCCCATTGACATATGGCACTCTAAACTTAGAACGTTTGGATAAGCCGGAATGATCCATATACAACACCCCGCAACACACTAGGATAAATGCGAAGAAAGTACCTACAGAGGTCAGATCGACAAAGAAATCCATCTTGAAGAACAATGCTGGGACAGCCACCACGATACCTGTCACGATCGTTGCAAAAGAAGGCGTTTTATATTTTGGGTGAATAGTTGCAAACTTCTTCCATAACAACCCGTCCCTACTCATGGTCATCCAGATCCTTGGTTGAGCCAATTGGAACACAAGCAAAGCACTCGTAATCGCAATTACGGAAGTAACCGAAATAATCCCTGCCATATGATCGAAGCCTACGTATTCGAACACATATGCCAATGGATCCTTCACATTCAATTCCTTATAATTCACCATTCCTGTCAATACAAGTGTGATCGCCACATAAAGCACGGCACAGATCAACAAACAATAGATCATCGCTTTTGGAAGGTCCCTTTGAGGGTTCTTACACTCCTCCGCTGTTGTTGAAATGGAGTCAAAACCGATAAAAGCAAAGAATACAGCTGCTACCCCACTCATTACACCTCCTAAACCATTCGGGGCAAATGGAGTCCAGTTCTCCGGTTTAACAAAGAAAATACCACCGATAATCACCGCGAGGATAATCCCGATCTTGATCAGCACCATGATATTACTGGCTTTCCGGGATTCTTTAATACCGATATACACCAGCCAGGTTACCAGGAAAGTGATCAATCCAGCAGGCATGTCAAAGATAATCGGGATATCCAAGATCCTTGGCGCAGTGTCATAGGCCTGCAGAGCAACCTTATCGATTTTCTCCAAATTCTCTATCCCTACTTCCAGGAACTTCTGATGCGCATCTAGGGCATAACCTGGCGCCATGGTCATCCATTTGGGGAGATGTATCCCGAAGCCTTCCAGCATGGACACAAAATACTGCGACCATGATATGGCCACTACCATATTGGATACGGCATATTCGAGCACCAGGGCCCAGCCAATTATCCAAGCAAACAATTCACCAAATGCCACATAGGCATAGGTATATGCACTACCGGAAACCGGTACGGTACTCGCAAACTGAGCATAGGAAAGAGCAGTAAACACACAGGCAAAAGCCACAAAAACGAAGAGCAGCGAAACAGCCGGACCTCCATTGTAGCTAGCCAAACCTATGGTACTGAAAATACCAGCCCCTACGATGGCTGCAATACCAAGGGAAACTAAATCTCGAACTCCTAAAATTTTTGCTAATCCAGAACCACCATGTTCAGCGTCTGAAAGAATTTGATCTACGCTTTTCTTTCGGAAAAGTCTATTAGCCATATTAAGTTAATTTATTGGACAAGTAACAAAAGTGAAAAAAATTATGACAAATATGTCAAGTTATCCTGAATATATGTGTAGATATCCTTGAAGTCCTTCATATCTTCATTGCAATAATCGACCAAGACCTCGGTCAATCCTTCATGTATTCCCTTTGGGGTCTCAAAGGTCCAGATACGTTTTGAAATATTGATCAGTGGCTTTGAAATCTGATCAAGATCTTTATAATCAAAAATATACTTCCATGCTAGGAATTTATCATAAAAGGCAACAAACCCATCAATATCCTCCACACCGATGGTTTTCAAATAACTTTTCATAATTGGTTTGTGAACATTTTCCAGGTGTTCATATAATCTCGAAACATTGACAAGCTGATGCTTGATCAACAAATGGTCGAGCATCAATTCTACTGCGATATGCGCCATGAAAGTCCCACGGATCGGCGTACCTTCCAATACAGGGTCCAGCTTACGTCTCAGGTGATGGCAATGGTTCAAAAAGAACTCACTGCTATGGAATAACTTGTCCACCTCCACATGCCGATACCAACCTTCGGATATTTCCATGGTCAGGGGATGGGCAAAAAGCTGTTCCTCGAATTTTTGGGGATGAAAGATATAGGACTTATCTACATTCTTCAACAAGTCAGGCAACAAAGAGCCAAGAACACGCTCAGGGATAGTTGCAAACCTTTCAAAATAGAAATGTGAGAGAAAATTCATCCGCTATATCAAACAATAATTATCTGAAAGATACAGTTTAATCTCGTATCTTTGCAACTTAAATAAAAATCTTAAGGGTATATTATGAACTTTGTAGAAGAACTACGCTGGAGAGGCATGCTTCAAGACATCATGCCAGGAACAGAAGAATTGTTAAACAAAGAACAAGTAGCGGGATATATCGGCTTCGACCCGACAGGCGATTCTCTACATGTTGGTCATTTAACTCAAATCATGACCCTGATCCACTTTCAACACGCAGGCCACAAACCTGTTGCCCTTGTTGGAGGTGCTACAGGTATGATCGGAGACCCTTCATTCAAATCAGCTGAACGTAATCTTCTTGATGAAGCTACGTTAGCTCACAATGTTGCATCCCTGAAACATCAATTGACCAAATTCTTAACATTTGGCGAAGGTGAAACAGATGCAAAAATGGTGAACAACTTCGATTGGTTCAAGGACTTCAGTTTCTTGGATTTCATCCGTGACGTTGGTAAGCTGATTACCGTGAATTATATGATGGCCAAAGATTCTGTAAAGAAACGTTTGGAAGGCGAAAACGGCCTTTCCTTCACTGAGTTCTCCTATCAATTAATTCAAGGTTATGACTTCTATTATCTTTGGAAAAACCAGAACTGCAAAATCCAAATGGGTGGTTCTGACCAATGGGGTAACATCGTTACAGGAAGTGAAATCGTTCGCAGATTAGAACAAGGGACTGTTTTCGGATTAACTACGCAATTGATCAAAAAGTCTGACGGACAGAAGTTCGGTAAGACAGAATCAGGGGCAGTATGGTTGGACGCTAAGAAAACCTCTCCTTATAAATATTATCAATTCTGGTTGAATGCAACTGATGATGACGCTAAAAACTGGATCAAGATCTTCACCTTGAAAACCAAGGAAGAAATTGATGCCATTATCGCTGAACATGATGCAGCACCGCACTTGAGAATTGTTCAAAAGGCATTAGCTAAGGACATCACAACACGTACGCACTCTGAACTAGACTACGAAACAGCGGTTAAGACTTCGGAATTCCTTTTTGGAAACGGAGACCTTTCTTTCCTAGCTAACTTAGACCATGATGCCGTACTTGAGGTATTCGATGGTGTTCCTCAATCCAACTTGGAAAGGGCAAAATTAGCCGAAGGCATCAACATCTTGGATCTACTGGTTGAAACACAGGTTTTCCCTTCCAAAGGTGAAGCTAGAAAAATGTTGCAAGGTGGTGGAGTTTCCTTGAACCGCGAGAAATTAACAGACATTGAATTGCTAGTAAACACCAGCAACCTAATCAATGACAAATACTTAATTTCTCAACGTGGTAAGAAAAACTACTACTTGATCACTGTAGCATAAAGATCAAGCTATATCAAAAAGAAAGCCCGTAATCGACTTGATTACGGGCTTTCTTTTTGACCTCCAATCCGATTAGAGTTCCAATATTTTATATTTTATTTCCCTTTTCTCCGCATTTTCCTGTTGATCGGAGTACAATACGATCGAAAAAACGGCGCGATCTTTTCCATCTAAATTTATTTCAATATTATCATATTTACGGTCGGTGGAGCTGATTTCAAACTTAAAATCTTCCTTCGAGGAGTATTCATTCAATCCGAAGACTCTATCCTCCATATCATGGGTCACTTTTGAATTCAGGTATTGAAAGTCCAATTTAAGTTTAGAATCTGACACCAGGTTTACCAGCCTAACTTTCATCTTACCTGTTTCAGGCATAATCACATCATCCTCTGTTACAAGCGGTTCCCTTTTGTTAGTGCCATAAAAAAAGTATGAGTAAATTTTTGGACTCTGAAAAACTTTCTCTGTGGCATACAAAACATCTCCCTTTATTGTTTTCAGCTCCAACGATCTTTTTCCTGGAAATAAAGTACGGTGGTTAAGGTATCCTCCTGTGCTAAAATTCTCGTCGTCCTTGTTGATTAATTTCCCATCGATCAAAAGCTGTAGGTTACTTGTTCCTTCGATGGCATTGAAAGCAGCAATACCTGAAAAACTATCGCTGTCCAGATTTTCAGGTCCAACGCCATCATCCTTGGCACAACCTTGCATAAAAATCGTAAAACAAAGCGCTATTACAGGCAGCAAATATTTATTTCTTGGAAACATACTTCAAAATTCTTTATATTCAAAGATACAACGAATTTGGAGAGCTTATTGCTACAGCTCAATGAATTCAAATCAATGAACTATTTATGCATTAGCTTTATCGATTTCAATTGTTTTTAACAGGACATGATACCATGTTGTGTTATGACCTACACAATGGAATCCTAAAAGTTTTTTTTAAGTTTGTACTAACGTAAATCACGTCATAATTAATGGCTAAATTAAATACATTTAAAAACGGTAGTGGTAGCACTGGGACTAAGAAGACGAAGAACACTACTATTTCCTATCAAAAAAGAGCAAAAACCAAGTCTTTTGACCAATTCAACTTTTCGGAAGGTCAGAGAAAGGCTCTAAAAATATTAGGCTTATTTCTTCTTTTGCTCGCTGGGCTATTCACCGTTGCATTTGTTTCCTATTTGTTCACTTGGCAATCTGACCAAAGCTACATCGCCCAAAGCAATGGCGGATGGAGCACTTTGATGCAAACTACCGAAGAAATCCATGATGAAACCATTGAAACACCAATCGTTCAGAATAAACTCGGAAAGTTCGGAGCCCTATTAGCCAATCAATTTATCTATGAGTGGTTTGGCGTCGCTTCCTTTCTATTTATTTTGGTCTTATTTGTTATCGGTTACAAGTTCCTTTACAAAAGATCGATCCTTCCTGTTTGGAAAACCGTGATATATTCCCTTGTAGCTATTATCCTCTTGTCAATTACCCTTGGTTTCGCCCAAGATTTTATATCCAATACACCCCATATCCTTGAAGGTAAATTTGGTTTCTGGACCAACCAGATCCTAAAAAATCAAATCGGAACCGTAGGGACCGGCGGCTTGCTCGTATTTATTTTCTTGACAGCCTTGGTATTGCTGTACAACTACGACTTAAGATTCTCATTCCAGTCCTCCAAAAAACAATTGGAAGACGAGGATGAAGAATTTGAAGAAGATGATCAAAATTATACCACGGTCAACAATAAGATCAAGGCCAATACACAGCAAAACATCGCTACAGATACCTATGCTGTACCTGATGAGGAAGAAGAAGAAATTGGCAGTGTTGATTTCACGTCCAACAAAGAAGAGGACAATACGGTATCTCTTCCATTGAATGTGAATGCTATCAAGCCCAACACAAACTTTGTTGAGAACCAGGAAAAAGAAATCGAGCTCAGCATTGATCCCCCTCCTGCCCCAGTAAAGAAATCTGAAGAGGTTGCAGAACCTGCACTTACTGTGGAAAGAGTCATTGAAGAAAAACCGATATCAGCCAATGACTTAGTGGAGAAATTTGGAGAATATGATCCTAAACTAGACCTATCAGGATACCAATACCCAGGTTTAGATCTATTGAAAGATTATGGCTCCGGTAAAATCACGATCAACCAACAGGAGCTTGAAGCCAACAAAAACAGAATTGTTGAAACGCTGAGAAACTACAGCATTGAAATCGAACATATCAAAGCGACCATCGGACCAACGGTGACCTTATATGAAATCATCCCAAAACCGGGCGTTCGTATTTCTAAGATCAAGAATTTGGAGGATGATATTGCCCTTAGTTTAGCAGCCTTGGGTATCCGTATCATTGCACCAATGCCGGGTAAAGGAACGATTGGTATTGAGGTACCAAGCTCCACGCCTGAAATGGTATCGATGCGTTCTATCTTGACCACCGAGAAATTCCAAAAGTCAGATATGGACTTACCTATCGCTTTAGGAAAAACCATTTCCAATGAGGTATATATTGCCGATTTGGCAAAAATGCCGCACTTATTGGTAGCGGGTGCTACTGGTCAGGGTAAATCGGTTGGTATCAATGCGATTTTAACTTCGTTGCTTTACAAGAAGCATCCAGCCGAGTTAAAGTTTGTCCTGGTCGACCCTAAGAAAGTAGAGTTATCCTTATTCAAGAAAATCGAAAGACATTTCTTGGCAAAACTGCCTAATGAGGATGAACCAATCATCACCGACACGAAAAAAGTAATCAACACCTTAAATTCCCTTTGTATTGAAATGGATCAACGTTATGATCTATTAAAAAATGCACAGGTAAGGAATTTAAAGGAATATAATGCAAAATTTATCAATCGTCGATTAAACCCTGAGGAGGGTCATCGATTCTTACCATTTATAGTTCTTATAATTGATGAGTTTGCCGATTTGATCATGACTGCCGGTAAGGAAGTAGAAACTCCTATCGCTCGTCTTGCTCAGTTAGCCCGTGCCGTGGGTATCCACTTGGTCATTGCAACACAAAGACCTTCCGTGAATATCATTACAGGTACCATAAAAGCTAACTTCCCAGCTCGACTTGCTTTCAGGGTACTTTCGAAAACCGACTCAAGGACCATCTTGGATAGTGGCGGTGCCGACCAATTAATTGGTCGTGGTGACATGTTGCTTGCAACAGGTAGTGACCTTATCCGTATCCAATGTGCCTTTGTCGATACACCTGAGGTAGATCAGATTTCTGATTTCATCGGATCGCAGCGTGGTTATCCATCCGCCCACCTATTACCAGAGTACATTGATGAAAATGGTGAAGGTTCCGGCTTAGCGGATTTCGACATGTCCGATAGAGACCAGTTGTTTGAGGAAGCTGCACGGCTGATCGTCATGCATCAACAAGGCTCAACATCATTGATTCAGCGCAAATTAAAATTAGGTTATAACCGCGCTGGTAGGATCATCGATCAATTGGAAGCTGCAGGTATTGTAGGTCCTTTTGAAGGAAGTAAAGCACGCGAGGTGCTCTATCCCGATGAATATTCATTGGAACAATATTTGGAAACATTAAGAAAAGATTAATTAATGATGATGAGATTTATCTATGTATTTATTGCCCTATTTAGTGCAACATTAGCTTTCGGACAAAATGGTTCAACCAAGAAAATCTTGGATGAAGTGTCCCAAAAATATGATGGCTACAAAACCATTCAATCCGAATTCACTTTTAAAGCTACGCAGGCGAATGGCGAGAACTATACCGACAAAGGAAAATTGTTCCTGAACAAACCTTCCAATCAGTATAAGATTTCATTGCCTACACAGGACCTGATTTCTGATGGCAAATCCACTTGGTCCGTTCTTAAGGAAGATAAAGAAGTTCAGGTTTCTGAAGCTGACAATTCTGGACAATCCATTGGACCCAACAATATTTTCACCTTCTATAAATCAGGATATAAATATGGAAGTTCTTCCAATCAGTCAGATGCTGCTGCTGGAAAGTTGACCGCAATTGACTTGACTCCTGAGGATGCAAAGAGTAATTATTCCAAGATCCAGGTCCGCATCAACAAGAACAAGCATATCCATGATGTAACCATCTTTGACAAATCTGGCGCTAAGTATACTTATACCATTAACGGCCTGTATGTCAACAGCCCAATTGCTGGTTCGACTTTCCAATTTAACAAAGGAAATTACCCAGGATTTGAAGTCGTAGATTTACGTTAAGAAACCAAACATTTCATATAAAAAAGGCGAGTCAACCCTGGGTTGCTCGCCTTTTTGTTGCATAAGCCCCCAACCATCGCAAAAATAAAAAAGCCTCATTGCTGAGGCCTTCTTATACTTATTCTAAAAAATTATAATGAAAATTCTAAACTATGCCCGAAAGAACCGCAGCTCGATCAGGTCATTTGGTACAGGCAAGGTATTCCAATGTTCATGAATTGCTAG
This sequence comes from Sphingobacterium sp. NPDC055431, assembly GCF_053644255.1. NCBI lineage: Bacteria > Pseudomonadati > Bacteroidota > Sphingobacteriia > Sphingobacteriales > Sphingobacteriaceae > Sphingobacterium > Sphingobacterium sp. NPDC055431. Next base: position 76,015 of record NZ_JBSHLH010000009.1, read on the forward strand.
GGCTGCTCCTACAGCCGTGGCCTGCGCCATAGATGCAGCATAAACTTCCACCTGCGGATACTCCTTGGCCAACAGGTTCATATAGATAGAATTCTTGCTGAATCCTCCATCCACAAAGACTCTACTGATCTTTCCTTGATCCATGATCAAATTGGTCGATCGTACCTGCGCCTTCACCAGGTGCAACATAAAGGAATGGTAGGCCTCTTTATAGTCCTTAAATTGATTTAGATCCAGTTTTGAGAAGGCATCCAATTCATCCGAAGTCTCTTTCTTTTGTAAGTCCTCTATTAAATTCCAATCAATATCCATATTCCTGAATTTTGCTGTCGTAACAGCAAAATGATCCGCAATACGTTTGGATTGCACATCATGTTCATGTCCTGCAAACAGTCGCGAAGCTTTGACAGGATCACCTGCATAAGACAGGTAAAATAAACAATCCTGCTCCAACTCTGATTTAGTCAGTGGACTATGGTTGAAGGGATTCAAAGAGATACACCAGGTTCCTGTGGAGATCAAAACGAATGGCTCATGAAAATTCAACAGGTACGGAATCAAGGCCGATGAACTATCATGAAGGCCAGAACCGATCACAAAAGTACTTCCCGGAAAATTTGCCGAGAACACTTCATCCGCTTCCACTACCGGAGCCAATTTTTCATCAATGCCATTATCCTTAACCCATTGGTGATAATACTGCTTATGGTAATCCCAAAGAGCTGTATGGCAACCAATGCTCGTCTTATCCGAATAGAGCTTGCCAGAAAGCAAGAAACTGAGGTATTGTGGCAGATGCAGTGCACAATGGACCTCTTTGAAGACCTGAGGCCTTTCTTTCTTCACCCGAAACAATTGCAGACCGGAGTTTAAACTCCCTAAATCTGGCGATGCCGTATCTAAACTGAATTTTTCCAAACCCCCGTATTGATTATGGAGTTCGTCTTTCAGTTCCTGGGGATAGGCTTTCAAATAATTGTACAGTGGAGTCAGCGGTTGTCCATCCTCTTTGATCAGAACAAAGCTTGCTCCATAGGAAGTAAAGTTGATTGCTTTAACTTCAAATTCTGTTTTACGGAAAATCTCATGTAGCGAATCAAACACGGAAAGCCTCAAGCTTTCAATATTTTCACATGGATCTCCATCCTCATCGACTGTTTCTAAAAAACGTGCTGATTTTTCAAAGACGATCTGATAATGTTCATCAAATAAGAACAATTTTTTGTTCGTTTTGCCAACATCAAAAATGGCAACAACAGGTATACGTTCTTTTTGTCCCATTTATTTTTTTATAATCCCGTAGCAACTGAATTTTCACCTCTTTCTTTCACTAATTGATCCCTAACAGCTAGTTCATCGAACATTTGTAGTGGATCCAATGCAGCTCCAGACCGTAATCTTGCTTCAGCTACTATCGGTCGGACATCTGTGCGGAATGCGTCCTGCAAGATGTTCTGTGCTTTAACGATATCATTATTTTGTTGAGCCGCTTTCAATGCTTCTCGGTCTACCAAAAGCGCTTGCGCATAGGCAATCAAGATTGCTTCAACGGATTGCAATAAATCAATCAATGGATCTTTCAAGTTATGCGAAGCATCGATCATCCAACCTAAATCACTGACATGGTCCATCCCTCGGGCATCCATACCCTCCACCAACTCACTGAAGATCAAGAAGAGTTGGTAAGGCTTAATTGCCCCAGCAGTGAGGTCATCATCAGCATATTTACTATCATTGAAATGGAAACCACCTAATTTTCCTTCCATCAGCAATAAAGAAACAATCTGCTCAATATTGGCATTAGGAAGATGATGGCCCAGATCAACCAGCGTATATGCCTTAGGTCCCAACTTTGTAGCCAATAGCAAAGATTGCCCCCAATCTCCAATGGTCATCGAATAAAAGAAAGGTTCAAATGCTTTATACTCCACAAACAATTTCCAATCCGCCGGCAGATGGGCATAGATCTCTTTCAGACTTTCCAAGGTATTTTGAAAAGCTTCCCGAAAGTTCAATTGACCAGGAAAGGATGAACCATCCGCCAACCATACTGTCAGCGCCTTCGACCCTAACGCTATTCCATGGTCAATAACCTCTTTATTATGGGCAACAGCCTGTTTCCTGACCTTCGGATCCACATGCTGCAAAGAGCCATGTTTATAGCTTAATGCTTGACCTTTCTGGTCCTGAAAGGTATTGGAATTTACCGCATCAAATTTTAGATCAAAGGAAGCTGCCATATCCCTGATCTTTTGGGAATCTTGAGGGATATCCCAAGGGATATGCAATGAAATGGCACCACTTGACCGATTTAAGGCATGTAATAAACCTACGTCCTCAATCTTTTCCTCCAATGTCCCAGGCTCACCCTTACCACTAAACCTCCCGAAACGGGTACCTCCCGTTCCCAGAGCCCAACTAGGAATGGCAACCTGAAACTTTTCAAGCTTCGATACAATAGCTTCAATCCCTTGAATATCTTCTTTCAGAAATTGGAAAGCACGCTGATGCCTACTTTCCAATTTCCTATTGTGCTCTTCAATCTGTTCTTTCGCAATTCTCATCGTATCTGCTTTATGTTATTGGAACGGCCCTTATCTCACAAAGGCCATGGCAACTCCACCATCTACATTCAATACATTCCCTGTTGATTTGTTCAACAGACCGCCAACAAAGGCAAAACATGCATTGGCAATATCTTCCGGCAAGATCACCTCATTTAATAAAGTTCGTTTCGCATAGAAAGCCGGCAACTCTTCAACAGATATACCATAGGCTTTTGCTCTTCCTTCGGCCCATCCTCCGGCCCAGATATTACTGTCCGAAATAACCGCATCTGGATTTACCACGTTGACCCTGATCTTGTCTGGACCTAACTCTGCGGCATTTAAGCGACTAAGGTGTAATTGGCTGGCCTTGGCACTGCCATATCCAGCATTGTTTGGTCCACTTACCAACGCATTCTTACTCACAATATTGAGGATATCCCCGCCTATTCCTTGAGCTTTCATGACATGTACAGCTTGTTGAGTGACATAAAACTGTCCCTTCACCAAAACATCGTATAATAGATCAAGATCCTTTGTACTATGGTCCTCAATGGTTTTTGAAATCGATAGCCCAGCATTGTTCACTACGATGTCAATACCTGCGTAATTTAAACATGCTTTTTCAAATGCGACTTTGATCTGTTCTTCATTGGTTACATCTAAAGGTACAGAGACTACATTGTCATTTCCAAAAGCAGCTTCAAATTCTTTTTTTGCACCAGCCAATCTTTCAGCATTTAAGTCATTCAGTACAATGACAGCACCTTCTTCGGCAAATTTCTTGGCGATAGCCTTGCCTATACCGCCGGCACTACCTGTCACCAAGGCAATCCTTCCCGATAAGGCTTTCGGTTTCGGCATACGCTGTAATTTTGCTTCCTCAAGCAGCCAATATTCAATATTGAAAGCTTCTTGTCTAGGCAAGGATGTATATTCACTTACCGCCTCTGAACCTTTCATCACATTGATCGCATTGGTATAGAACTCCGCGGCTACCCTTGCCGTTTGTTTGTCTTTCGCAAAGGCAAACATCCCTACACCAGGATAAATAATGATCACTGGATTTCTATCCCTGATCGCTGGGCTGTTCGGGTGTTTACAGGTTTCATAATATTCCGTATACATGGCCCTATAATCCTCAAACAGGGGAGCAAGTTTCTCCTTCAATGCTTTTACATCATTCAAGTCTTCATCCTTGTCCAGGTTCAGGATCAATGGCTGTATCTTGGTTCTCAAGAAATGATCTGGACAGCTGGTACCTAATGGTGCCAATTTCTCCAGATCATTGGAGTTGATGTATTCCAGTACACGGTGGTCATCTGTGAAATGACCAATCATGTGGCGTTCACTGGAACAGAACCCTCTTAAAATAGGCGCTATTTTAGCCGCCTGTACTTGTCTTCCTTTAGGATCCAGACTTTCTACTTTCTGCCCCCCAAATATTGCTCTGTTCTTACCGTAGTTTTCTTCCAGGTAATTCGCACAAGCTTCAATCACATCCAAGGAATTGATATAGCAATCCTTTGCATTGTCGCCCCAGGTAAATAGACCATGGGAACCCAACATGATGCCGCGGATGCCCGGATTTTCTTCCAGACATTCACGCAATTGCAATCCAAGGTCAAAGCCTGGTTTTTGCCAATCCACCCAACCAATGGTCCCGTTAAAGAGCTCATGGGTAATTTTCTTGCCATCCTTGGCTGCCGCGATGGCAATCGCTGCATCGGGGTGAAGATGATCAATATGTTTGAATGGTAAAAATCCATGTAATGGGGTATCGATTGAAGGTGCTTTCGACGCTAGATCAAAAATGCAGTGATTGAACAGTTCAACCATCTCATCTTCATGTTCTATCCCTCGGTACACTTTTTCAAGATCCCGTAGCCTATCTACATATAAAGCAGCTAGTCCGGACTTCTTCAATGTTCCTATATCCCCTCCTGAACCTTTGATCCACATTACCTCTACTTCCTCTCCGGTCAAGGGGTCTTTATCCATTACCTTGCAAGAGGTATTTCCTCCGCCGTAATTGGTAATCCTTAAATCCGATCCTAAAATGTTAGAACGGTATAATAACAGAGCTACCTCATCACCCGCAAGCTGTTGAGCGTACTCATCGTCCCATAAATAATTAACGTGTTTGTATGTTCTCACAGTTATATGTATTTAGTTTATTATTCTAATGTTTTCGCAAATCCCACTATACAAATCGACAGAATGATAGTGGCTATTCCAGCAATGATCGCTGTATATGTTGGTTTACTAACTCCTTTCCATTCCTTGAGGGCAATTCCCCAAGCATTGGAAATCAAAATGATAAAGGCCATGTGCAGGATCCATGAACTCGCACCATTGCCCAATCTACTTTCGCCCATCCCATAGAAAAAGAACTGCAGGTACCAAGTCGTCCCGGCTATGGCACAGAGCAAAAAGTTCTTTCCAATTGGCGTATCCCTTTTCGTATAATCTACAAACGAATGGTTCTTGATCAATAGGTACAGGCACCATAAAAAATTTGTGCTAAATCCACCCCAGAGGATTACGATATAGGTTACATTGTTTTGGTATAAAAACTCACCTTGACCTGGATGCGCAGACTTCCATAAATTATTGGCAACTTCTGCCATGGGTTTGCCGGATTCTATTCCAAAATTAAAACAGGCACTCAAAACCCCAGATACGATAGCGACAATGATCCCTAACCCAAAATTATAGTCTGCCTTCGCTTCTGATCCCAAGGCTCCCAAACTTCTTTCCTTTAGCACACCTGCCTTCCCACATAAATAGATCCCAACCACACAGACCAACAGGCCAACCATCACACAGATTCCAGCGTTCTCCGTAAAGAAATAATCAATGCCATGCTTCCCCTCGGTCCTATTGAAGAAATAATATATGGCCGGCATCAGGGAACCAAAGACCATACTCAGTCCCAGAATCACACTGCTCCCCAAGGAAACCCCTAAATATCTCACCCCTAGACCATAGGTCAACCCTCCTATTCCCCATAATATACCAAACAGAAAAGTATATCCTAAAATATGGTTTCCTGTATTGCTGATGATATCCCAAAAATTGGGAATTGTCAGCCATGCTGCAATCGGAGGAACAATGATCCAAGAGAACAAACCACCTAAAATCCACATTGCCTCCCAAGACCAGCCCTTTACTTTCTTAAACGGAACGTAAAAACTACCAGACGCAAAGCCACCAATAAAATGAAATATTACTCCTGCTAATGCATTCATACGTGATCAAAAAGTGATTTAGGTTTTTAAGTTATTCCGAAGATATTTTATTTCTTTCATTCAACTGTTATGCACTGTCATGCTGTATGTAACTTAAGTCACATATCTTCACTGAAACTTTAAATAAAAGATTAAAAAGGTTAATGTTTTTTCAGATTTTGTACTGTAAAAACATTTTATACAATAATCATAATACAGCAGCCAATCTATCTAATAACAAATTAAATGATATAATCTTAACCGAAATTGGGAGGAGTGTTTCAGATACATACGTTTTGAACCAGGATGGAAATGATGAGAGGATGGACCAAGATCATGTTTTGAACCAGGATGGAAGGGATGAGAGGATGGACCAAGATCAGACCGTCTGCCGAAAGGATTGAAACTTATCGGAATATTGCATAAATATGGTTTTACTGATTTAACGGGTTGTATTGCCGTACAGTTCCTGAACCTTCGGTCCAGGATGACAAAAACTTTAAAAAAACAGACACAAGACCTAGCGCGCTGAACGGTCTATTGTCTTGTGTCTATTGTCTTGTGTCTATTGTCTTATGTCTTAGAATAATGTCATAGACCTTCGTCTATGACATTATTCTAATAAAAAAGTTTACCTGCGGTACTTTGTTTTACCATATCCAAGGATACGCCATCATGGAGTTCGAGTACCTTAAATCCGCCAGTTGGCAACACTTCAAATACGCCTAATTCCGTGACGATCTTCTTAACGCATTTCACACCCGTCAAGGGCAATGTACAACTCGGCAGCAGTTTAGACTCGCCAGCTTTGTTGACATGTTGCATGGCCACAATGATATTTTCAGCACTTGCCACTAGATCCATGGCTCCACCCATTCCTTTTACCATTTTACCGGGAATCTTCCAGTTGGCGATATCACCATTCTCTGAAACCTCCATGGCACCTAGGATAGTCAGGTCGATCTTTCGGGAGCGGATCATGCCAAAGCTCATGGCCGAATCAAAGAAGGCTGAGCCCGGTAAGGTCGTGATGGTCTGTTTTCCGGCATTGATATAGTCTGCATCTTCTTCACCTTCAAATGGGAAAGGTCCCATACCCAACAAACCATTTTCACTTTGCAGAACTACATTGATATTGTCGGGGATATAATTGGCAACCAAGGTTGGGATACCAATCCCCAGGTTGACATAATAGCCGTCCTTTATCTCTTTAGCAATTCGTTTTGCTATTCCAAATTTGTCCAACATAGGTTAAATCTTTTTAAGGATCATGGCACTTGCCCCACCGCCTCCATTACAGATTGCGGCAAGTCCTAGCTGACCATTTTCCTGATGTAAAACACTGGTTAAAGTCACGATGATCCGAGCACCGGAACAACCCAATGGATGCCCCAATGAGACTGCACCACCGTAAACGTTCATCTGGTCTTCTGAAATGTCCAATAGCTTGGCATTGGCCAAGGCTACAACCGAGAAAGCCTCGTTGAATTCAAAATAATCGATATCATCTACTGTCAATCCAACCTTCTGTAATACTTTCTGGGTAGCAGCAGTCGGTGTAGTGGTAAACCATTCCGGAGATTGTTCCGCATCTGCATATGCAATCACCTCTGCCAAGGGCTTAACGCCAAGCTCATTTACTTTTTCTTCACTCATCAAGATCACCGCAGCAGCTCCATCGCTTAAGGTCGATGCATTGGCAGCCGTGATCTTTCCATCGGTTTTAAAGGATGCCTTCAATTGACTGACCTTTTCAAAGTTGATATTCTTGAATTCCTCATCTTCATCAACCATGACGGAACCCTTTCTAGATTTTACCTCTACAGGAACCACTTCATTCTTGAATTTCCCCGTCTCCCAGGCAATCTTACTTCGGGTATAGGATTGAATGGCATATTCATCTTGATCCGCTCTACTGATCTCATATTTTTCCGCACAGAGTTCACCACAATTCCCCATGGCCTTATCCGAATAAACATCCGTTAGTCCATCTTTTTGGATGCCATCTGTTAATTTCTGATCGCCATATTTAGCACCCCATCTAGCTGCTGTATCATAAAAAGGAACTTGGCTCATATTCTCCATTCCTCCAGCGATCACCACTTGGGCATCACCTAATAGAATCTGCTGCACGCCAATTGAAATCGCTTTCATACCACTTGCACAGACCTTATTGATGGTTGTGGCAGGTACGTGGTCGGGTAAACCGGCAAATTTTGAAGCTTGCCTGGCAGGTGCCTGTCCCAGATTCGCCTGGAGAACGGAACCCATATAGACTTCATCCACATGGTGCTTCTCCAATTTAATTTCGTCCATAACAGCTTTGATGACCGTAGCCCCCAACTCAGTGGAGGAAACAGTGGCCAGGGATGACCCGAAACTTCCCATTGCTGTCCTCTTGGCAGCAACGATATATACTTTTTTACGCATTATCTTCTCTAATTCTTACTGTTCTTTGTTCAATTCTTTTTTCATACTTCGCACCTTGGAATATCTTGTTTACAAATATGCCAGGGGTATGGATATGGTTAGGATCCAACTCGCCTACCTCCACTAATTCCTCCACTTCTGCGATGGTGATCTTACCACACATGGCGACTGCATGGTTAAAATTCTGGGCCGTACCACGATAAACCAAGTTGCCCGCGGTATCCCCTTTCCATGCTTTTACCAAAGCATAGTCAGGTTCAAAAGCATATTCCATTAGATAATCTTTCTCTACTCCATGGAAGGTAAACCTTCTTACTTCCTTTCCCTCCGCTACTTCGGTCCCCACTCCCGCAGGGGTATAAATAACTGGCAGTCCGTAACCCCCAGCCATTAAACGCGTGGCCAAAGTTCCCTGTGGAACTAAGTCTACCTCCAGCTCACCACTCAACATCTGTCTTTCAAATTCAGCATTCTCCCCTACATAGGATGCAATCATTTTCTTGATCTGCTTGTTCTGCAGCAACAGGCCCAAACCGAAATCATCCACCCCGGCATTGTTACTGATGCAAGTAAGGTCTTTGACCCGCTTTTCCAACAAAGCCGAAATCAGGTTCTCAGGAATCCCACACAGCCCAAAACCACCCAAGGAGATGGTCATGCCATCCTCAATCCCCTTGATAGCTTGCTGTGCATTAGATACTGTCTTATTAATCATATCTGTACATTGCGTTATTTTCCCAATCGGGAATTAATAAATCTTTTAGAGCTTAGGACAACCAAATAATTATCTAAAAATCAATCAGTTGATAAAATATTTTTTGGAATAATATTTATTTATGTCCTGAAGTTTATAATCATGATAAATTTAACGAAATTATCTTAAACCTCTAATTATTAAGAACTTTTACAATTCTATAAACCAGAATTGGGTATTATTCAATACTTAGCAGTAAACAGGAAGGTATTTTACAAATGATGGAACAGTTTCAGGAATTGGATTAGATATTACAAAATAACCCTCCCTATTTAATCGGAAAGACAAATAATTGTTAACCTAAGGTTAATCAAATAAATAGATTAGTGTATTATTGAATCAATTTTTAGAATTTCTTTTGTAATTCTAATTAAATTGCTAAACTTGACTCTTAAAGCAAGAAATATACCCTATAACTATGCGATTATTATCACTTTTTTTAATGTTTTGGACATTTAGTTCACCCCTATTTGGACAAACCCTACAACAAAAACTGAAAACGGCTCCTCTAGACAGCCAATTCGTCTATTTGAATTTGCAATCTAGAAACCAGGACAAGGACTTTAAGATTATCAGAAAGACAAATCTTGATATCATCCGTCAAAACGTTAAAGACTCCTTGAGCATTTATAAAAAGCAAATTTCCGGATTGAAAGGCGATGCGTCTTCTACCGAAGGTAGCCTACAGAGCCTACAAGATTCTGTAACCAACCTATCTGCTGCTTTACAAACTGAACAACAAAAAACCGACAGCATTTCTTTCCTTGGAATCCAATTTTCCAAGAGCTCTTACCATACCATGGTTTGGGTGATCATCATTGTGCTAGCGATTGCTTTATTTGGAATTTTAGCGGCCTTCAGAAAAGCTAAAGTTGACACTGAAGAAAGCAAACATACCGTAGATGAACTTCAGGAAGAACTTCAGACCCTTAGAAAAAAATCTATGGAAAGAGAACAACTTCTTAAACGTCAACTATTGGATGAACAGTTGAAAAGAAATTCTTAATTAGACAATAGACATAAGACGATTTTCTTGGTTGTTTGAGGTCTAGAAATAATAAAAAAGCAGTGTTAACCGACGTTAACACTGCTTTTTTGGTTTAAAATCATATTTTATTCTGACTCCTGTAACATAACAGGAAAATTTCTGACTAATTACAAAGGTTAAGCCTAAAGCCTAAAGCGCATGAAGACATACTTCAATTTGCAGTGGAAGATTATCTGTAGATCGATGAAAGATTTCGGTCTTCCATGGCTATTGATTTTTCCTGCAATCGCATTGGTATATATCGCCTTTTTCTATTTACTAAGACAGTACCCCTATTGGGCAGCCTATCTCATATTCCTGTTGAATTTTCAAGCTTTATTTAGCCTTGCCGAATACCAGCGAAATGACTTCCTCAAGATGACCTTCAATAACCTGGACTATTATCTCATCAGGATCCTAGAAAACCTGATCCTTAGTTTTGGAACGGTCATTCTATTAATCATATTCGGCAAACTTAATCTTGCCCTTGTACTATTGGCCATTGCTGTACTTTTCGTTTTTGTGTCCACAAACAGCCTATGGTCTGGCACCTTTCCAACTCCGTTCAGGAAATACCCTTTTGAATTTATTATCGGTTTCCGAAGGACCTGGCCTCTGCTGATTATTTTATATGTCTTGGCATATATTGGTTTAGCCTTTGGTAATCAAAACCTAGCACTCTTCTGCATGTTTTGCATCTGCATCTGTGGAACCCTCTATTATCAAGTCATAGAGCCAGGGATAATTCTTTGGAACCAAAACAGAAAACCAGTGGCGTTTCTACTCCACAAATTCACGAGAGGAATAATACAGTTAAGTCTTTTGTTATTGCCTATTGCGATTCCGCTCTGTGTTATCTTCCCAGAGGACATCACGAAGGCACTTATTGTTTGGGGTTTAGGTTTGTTCCTGATTCCCTTTGCTATCTGTCTCAAATATGCGGTCTTTCCAAGAAAGGTCAGTGTTTCAGAAAGTATCGTTCTAGGATTATGCCTTGCCTTTTATCCATTGGTCCTGGTCATCATCCCCTACTATTATTACAAAGCCATCCAAAACTTAAAATCTGCAGCATGATAGAAGTAATTAACCTCAGTAAATCCTATGGCTCCAAGACAGTCCTCAAGCATATCAACGTGATCTTTGAGCCTGGAAAGGTCTACGGCATTGTCGGAGAGAATGGTTCTGGAAAAACTACTTTCTTCAGGTGCATGGCTGAAATGGAGGACTATGAAGGAAAAATCAAGACGGGCTACAAGGAAATCAAGAATCACCTCGGTTTTTTAACGGCGGAACCTTATTTCTTACCCAAGATCACCGGAGAAGAACATATCTATCTGATGGCGGATGCTCGGAAAATAAAGATGAAAAACCTTCAGGAAAAGAATATTTTTAAACTACCTTTAAAGGAATATATCAGCCAATATTCTACAGGAATGAAAAAGAAATTGGCGATTATGGCCGTTCTCTTTCAACAGAATGATTTCATTATCTTGGATGAACCTTTTAATGGTATCGATCTGGAGAGTTCTATAATCCTTGAGGAAATCATCAAGATGCTTAAGAACAAAGGAAAAATTATCCTTATATCCTCACATATTTTTTCGACACTGAAGAATAGTTGTGATGTAATTTACCAGATTGAAAATGGACAGTTCTCCAATCCCTATTCTCCATCCACTTTTGGAGACTTGGAAGATGCTATGAAGAGTAAAATCCTACAGAATCACCTCAATAATTTTTCATTATAAGATTCCTGAACCCTAACCAGCAGAAAAATTAGGGGAATAGCTTTGACCTTATTCGAGACATATTCCGAAAATTCCGAAAATGGCTAGAATATTATTAAAGGTTTTCTCGAATGTGTCTCGAATGATTCTCGAACATGGTCAGGATATCAACCTAAAAAACAGCTGACACATTCAATTTAATCAGTCCTATTTGGTATTGGCTTTAAATAATGTTTGTCATAAACTGTAATATTCCTCTGTTTTTATTATATTATATGTAATTATAGATCAATAGAATTATAGTAGGATGTCTTATTACAGAAGCCTACTCGTAAATAAGAAATTATGAGAAATTCATTTTTATATACAGCATTTATATGCTGTATATTATTAGAAGTTTTAGTAATCTATTCTTATGTAGTAAAAAACATAAACACAAAAGAGTTCCTTCTTATAGGATTGAGCAATATTGGTGTTATATATGTTTTTATTTTAAATATTAGACATAATAACAAAAAGGCTAAAACCATTCTGAATGATAAGTGAAGGGGGCATGTACGTTTCTGTCTCATGACCCTGTCATCCTCAATCTTCGATTGAGGACCTGTACGCCAATACACACTTGATATGTTTGGTTCCGAGACCCTTCGTTCCTCAGGGTGACCCTGGAAAAGGAGAGCTTTTTCCAAAAGATCTCGGAACTATCCTTTCTTTATTAACAATGGTTTTCTCATATTACGATTTCGCTATGACCTTACTTCCCCCCAAAAAAAACAAAAGCAGCAATCCGTAGATTGCTGCTTCAAGGTATAAACCGATTTGTAAATTGTTGCTGTTTTGATTAGGACTTGTTCGCTGCGTCCTTCAGATTATATTCAAGGTATCCACCTTTAGGGCTATCCACGATCAGCTTCGCTGAACTAGGATTTCCTTTTACGATCCATCTTACCTTCACGGAGCTCATACCATCAATAGTAGGTACTTCGATCTGCTGTGGCTGATACTTTTGCTCCAGCGTTTCATTGAAGTCAGCGTTCAATACCTGCATCCCTGTTACCACCTGTGCACCTTCTAATCGGATATGGTTAGGGCGTTCTATCTTATGTCTCACATCATGGTCTGAGTGTGTAGGAACAATTCTGGTATTCCAAATGGTTGCATTCACTTCATATAGATTACCACCAAGAGGTTTAATGCTGGATTCCATTACCTCCAATTTAGGCATGTGGTAAGCATGGTAAATGGTAAATGCGGCATTTCGGTGTGCATCCTCCATCAATAAGAAACCTGGGTGGTTACGAGTATAGTTTTTCTTAGCTCCACCGATTTCGATCTTACCATATTGCGGATGATCAAACTCCTTCCATGGCACATAGGCATCTCCGAACATCAAAAGCTTATCAAACTCATAATACTCATCACTGTTCCTCAGGCCACCTTCGGACTTTTCATTGAATAGCTTGTAGGTAGTCATCAATTCATTGGAGAAAGTAAAGATACCACGGGTCAGGGCCAAGAAATCGATCTCGCCACCAAACACGGTATACAGATCTTTATGGATCACGATATAATCATAGCCCGGCAACATCTTTTCTCCGGTCTTTCCTAGGGCATCATATACCTGAACGTCCTTTCTTGAGTAGAACCTTTCATCATCTGCGGCTCCTGGACCACGCAGGATCATACCTCCGAAGTTGTGATACGATTGCGCTCCTGCGATATTCGGATGGGCATAGATAAATTTCTTGACAGCTTGCGTTTCAGGCAAGGTTCCTGGATAGTAGAGGGCACCACCCTGTACATAGTTTGGCTGCCAGTTCCATCCCCAGTCACGGTTAGGGTCATAAGTTCCTGTGATATCCTCATTGACCAACCCATCGCCATCATTGTCAATCCCCTCAAAACCCAGCATTTCATATTCGCCGACTTCCCCTGGTTTCACCATCAGCATACGATTAGGATTTTCAGGATCGGCTTTAAACCTTCCGGTCTTGGACTTGCGGCGCATCATGACAATTTCGCCATCTCCATCCAAATCATCGTATAGATCTTCTGCTACCAGTCCATCGCCATCGTTATCAAATGGTCTTCGACCAGTCCTAGAGGAGTGCATGGTGTTCGGTTGGTAAATAAAGTATTCACGAGAATCTGGATTGATCGTTGGCGCGATGTAAAACACCTTATCCTTCAACAAATCTTTGATAAACGGGACCGTATTATAGTTTTCTAAGAGATACCATGCGGTGTACATGGATATTTCAGACCCTTGCAATTCATTGGCATGGATGTTACCATCGATCCACATTGCCGGTTTTCTTTCGGGTTTACCTTCCTTGAAATCCGTTACGGTCAGGACAAAGATGTCCCTGCCTTCATAACTTTTCCCAATAGACTCATATTTAATAAGGTCAGGATAGGCTTTTTGTAGGTCCTTATAGAACTGTTCCATTTGTTTTAGGTCGTGGTAACGGCTCCAATTCATTTGAACTTTAGGATTGGAGGGCGAACCAACAGCCCGTAGACCGGCGATCTCCTTGCTGACATCGTCATTTTTCTTTTGGGCAAATGCTGCCGAAACACTAAGTGCTAAGGCAAGTGATAATATTTTATATGATAGTCTCATTTCTTGGCAGATTTTATAGGTTAATATCTAGGGTTTTCTCACCGGCAGTCGGGCAACCAACAGTCAACTGTACTTTACCTTTTCCTTTGACCAACCAAGAGAAGGTATTGGAAGCACCAGCTTGAAGGGTTGGATAAAGTTGAAGGCGTTTTCCGCTTAGGAAAGATTGTCCTTTTTGCAATTCCATAATGGATTTCATTTTGGAAACATGCTTGATCTTATCTGCAATTTCCGGATAGACAGGCATGGCACCCGTATTGAAGACTTTCACTTCGATACGGTAGATATCATCGCCAAGATTGGTCACTTTCGGGCTTGAGAATTCCAAGCTGGCAAGAGAGCGTGTCAATTCAACCACAAAATTGCTGTGCATCTTTGCTGCAGCATCCAATAATGCTATGGGAGGGTTGTTCATAAAACGTTCCACTACCCCACCGACTTCCACATCCTGATTTGGAAAATCCGGATGGTTAACCTTGGCCCATGGAAGGATTGCTCCTTGGATGCCTTGGTTTTTAACCCAGTTCACAAAACGGTCGGAGTTGTTTGTTGCTGGTACTTTCGGTCCAGCATTCTTCGTCGTATCCGAAATGGTCGGAATCCACCATGATGGAGTAACAAAGCTGAATTTACCTGTGTGGTAATAAATCGTTGGACTTAGGTTTCCTTTACCAGCAGGCATTTTTGGAGCTTCTCCCATTGGTTTTACGGCATCATTATAGATCTTGCTCACAAATGCAGAAACTTGTGCATCGTTATTGGTCCAAGACTTCGTAATTCTTTCCGAAGCTTTTCTTTGATCGAATTGTTCAGGTACAGATAGATTGTTTTGCAAGCCGAAGTGCAATACGGCCGCAATTTGTGGATTTTCGAAGATCAAATCGATGATTGCCCTGGTTTCCGGCTCCGAAGCAGCATAATCCCCCGTTTCTGGTTCGAAAAAAGGATAATCAAAGGTAAAGTTCTTGTCCAAGTTGACACCTGATTTACCATCTTCCGAGATTGCACCATCTTGATCTGCATCACGTCCTTCGGTATAAAGTTCATATGTTCCCGATTCACCTTTATTACGTTCAGCCAAAACCAGGTAATCGGCATTATTGGCATGGGAACGGTAAGGCCCTGCAGGCGTTTTGATCCTCATCTGTGAAATCAAACCATCTTTATTTAGGTCTACTTCAGGGTCTTCATCGATCCGACCATCACGATCATTGTCTATGGTCCTGGAATTTCCAGAATACCAAGCTGCAGAACTGGAATTTCTTTTATAAGCATCTACATTTAGAACAGGAATAATCCAAATGGATTTATTGGCCAATAGTTCATTCAGTTGATCGTTAGGAAGGGCTAAGATCTGTTTGGCCACATTTAATGAATTGACCACTCCAGCAGGATGTTTTCCATCTACACCGGCAACAATCAATAATGTGGGTTTTGCAGTTTTTCCATTTTGGATTTTAATTAATGGGATATCTTCAGAACCAACCGACTTTCCGATGGAAGTTCTTTCCACGAGTTTGTTTGAAGATACATCTTGAATTTGTTTTGTCAATGCATCGAAATTGGGATAATTCCACTGTGCATGTACAAAAAACGGCATGCCGCAGGAGAGCAGCAAAATGATCCAGTATTTCATATATTTAGGTATTTAGTCTGTCGCTAAACTACTGAATTAGGTTAATAATTGAAAGGCATTAAGCAGATAATCCCATTTTTAAATGATTATTTAAAAAAATTGGGAATAGAATGAATGGGAAGCCTGAAAACAGGTTATTAGGCCATCATTTTTATCACAGCCCCTTGGATAACAATATTGTTATAATTGCGATTAGGGGTGGTTTTTCTTTAAGAAATCTGCTAAAAAAATTGGAATGATTAAACAGGTTTCATCCCTATGATATTCAAATTGCATTTATTCTAATACCTAAACTTCTCGTCTTTCAAGATTTTATTGAGAAAGCTAATAACAATATGATTTTATTATTCTGCCTTTTCTTCCCTTCGGTCCTGGGCGGACTTATCTTCAGCGACACCGGATTTCCAATATGAGAATGCATAAAAATCTTTATTGGACCAACCGAGGTTATCTTTGAAATATTTCTAATGTTATTCATTCGGATTTTCCTCTTTCCTCCATAAAAAAGGCTAAAAATTTCAGTTTTTTGAGAATCATAAACTTAGCTAATCCAGCATTAGTTATGTACAATAACGAACATAAAATGTCCGAAATTGAACAGCTTTCAAAGTAGCAACCCCCTAAAGAACTGTTAGTCACCATAGTTATTAAATTGGCAGATGATTTGGGGAAAGTAAAATAGGGCTAATATTTTGCCAATTTATTAATCAATATGCTATGTTTAGATTATTAATAACCAACAGTATTAGACATCTAAAGAGAAATCCACTCTTTACATTTCTGAATGTTCTGGGACTGACCATCGGAATCAGTTCATGTTGGGTGATCTATAAATACGTCAGCTTTGAACTGAGCTTTGAGAAAGGGCTTCCTCAAAAAGAGAACACCTATAGACTGTTGTCACACTTTAAGACGGAAGATCGAGATGAACTGTTTTCAGGAATTTCAAGACCAATATATTTTGCCCTTCAGGAAGACCCTAAGGGGCTTGACATGGTAGTTCCGTATTTTAGAAAAGACCTGATGAATGTAAGCATTCCCGAAATACCTGGTCAGGAAAAAAAGTATGAAGAACCGACTTGGGATGAAACTTCTCTTATAGAAACCACTCCGGATCTCTTTGAATTGGTTGGATACCACTGGTTGGCGGGTAACAAGGAATTTTCATTGAAAGAGCCCCATCAACTAGTATTAACCGAAGACCGTGCCAAGCATTATTTTCCAAAATTGAGACCACAAGAGGTAATTGGAAAGACATTGATATATAACGACAGTGTAAAGCGAATCGTTTCAGGAGTAATACAAAACTTGGAGTTCCCTACAGAGTTTAATGGTCAGGAATATTTTTTAGTCCAAAAGAGTGAAAAAGACAACATGCTCCAAGCCTGGGGTAGTAGCAATGGAGCTGATAAAGTTTATTTATTGGCGAAAAATCAGAAGAACCTATTAGCCTCAAAAGAACAAATACAACGACTTGTTGATTCAAAATGGAGGCAGATACAAAATGAAAAACTACTCCCCTTTGATTTCGACCGCACGATGGTCACCATGCCAATCCGAGAATCGCATTTCTCTACAGATATGAGTGAATCAGGTGCCTCAAAAACAAACAAAAAGGTTATTTTTAGTCTTGTAGCAGTGGCTATATTTCTTCTAGGGATGGCATGTATTAATTATGTAAACCTTACTACAGCGCAGATACCGCAGCGTTCAAAGGAAATTGGCATTCGCAAGACATTAGGGGGATCCAATGGTTCTTTAATTTCTCAATTGATGATTGAGACCAGTTTGATTGTATTATTTTCTTTTATTCTATCCTATTTTATTTCCGATCTCGGGTTTATAGCTCTAGGTGACTTGATCAGCGACCCTGTGAAGAATTATTCCGACCCATTGGTCATTACAATTTTTATCATTATTACTTTTGTTGCAACAGTAATTTTCGCAGGAATATTCCCGTCAATACTTTTTAGTAAAGTCAATTCCGTGGATATCTTTAGGAATAAAGGCCATGTATCCTTGGGCAATCAAAAGATCGATTTCAGAAAAGGTCTCATAATTTTCCAGTTCATTATTGCACAGGTTTTTATTGTCGCAGGAATAATAATCGGACAGCAATTGAATTATGTTATCCGAAAGGACATGGGGTTTAATAAAGATGCTGTGATTTTGACTCATGTACCCTTTAAGGTATTTATGATGGACAATTATCATGAACGAAAAATACTCCTGGCAGACGAATTAAGAAAAATCAACGGAATCGAAAGTGTTACCATGGGAAATATCCCCATTTCAAACAGCTATAGTTCCAACAAATTTGATGTCCACCCAGAAGATGGGAGTACCGTAATCTCTAAAGAACTATACAGCAAGACGATTGATTCGGCATATTTAAAATTCTATGATATCACACTGCTTGCGGGTTCAGAACTCTACCAATCCGATACAACCAACGGTTATTTGATAAACGAAACAGCCCTTACTGCATTTGGTTTTAAAAGACCGGAAGATGCTATTGGAAAATTTTTGTTCGAGCAAGGAAAATCATTCCCTATCATGGGAGTAGTAAAGGATTTTCATACCCAAGATTTTTACAGCAAAATTTCGCCAATGGTTTTGATGTATGACAAAAATAATCTTCAGGATTATAGTATCCGCTTGAGCTTGGCTCATAATAAAAACTGGCCAACAATAATTGAAACCATTAAATATAATTGGGCAAAATATTTTCCAATGGAAACTTTCTCAACATCTTTCTATGATGACAATATTGCATCATTTTATAAGAAAGAACAACATCTACATAAATTGACCAATATCAGTACCGGTATTGCTATAATCCTAAGTTGTCTTGGCCTGTTTGGACTTTCGACAGTTTCAGCATTCCAGCGGACAAAAGAAATCTGTATCCGCAAAGTACTAGGTGCATCCATTTCTGGTATTGTGGCTATGCTAACAAAAGATTTTGTGAAAATGGTCATTGTGGCCTTCTTTATAGCCTCACCCATTGTTTGGTTGGTCAGTAATGAGTGGTTAAAGGATTTTGTCTATCGCGTCGAGATCTCATGGACAACATTTATCTTGGGAGGTTTGCTGGCCATCATTTCTGCATTGCTGACCGTAGGTTATCAGGCTGTAAAAGTAGCAAATTCAAAACCTGTAGAAAACTTGAAAGATGAATAACATCTTGAAGTTCCAAAATCTGTTACATAATATCTGAACAGGATTTTATCGACTTCCTCGAGCTTATGAACAAACAACAGTTAAGTATTTGATAAGCACATGCTAGGCTCTTTTCTTTTCATATTAGGTCATAGTAGAGAAAGTAATTAAGCTGATAATCCTATTATTAAATGAATATTATTTAATAATGAGCAGATTTTGCCTATTATGCTTAATAGACTCTGATTATCAGCATAAACCAATGATTAACAATATTGTTATTACTGTGCTTTGGGGCAATTATTCTCTAAGGAAACCGCTTAAAAGGTAGGAATTAATTAATTATTTATTCTGCCTTTTCTTCCCTTCGGTCCTGGGCGGACTTATCTTCAGCGACACCGGCTTTCCAATATGAGAATGCGTAAAAATCTTTATTGGACCAACCTAGATTATCTTTGAAATAAGTTCGAAGATCTTTTACAGAACTGTACTCACAGGCTACATAAGCAAACTTCGATTGATCACTAGGTAGTTGCACCTCTTTAGCCAAAGTAGCTAATGTACTTCCTTTTTCTGGCTCTGGATTGATTAACCATTGAAATTCAAATCCGGGATGTTTTAGTTCTGGATGAAAATCATGCTCGGTTGGGATTTCTATCAAACAATACCCCTTAGCTGATGAAGGAAGGCTTTCCAGGATACAACAGATAACTGGAATTGCTGTCGCATCACCAATCAAAAGGTACCAGTCTACTTTGGGATAATGGACAGTTTCCCTAATTTTCATGGCAACCCCCAATTGATCGCCTAGGCCGGCCTTGCGAGCCCAAGTTGAGGCAGGACCGTTATCACCATGGTTTACAAAATCAATCGTAATTTCTTGCGTTTCGGGATTGTATTTCCGATGGGTATAAGTGCGGACAATGGGTTTCACGTCTTCATCAGGCATGACCCACTCCCCTTTTTGCGCATCAAAACTGGCAAATTGAACTTCCTTCTTTCCATGCGGAGGGATGAAGATCTTATTGTTTGCACCAGGTGTGCATTTATCAAAGTCTATCTCCTCATCTGATTTCAGGACCACGCGAATATAATGTGGGGTAATAGATTGTTTATCCGTTACCTTAAAAACATGTTTTGATATGATTGGCTTTTCCATTTTTTGTTATTGAATAAGTTTTACGATATCATCGACCATCAAATCCACTGATGTTATCCCCCCTCCGGAGATAAACCATACATTGGGGTCGAGATAAAATAGGTTATTTGATTTAAAGGCTTTGGTCTGTTTGATCAGTTGATTTTCCACTTCCTCTTTACTTGATTTCTTTCCTAAGACCGCAGCATTTCGGTCGACGATAAACAGATAATCAGGGTTGGCTTCAGCAATCAATTCATTGGATACCCGTTGTCCATGAACAGATTCATCCTGCAATTCAAGAACGGGCTTGATGCCTAGAACATCATGGATAAAACCGAACCTTGAACCTTTACCAAAGGCACTAAATTTCCCATTGTTATAGATCAAGAACAGTGCTTGATGCGGATCCTGTTGGAATTTGCTTTGGGCGGCAAGAATTTTCTTGTTCAATGATTCCAGTTTTTCAGTCGCCAACTCCTCTTTCCCATATATCTTTCCGATCAGTTTGACATTGTTCTCAAAGGAGGGAAGAAAATTTTTATTGTCAGTTCCGATAAAAACCGTTGGGGCAATCTCATTGATTTCTTGGTAAAATCTTTCTAGTCGGGTTGAAATAAAAATAATTTCAGGTTTTGTTGCAGCAATGGCTTCAAAGTCGGGTTCAATCACAGAACCCACGTCTGCCACATCGGGATTGTCATTAATGGCCTTCAGGTAAGATGGAAGGAATTTCTTGGGCACACCGACAGGCGTAATCCCTAATTCATTCATTGTTTCTAAAGCACCAATATCCAGAACAACGCTGCGTTTGGGGTTTTTGGGAATGATCTGTTTGCCCAATTTATGTTCAATATGTAGTGTGTCACTCACGACCTTATCGTCTTGCTTCGTTGAATTAGATTGGCAGGATAGGAATACAAAAGGCAAGATTAACATTGCCATGGATTGCCTTAATATATTGATGTACATCTTATTCATTTTATAGATTGAAATAGTTACAGATTTTTTTATTGTTGATTTCGATGATATTAAATTCAAGGTCAAAAATTTCATGCAGGATTTTCGCATCGATTACTTTATTGGTTTGATCATTATAAAGGATCTCTCCATTTTTCAGCGCAATAATTTGGTCGGAATATTGGGAAGCAAAATTGATTTCATGGATGACCATGATTACCGTTTTTCCCAACTCATCCACGAGCCTCCGCAGTGTTTTCATGACATGGACAGCATGCTTCATGTCCAGATTATTGAGGGGCTCATCGAGCAGGATAAAATCAGTGTCCTGGGCAATGATCATGGAGATGAACGCCCTCTGTCGTTGTCCACCACTCAATTCATCGATAAAGGAATCTTTTAATTCCATTAGATCCGAAAACGCGATGGCATCATCCACTTTCCTCCAGTCCAATTCGCTCAGTTTACCTTGGCTATAAGGAAACCGTCCAAAGGAAACGAGGTCCCGTACGGTAAGTTTCAACTCAAGGTGATTGGACTGCTTCAGGATGGATAGTTTTTTTGCCAATTCAGCTCCTTTATAGGAGGAGAGCTCCTTCTCATAGAAAGCCACATGCCCAGCATCTTGCTTAATCAAGCGACTTATTATTGACAACAAGGTACTTTTCCCAGCACCATTAGGTCCAATCAAGGAGGTGATCTTAGCTTGTGGAAAACCACCGGTAAGATTTTTCAACACTTCCTTTTTGCCATAGCGCTTGACTATCGCGTCAAAGCTTAACTTATTTTTTTCCTCGTCAACCATAGTAAATACATAAAATAAACACCGCCGATAAAATTGATAATGATACTGACCGTTGTGGTAAATCCGATGACCTGTTCCACTAGAAACTGCCCCAATACTAAACAGAGCACAGAAATCACGGCACAAATAGGGAGCATATACTGATGTTTTCTTGTTTTAAAAAGTTCATAGGTCAGGTTACAGACCAGAATACCAAGGAACGTAATGGGTCCGACCAAAGCTGTGGATACTGAAACCAATAGGGTGATACAGATTAGAAATCTTTTGATCATCTTATTGTAATCGACACCAAGGTTTATGGCATGATCTCTTCCTAGTGCAATAACATCGAGGTATCGAAGGTTAAAACTGATATAGACGATGGCTGCCAACATGGTAATCCCGGCAATGCTCAACAATTTGTTGTTCATCTTGGCGAAGGAGACAAACATGAAATTTTGTACCATCGAAAATTCATTGGGATCGATAAGAACTTGCAGGAATTGGCTCATGGTCAAAAATAAGGTGCCAAATACCATCCCTGTAAGTAAGAGATAGTACATGCTTCTTTTATTCTTACCAAACATCAAAAGGTAGATCAATAAAGAAAAGCCTAGCATCAGGATCACGGCAAATAAAAAATTCTCCTGTTGATTGATGACTTGAAAAGTTCGATCCCCATAGATAAAGACGATAACAGTCTGGAACAAGATAAAGATGGCTTCGTAACCCATGATTGAGGGGGTCAGAATCCTGTTATTAGTAATCGTCTGGAATAGGATCGAAGAATAGGCGACCGAACAGCCAACTATCAACATGCTAAAGAGTCGAATCGATCTTTTACTGATTGCGTAATTATTGGAAAGGTCAATGTTAAAGAACAGGAATAGGCCAATTACTATAAGTAATAAGCCTAGCAATAGAGAAAATTTGAGGATTGGCTTCATGGTCTTATTTCTTTTTAAGGATTAAGATCAAGAATACAATTCCACCTATTATGCCCACTGTCATCCCAATTGGCACTTCGTAAGGAAAGACAATCAACCGACTAATCAAATCGCATACAATGAGAAATACTGCACCTACGTAAGCTATTATTGGGAGAATCTTTCTAAGGTTATCGCCAAAGACCATACTCACCAAGTTTGGTATGATCAGCCCCAGAAATGGAATAGCTCCAACGGTAAGCACGGAAGAACTCACCACGATAGAGACTGTAAACAAGCCTATATAGACAATAGTATTATAGGAAAGTCCCAAATTCTTGGCAAAGCTCTCGCCCATACCCGCAATGGTAAAACGTTCGGCAAACAGATAGACCAAGATAACCGCTGGAAGAATGATATAGATAGCTTCATATTGTCCTTGCATCACAGAGGAAAAATCTCCGAGCAGCCACTCTTGCGTACTTTGCACTATACCTTTTTCATAAGCGAAAAAGGTTGAAATGGCACTGAGGATACTTCCAAACATCAATCCTACAAGCGGAATAAATACAGTGCTGCGCAGCTTGATCTTGCTGATAAAATAGATGAACAGGAAAGAGGTAAAGAATGTAAAGAGCAAGGCAAAGATCATCCTAATGGTCAAGGAGGATTGCGGAAAAAGGATCAAGGCGGTCAATATCCCCATTTTTGCGGCCTCCAAAGACCCAGAAGTAGTTGGCGAAACAAACCTATTTTGCGATAATTGTTGGAGGATAAAACCAGATATACTCAATCCTGCTCCTACCAATACCAAGGCCAAAGTTCTAGGAATTCGGCTGATCAGAAAGAACAGCATCTTTTCACTATCCGAGGAAAGATCGGAATAATGGATATCCTTCACACCTGTAAACAGGGATATCCAGATTAAAACTAAAACAACCCCTATGGCAATGATCCATAGCAGGTATTTATTCTTCAATAAACTCAATTTCTCCAACTCCTTACAGCATTTCAACGGCCCTCTTTAAACCGAATAAAATGCTATGCTAAAAAATGAAACTATGCCCTGATCCATCAGGTTCAGGACATAGCAATCATCAAGATTTTATTAATTTATTTTTGTGATGGTATCGCCATTCTTGTCGACCTCCACGGGCTGACCTTCCACTGGTCTACCACCCTTGGTTTTGTTGATGACAAAGGCCTCTCCTGATTTAGGATCGATCTTTACATGATTAGGACGAGAACCAGTAGGCAGATCCGCTACTACCTCTAATGTCTTGGCATCGATAATACTCGTGGTGCCAGTTTGGCGATTGGCAGAATAAATTCTGTTTTTCACTTTATCAAAGGCTATCCCTATGGCACCATCCCCCGTTGGGATACTCTTGATCAAATTACCATCAGGACCTAAAACCGTTACAGTGCCAGACTTTTGGTTGGTAACAAATAGGCGCTCTCCATCCGAAGTAATATTTACCGGTGCTTCACCAGCTGATGGAAACTGCTTTTCAACTTTTTTACTTTTTACATCGACAACGTAAATGGAATTATCACCAATAACGGACACATAGATCTTGTCCGTTCCTTTCAGGAAAGTCATGCCAGTGGCTGTTTTCCCAAGGTTGTCCAAAGAATGGGAATAGGTATTCGTTTTTCCATCAATGACCCAAATATTACTAGGATCACCTACATCAGATACGTAAATCAGGTTGTTTTCTTCATCAACCAATACCTCACGGGTATGGGATTCTTCGGCTCCATTTTTAATGGTTGCCAATAACTTTCCAGATTTTAGGTCCACGGCACTTACCGAATTCGTTCTTGTATTGGTGGTATAGGCAATCTGGGTTTTATTATTGATTCCAATTCCGAATGGGGGGTTTTCTTTTAGACTGATGCTATCCACAATAGCCAAATCTTTGGGGTTAATTTTATAGATTGCACCGCCTGGATTAGCTCTAGAACCAGCTGAAGTCACATAGATATGTCCATCGTTCGTATTGATTACCGCTTCATAAACGCCAGTTCCAGCATGTGAAGATTTCACTACCTGTTGGCCGAAAGCCAAAGTACCACAAAAGAATAACCCTGTACTGAGGAAGAGAGCTTTTGAAATGATTGAGCACTTGTGATTGAAGTTAATTGTGTTCATAGTTACTTATTTATATATATGGAGTTAATTCTTGATTTCCAGTGCAGGTAAAATTCTTCGAATGCTTTTTGCCAATAATAGGCTCCATGTTTACCTTCAGGATTGATATTGAGCGTTAATTTGCCAGGAAAACTATCTTTTATCCAGTTGAAATAGCGATCTAGGTCAATTTTCATGTTATTATGGGAGTCCATCAACCGAAAGCGCCTTTCCCGATCACCCATATAAAAATAGATTTCTTGGTCAGATCGATCCGTTCCTTTTTTAAGCATGCTTTCAGAATAGCTATACAGATTTGACTCGTCCATCCAGATAGATGGGGAAAAAACAGCGGAAGTACCGAACACTCCAGGATATTTCAGCCCGGCATACAGCGTTAACAGGCCTGCTATGGAACTACCGACCATAGCGGTATTCCATGGGTCGGAAAGAGTCCTATAATTGCTATCCACAAATGGTTTTAAGGTATGGACAATATCTTCGAGGTACAGCCATCCCAAAGGATTCTTAGTCCCCTGAACGGGATGCACAAGGTATTCTTGTTGTCTTAATTCATAATTCTTTGCATGATCTATCGCGACTACGATTGTAGACGGATCAATTTCATCCAGGAATTCATCCACCATCCATTCTACAGGTCCTGATCGACCAATCGATCGAGCTTCATCGAAAAGATGCTGCCCATCATGCATATAAATGGTTGGATAATGCTTGTCAGTATGAAAATAATCTTTGGGTAAGTAGATCATAACCTTTCGATATACATTCAAATCTGGAAAATAGAAATGTTCATCCAGAGTATGCACCTGTTTACTCGCAGTTGATTTGGGGAAAAGGTCCCGCCAAGATTCTATCTCTAAATTGATTTCTGAGTCTCTTTGTACCTTGAATACTTGAGGCGATTTCAGTTTGCCGTTTTGTGTAGCTTCGAGTGTTTGCCAATTGCCACGAGTAATTTTCAGTTCAAGTTCTCCGCTTGGTACTTCGGGCAGCAAGTATTGGACAGACTGCCCCTTTTCAGGGATTGTTCCTACCAATAAATGATCGGTATCCCAATTATTGAAAGTTCCAGCAAGGAACAATGGATCACCAACAAATTGGTCGCAATTGTTCAGAATGTTTACTGTTATCTCAATGATTTTTTTGGGCATAGTTAAATGTTTGCATTTAGCATTTTGACTCGGAGCTAAATTAGATAGATTCTAAATAAATGACAAACTTTATTTAAACTAATTATAAATAAGCCTATATTTACCAGCAAATCAACGCTATTTAGGAGAAAGGATGAGTTTTATTAAGGATACGATTTTAGTTTTACTAACTATTTTTAGTCACAATTTAGTTTTTGCCCAACAGGGCAGTTCGATTCAAATCGATGTTGTAGATGATCAAACTAAGGAAAAAATTGATGGAGCAAGCATACATTTTGCAGAATATGCGGGGAGTACAGATAAAACTGGTTCCTATTACCTGGAGTCCATAAAATCTGGGCAATACACTATTGAGGTAAAAGCTATTGGTTATATCCCCTACCAGGGATCATTTACTAAGAACAGTTTTGAAGAGTTGCATTTAGTGCTTTCCCTACAGCAGGAGGTAGCTCAAATTGAAGGGGTGACCATCATTGGGAATTCAGAAAACAAAAAAATAAAGCAAGCGGCAATCCGCAATATATTTATCGATACCCGGGCTGTATCCAGCCAGGCCTTATCATTGAGCGACCTGATGAACCGCAGCACGGGAATCAGGGTGAGACAGAATGGGGGCTTAGGAAGCCGCCCTGAGGTATCCGTAAATGGTTTTCAGGGCAAGGCAATCAAATACTTTAAGGATGGAATCCCTTTGGATTACCTAGGTGATGGCTACAACCTATCTTCTCTACCTATTGAAATGCTGGACCATGTAGAAATATATAAGGGCGTTTTGCCTGTTTCATTAGGCTCGGATGCATTAGGTGGTGCTGTAAACTTGGTCACTAATAAAAATCAGGGAAAACATGCCAAGGTCTATTATGAACTGGGCTCTTTTAATACGCATAGACTTGGATTGATGGCTTCCAATCTTTCAAAGAATGAAAAATGGAGTTATGGTGGTGAGTTTTTCTATAATTATTCTTCCAATGATTACGATGCCTTGGTCGATGTCGTAAATCCAGAGACCAAAAACAAGGAACCGCAGAGACTTTCCCTATTTCACAATGCATATAGACATTATCTGGGTGAGCTGTATGTGGGCATGCGGAACCGATCATGGGCAGATGAACTAAAGTTCAGCTTAACGGGATTCAATCTTTATAAGGAACAACAACATCCTGCTTTAATGACCGATGCTTATGGTGCTTTGCACTCTACCCAAGCAACCCTCGCCCCTTCGATACGGTATAAAGCAAACTTCCTGGATAACAAATTACGTATTGATCAATTCAATTCCTACAATATCCTGCAGACACAACGGATTGACACGCTAAGGGGTACTTATGATTGGTTCGGAAATTTTAAGCCCGGTGCCAATTTGGGAGAAAGCCGACTTCCCTCCCAATCCAAGATCGACGAGAAGCAATGGGTCAATAGGACGAATTTGAGCTATTTAGTTAGCCCGAATAGCAAGGTTGAATTAAACTATGTATTCAGTTCGGCCAACCGATCTGGAAAGGACCCACTTGGCGTAAAACTAGAAGGTTCGGACATTGATGTCCTGAGTTTGGCATCAACTTACCAGAAACATGTTTTTGGGCTTTCCTATGAGCAATCGCTAATCCAAGATCGTTTAACTAATCAGCTGATGGGTAAATACTATGCCTACAAAGCAAGTGGATATCAGAACACCTGGTTTTCCGTAGATATCACGGAAAAAGACAAGAGAAACACTTCTGGAGATTATTGGGGGATCACTGAAGCTATAAAATATCAGTTTTCTGAAAACAATTTCTTGAGAGCATCCGCAGAATATACCTATAGACTGCCGGAACGGGAGGAACTCTTTGGAAACAACATCTTCATCGTCCCTAATTTTGAATTGAACCCTGAACAGAGTTTAAATTTCAACCTTGGTCTCCATACGCAGCTCTTGAAGCCTTTGACAGTTGAACTGAACAGCTTCTATAGAAATACAAAGGGATTGATTTTGTTGGTCCCTATTCAAGCACCGAATGCACAGTATCAAAACCAAGAGAATGTCCGTGGTTATGGAGTTGATCTAGACATGAAGTACCAAATCAGTGAGCAATATCAATTGTCGGGGAATGCGACATGGCAGGACTTGAGATTATTTGGTATCCAAAACGCACAGGATTCGTGGAAAAACAAGGCTCGGCTTCGTAATACGCCATATTTCTTTGCCAACCTTGCTGCGTCCGCAAAATACCATGATCTATTTCAGCGAGAGAACGAACTTCAGGTCTATTTGAACTACAATTTCATGCGTGAGTTCTATCTCGAAACCATCCCTAAAGAGGTTGAGCCTGGAGGATTCTTAGGATTATCAGGCAGTGCGGACCTAAGTTCAAATCTTATTATACCGAACCAGCACCTATTAAATGCAGGTTTTACCTTTCAATTCAAAAAAAATAAAATGGCCATCGGCGCAGAAGCCAGGAACCTGTTAAACCGGGATATATATGACTATTATCGGGTGCAGCGACCGGGCAGGAGCTTTCATTTAAAACTTAGTTATCAAATATAAAAACACAAAAATTAAAGGTTATGAAAATCAATAGATTCAAAGCATCCATTTTGTTTATGTTCAGTATAGGCGTTTTTGCCAGTTGCAGTGACGACAATGGAGGACCAACACCAGTTGAACCAGATGGAAAGGACAAGTTTGTGCTAATTACCATGAGTGAGAACAACCTTCAGAAGCCTGGCTTTGCAACCGCATTTGATGCATTACCATCGGGCAATGTGGTCAACAACGGAAGCAATAGCTTTCAAGGGATGGGTTTTGGTGGTTGGCGGCCACATGGCAATCAACTCCTGAAAATGTTCAATAGCAAGACTAATGAGCTTGGTATTGATCAGTTATTGGTTGATGGGAACGGAAAAATCAGTGCTGGCAAATTCATTGCAGCAGATAATAACAGTAATGGTTCTGGAAATTTCGTTATCCATGATGAGAATAAGGGTTACTATTGGGATGGAGCATCGCCCCTGAAAATCCAGACCTTTAATCCGACCAACATGACAAGGACTGGAGAATTGGATTTTGCATCCGTAGTCAATGAAAGAGGTCAAAACGTTCCTGAAATCTTGTTTAGATCTATTGGACAGAAGTTTTTGGCCATTAAAGCGGGCAAACTTTATGCAAACATCAGTTATGCAAAGACGAACGGTCCACAAAAAGGCTTTTTCGATGATTATTTTCCAGATGTATATATTGCGGTTATCGATATTGCGACCGGAAAGTATGAGAAAACCATAAAAATTGAGGATACGGGATCTATTGCCTACATCAATGATAATAATATGTATGACTTTGATTCCAATGGGGACCTCTATATCGTAACACAAGGGAGGAGCGCCGTTGGCGGGAAATCTAAGATTGTGCGTATCAAGGCTAATGAAACAGACATAGATAAAACCTGGAGCCTAAATATGGATGAAATCCAGCAAGGCGGAAAGTTCGTTTCCGTATTTGCGAAGGAAGGGAAGATCATTACGGTGATTCCCAATACGAAGTTGACCGGAGGACCTTCAGGCAACATCAATTTTGAAAACGTTTGGGAATTTTACCAGATTGATATTGCCAGTAAACAAAGGACGAAGATCAGTGGAATTCCAGCTGTTACAAATCCTGGAGCAGCATTCTGCGCGATTGATCTGGACGGAAAAACATTATTGAGGGTGAATACCAAAGACGGAAGTCAGAACGGATACTATGAATTAACGGGTACATCTGCGAAAGCCTTGTTCAATGTTACTGCTGGGGGTTCTGTATCTGGACTTTACAAGATCGTAGCAAGACAGTAAGGTTTTGAAAAACTGACAATAAAAGGCAGAAATAAATAACAAAAAAGGGGTATGCAGGATGATTTGAAAAAAATAAAAATTAAATATGCATATCCCTTTTGCTTTTAATAAGATAAAACTTATTTTTGCATTCCAAAATACAGGCATTCAAACAATCTGTATTTAAATTGATTAATAAATTTTAGTCCCTATAATATGCCCAATATTGGTAAAATAGCGCAGATTATCGGCCCAGTAGTTGACGTCAACTTTGCCGACAATGAAAATCTTCCTAAGATTTATGATGCATTGTACATTGAGAAAGACAATGGACAGCGCATTATATTAGAGGTTCAACAGCACTTAGGTGAGGAACGTGTTCGTACGATTGCAATGGATGCTACCGAAGGTTTAATTCGTGGCATGAAGGTCGTTGATACTGGCGCTCCTATCAAAATGCCGATTGGCGAAGAGATCAAAGGTCGTGTATTCAACGTTGTTGGAGATCCAATTGACGGTATTCAAGCATTAAACAAGGATAACGGTCGTCCTATTCACAACGTACCTCCTAAGTTTGAAGATCTATCGACTGAAACTGAAGTATTGTTTACAGGAATTAAAGTAATCGATTTGTTAGAGCCATATGCAAAAGGTGGTAAGATCGGTTTGTTCGGTGGTGCTGGTGTTGGTAAAACAGTATTGATTCAGGAATTAATCAACAATATCGCAAAAGGACACGGTGGTCTTTCGGTATTTGCTGGTGTAGGCGAGCGTACTCGTGAAGGAAATGACTTACTTCGTGAGATGTTGGAGTCAGGCATTATCAAATACGGTGACAAATTCATGGAAGAAATGGAAAAAGGTCAATGGCCTTTGGACACTGTGGATTTGGAATTGATGAAAGAATCTAAATGTACTTTCGTATTCGGACAGATGAATGAGCCTCCAGGTGCTCGTGCTCGTGTTGCGTTATCAGGTTTGACAATTGCGGAATACTTCCGTGATGGAGATGGCGAAGGACAAGGTCGTGATATCTTATTCTTTATTGATAACATCTTCCGTTTTACCCAAGCAGGATCTGAGGTATCGGCATTATTAGGTCGTATGCCATCAGCAGTAGGTTACCAACCTACCCTAGCAACAGAGATGGGTTTAATGCAAGAGCGTATTACATCTACTAAGAACGGATCGATCACATCAGTACAAGCGGTATACGTACCTGCGGATGACTTGACTGACCCTGCTCCGGCAACAACATTTGCCCACTTAGATGCGACTACAGTATTATCCCGTAAAATTTCTGAGTTAGGTATTTACCCAGCGGTGGATCCATTGGATTCTACTTCACGTATCCTTTCTCCAGCAGTTTTAGGTGATGAGCATTACAATACTGCACAACGCGTAAAAGAAATTCTTCAACGTTATAAAGAACTTCAGGATATCATCGCCATCTTAGGTATGGACGAATTATCTGAAGAAGATAAGTTAACGGTACACCGCGCACGTCGTGTACAACGTTTCTTGTCACAACCATTCCACGTAGCAGAGCAATTTACAGGCCTGAAAGGTTGTTTAGTAGACATCAAGGACACTATCAAAGGATTCAACATGATCATCGATGGTGAAGTAGATGAATACCCAGAAGCATCTTTCAACTTGGTAGGTTCAATCGAAGACGCTATCGAGAAAGGTAAAAAACTATTAGCAGAAGCAGTTTAAAATATTAGTATTTAGTAATTAGTAGTTAGTATTTAGACCTGACTACTAATTACAAAGTATTAGGTACATAATCCTGATTTAAGTAGTAGCAAAATAGTACTTAGAAAGTTCTAAATACTCTATACTAACTACTAAATACTTAAAAAAAGAATGAAATTAACAATCATAACTCCAGACAAATTAGCTTACGAAGGTGATGTAACAGCGGTTACAGTTCCGGGATCGGCGGGTTCTTTTCAGATTCTGAAGGATCACGCGGCTATTGTGTCTACGCTAGAAGATGGTAAAGTCATTATTAAGAATAATAATGATGAACAAGTCATTATTATTAAAGGTGGTGTAGTAGAAGTAAAGGACAACAATATCATCGTTTTAGCAGAAGGAATTGCGGAAGAATAGATAAACAAAATATCACGATAAAGTAGCCCTTAAAACTTCAAGTTCTAAGGGCTATTTTTTTGCAAGTTTTTTCGGTCCGAGGCCGGTTTTAGGAAGAATTTCGACCAGTTTCCTAAAAATTTGAAAAAATCAAAATTATACCAATTTTAATTTTAGTCTACAGACAACAAAATATAAAACAGAAAATTAAAGGGTATAACAAAATATAATTTTTAAAATTAGCAAACATCGAAATAAAAAACTTTATCAAAAAAAATTTCTAGGCTATTGTAAAGAATTTTAATTCGAGCTAACTTAACAAAACAGAACGAAGGGAATCCTAAACGATATTTTTTCAAACAAGTATTACATCAAATTCGGCAGGTTATTATGCAGTATTACAATCAAGATACACTGATCTATTTAAATGGGGAGTTTGTGAAGGCGAGCAATGCTGGAGTTGATATGTTTGGACAGTCATTACATTATGGCTATGGAGCCTTCGAAGGTCTGCGTGCATACAGCACTCACAATGGAACGAGGATCTTTAAGGCAGAAGAACATTTCGACCGTTTACAACAATCATGTAAAGCCATCGGCTTACCTTATCAGTGGGACAATAGAGAGTTGATCGCAAAGTCGTATGAGCTTTTGGAAGCGAACAATCTTCGGGCAGCCTATATTCGCCCTTTGATCTATTCGGGCTCCAATATGCACTTAACGGCATCTGATACGGCAAACATCATGATCGCGGCTTGGGAATGGGGTCCTTATTTAGGACAGAACCTATTGAAGGTAAATATTTCCAGGATTGAACGACCGAACCCGAAGTCCTTCCCCATCAATGCCAAGGTTTCGGGACAATATATCAATTCGATATTAGCGACCAGTGATGCTATCCAAAAGGGTTTCGACGAGGCTTTATTGTTGGACCAAGATGGTTTTGTGGCTCAGGCATCCAGCGAAAACCTGTTCATTGAAAAAGATTTCAAGATCTATACCCCTCCTTTGGGAAACATCTTCCCAGGAATTACCAGGGATACCGTGATCGATATCTGTAAGCGTTTGAATTTTGATATCATCGAGAAGAGAATTACCATAAAAGATATTTACGAAGCTGACAGTGCCTTTTTAAGTGGTACAGCAGCGGGAATAATAGGCATAAAACAAATAGACGATGTGATCTTCCAAGAAGAATGGGAAGATAGCATCGGCGCATCTATCCAAAGAAAATATAAAAATTTAGTATTAGAGCAGAATAATTATGAAGTCATCATCTGATAACCAAAAGGGAATCAACAAGTACAGCCGCATCTTTACACAAGATGAAACTCAACCAGCTGCGAAAGCCATGTTATATGGTATCGGTCTGACCGATGCAGATATGGAGAAGGCACAGGTTGGAATCGCGAGCATGGGCTACGACGGTAACACCTGTAACATGCACCTTAATGACCTAGCTCAGGTCGTCAAAAAAGGTATTTGGAACAGCGATCTGGTCGGCTTGACGTTTGGAACGATTGGGGTCAGTGATGGGATGAGTAACGGAACGGATGGAATGCGCTACTCTTTAGTGTCTCGTGATGTCATTGCGGACAGTATAGAAACGATCTGCGGTGGTCAGTACTATGATGGCGTTGTGGCTATCCCAGGTTGTGACAAGAACATGCCTGGTGCCATCATGGCAATGGGAAGGTTGAACCGCCCTGCCATTATGGTCTACGGAGGAACAATTGCTCCTGGTCATTATAAAGGTGAAGAATTAAATATTGTTTCAGCATTTGAAGCATTAGGAAAGAAAATAGCTGGAACCATTTCGGATGAGGACTATGATGGTGTTATCCGTCATACTTGTCCAGGTGCCGGCGCATGTGGAGGTATGTATACAGCAAACACGATGGCTTCAGCGATAGAGGCTATGGGAATGAGCTTGCCATACTCCTCTTCCAACCCCGCTGTTTCTGATGAGAAGAAACAGGAATGTCTGGAAGTCGGTAAATATATGCGCATCCTATTGGAGAAGGACATCAAGCCTTCGGATATCATGACACGCAAAGCATTTGAGAATGCCATGCGTATCATCGTAATCCTAGGAGGATCTACCAATGCGGTACTTCACTTTATTGCAATGGGCAAATCAGTGGATGTAGATGTTACGCCGGATGATTTCCAACGCATGTCGGATGAAACTCCAGTATTGGCAGATTTCAAACCATCAGGTAAGTTCTTGATGCAAGATTTACACCAATATGGTGGTATTCCAGCAGTGATGAAATACCTATTGGATGAAGGTTTATTACATGGTGACTGTTTGACGGTAACTGGTAAAACGGTAGCAGAGAACTTAGCGGATGTAAAATCGATCATTGAATATAATCAACCGATCATTCACAAATTAGATGATCCGATCAAGGCGACTGGTCACTTGCAGATCCTTTACGGAAACCTAGCTGAGGAAGGTTCAGTAGCGAAGATTTCGGGAAAAGAAGGGGAGAAATTCACGGGTCCAGCACGTGTATTTGATGGAGAGCATGATTTGGTAAAAGGTCTTGAAACTGGAAGAATCAAAAAAGGTGATGTGGTTGTGATCAAGAACGAAGGACCTAAGGGGGCTCCAGGAATGCCTGAAATGTTGAAGCCAACGTCGTTGATCATTGGTGCAGGCTTAGGAAGTTCTGTGGCCTTGATTACAGACGGACGCTTCTCAGGAGGAACCCATGGATTCGTAGTAGGTCACATTACACCGGAAGCATACGAAGGGGGATTGATCGGATTGGTGCAGGACGATGACATCATCGAAATCGACGCAGTCAACAACAGCATCAACCTTCAGGTCTCGGACGAAGAGATTGCCGCACGCAGAGCAGCTTGGCAACAGCCAGCACTGAAAGTCAGCAAAGGCGTTCTGTACAAATACGCAAAAAGCGTTGCAAATGCATCACAAGGTTGTGTGACGGATTTGTAATAGAGTAGGAAGTATTAAGTAATTAGTATTTAGACCTATTATTCTGCAAAAAATATTACGTCTTAAATAAATAAACGCTTAATACTCTCAAATAAAAAACCAGAAAAAATTAAAGAAAAGTATTAGACTATAAGTCTAACTACTAAATACTTAATACTAATTACTACAAAATGAGTACACTTGAAAAAACGGAAACAAAGGAAACCACTAGAAAGGCAGCTGGAACGCAGGTAAGCGGTTCCCAGGCTGTGATGGAAGCCTTAATCCACGAGGGGGTGGATACCGTATTCGGGTATCCAGGAGGTGCTATTATGCCGATCTATGATGCATTGTATGATTACACTGATCAATTGAAGCATATTTTGGTACGTCACGAACAGGGTGGAATTCATGCTGCACAAGGATATGCACGTACATCGGGACGTGTGGGTGTAGCTTTTGCAACAAGCGGTCCTGGAGCAACAAACCTGGTCACTGGTTTGGCAGACGCAATGATCGATAGTAACCCTATCGTCTGTATTACAGGTCAAGTCTTTGCTTCCCTTCTAGGAACAGATGCGTTTCAAGAAACTGACGTCATTAACATCACCACACCTGTGACCAAATGGAACTATCAGGTGACTGATGCGAATGAGATCCCAAGTGTATTAGCTAAAGCATTCTATATTGCTAGAACAGGGAGACCTGGTCCAGTATTAATTGATATTACCAAAAATGCTCAGATCCAATTGTTTGATTACAATGGATACGAGTCCTGCAAGCATGTACGTAGTTACAGACCTGCTCCGATTGTTCGTAAGGAATATGTTGAAGAGGCTGCAAAAGCAATCAATGCGGCAAAGAAACCATTCATTTTATTTGGTCAGGGCGTGATTTTGGGTAAAGCGGAACAAGAGTTCAAGACCTTTATCGAAAAAGCGGGTATCCCTTCGGCTGCTACTGTTATGGGGCTTAGCGCTCTTGAGACAGACCATCCATTGCATGTGGGTATGTTGGGTATGCACGGAAACTATGCACCCAATGTCATGACGAATGAATGTGACGTGTTGATCGCTATCGGAATGCGTTTCGATGACCGTGTAACCGGACGTTTGGATAAATATGCAAAACAGGCAAAAGTTGTTCACTTGGACATAGACCCTGCTGAAATCGACAAGAACGTGAAAGCCCATTATCCAGTTTGGGGAGATTGTAAGGAAACCCTTCCAATGTTGACAGAATTGGTTGAAAAAGGCGATCATGCAGCTTGGTTGAGCAAATTCAGGGATTTGGAAAAAGAAGAAATCAAGGAAGTAATCCATAATGAACTGAACCCTACCTCTGACATCATGACCATGGGTGAAGTACTAAAGGTATTGAACGAGATCACTGGTGGAGATGCTGTTATTGTTACTGACGTAGGTCAGCACCAAATGGTAACCTGCCGTTATGCAAAATTCAACAGTTCGAAATCCAGCGTTACTTCTGGAGGTTTGGGAACGATGGGATTTGGTCTGCCAGCGGCAATTGGCGCTTGGTATGGTGCTCCGCATCGTGATGTGGTAGCTATTATCGGTGATGGTGGTATTCAAATGACCATTCAGGAATTAGGTACCATTATGCAATTCGGCGCCAAGGTGAAGATCTTGATCCTGAACAATGAGTTCTTGGGAATGGTCCGCCAATGGCAACAACTATTCCACGATAAGAGATATTCATTCGTTAATATCACCAGCCCAGATTTCGTAGCTGTTGCGAAAGGATATTATATCGATGGAAATAAGATCTCGGAACGTAAGGATTTAAAGGATGCCCTACAGACTATGATGGATCATGATGGCTCTTACCTATTGGAAATCATGGTAGGTAAAGAGAACAATGTATTCCCAATGGTAGCGCAAGGAACAAGTGTGTCAGAAATTAGATTGAAGTAATCATGGAAAAACAAGAATATACCATAACCATATACACAGAAAACTCTATCGGGATGATAGGCCGTATATCGGGGATATTTTCAAGACGTAAAATCAATATCGAGAGCTTAAATACTTCCCCATCGGAAGTGGATGGCATTCACCGCTTCACAATCTTGATTACAGAATCAGAAGAAGTGGTCCGCAAATTATGCCGTCAAGTTGAAAAACAGGTGGAGGTATTGAAAGCATACTTCAACACCAATGATGAATTGATTTGGCAAGAACAGGCTCTTTATAAAGTACCAGCAGACGCGATTGCAGAGAAAGTATTGGTAGAACGCTTACTTCGTCAATACGGTGCTAATGTAGTTGTGATCCGTAATGACTATATTGTATTCGAAACAGCAGGTCACCGTGAGGAGATCGACAGGCTTACAGAGGAATTGGGCAAATACAACCTGATAGAATTTGTTCGTGGTGCTCGTATCGCCATCATCAAGGACAGTGCTGGTTTCCATACCAAGCTAAAACAATTTGAAATCAATGAGCCAGCTCCAGACATTGTTGAAAACGAGTATTTGGATCAGCGCGATGATGTCTTTACCATGTAATTAATCCTTGCATGCAAGTAGAACAGGTCATACCGATATTCAG
Source organism: Sphingobacterium sp. NPDC055431 (assembly GCF_053644255.1). Classification (NCBI taxonomy): domain Bacteria; kingdom Pseudomonadati; phylum Bacteroidota; class Sphingobacteriia; order Sphingobacteriales; family Sphingobacteriaceae; genus Sphingobacterium; species Sphingobacterium sp. NPDC055431. Next base: position 113,667 of record NZ_JBSHLH010000009.1, read on the forward strand.
GATATTTGATTATGCCAAGGCAGTCGAGTTTTACATCGACTGGCTTGGTTTTCACATTGACTGGGAACATCGATTTGATGACAATTCTCCTATTTACATGCAGATCTCCAGAGATGGCATGGCAATGCACCTCAGCGAGCATCATGGAGATGCCACTCCGGGTTCACAGGTTTTTGTGAATTGCACTGGATTAAAGGCATATCATGAGCAATTGATACAAAAGAATTATAAGTACAATAAACCCGGCTACAAGGAAACATTCTATAACTGCCACTGTGTTCAAGTCATTGATCCATTTGGCAATAGGATATCATTCAACGAGCCGATTAAAGAAGCATAAAACAAATGGAAAAAGTATTCCAATTCATTATCGATGGCCGCAAGGCATTCATCCGATTAATCGATGAATTGTCCTTGGAGCAATTGAACGAAATTCCAACAGGATTCAACAACAATATCATCTGGAATTTTGGACATATCGTAGTGAGTACACAAACATTAAGCTATACCCGCACAGGAATCCGTGAAGGCGTGAGCTGGGTAAAGTATGTGGATGCCTATGCAAAGGGCACTAAACCTACATACTTCGTAAGTCAAGAGGAAGTAAATGATCTTAAGGAAATCGCATTGAGTTCCATCCGTGAGATCGAGGCTGATTACAATGCCGGAGTTTTCAAGAACACGACTCCTTATGAGACGGCAACCTATGGCGCTACGTTAAATAGCATTGAAGATGTCCTGATCACTTCGGTAGGTCATGACAACCTGCACTATGGCTATGCGACGGCACAAAAAAGAATAATCAACAACAAATAATAAGAAACCTTAATCGAAAAAAATATTTAATTCAGTATTACAATGGCAAATTATTTCAACACATTACCTCTTAGAGAGCAATTAGATCAATTAGGCGTTGCAGAATTCATGAATTCATCCGAATTCAACGAAGGAGTAGAAGCTTTAAAAGGTAAAAAAATCGTAATCGTAGGTTGTGGAGCTCAAGGCTTGAACCAAGGTTTAAACTTGAGAGATAGCGGATTGGACGTATCTTATGCATTGCGTAAAGAAGCTATTGAACAAAAAAGAGATTCATGGAAAAATGCAACAGATAACAATTTTAAGGTTGGAACTTACGAAGAATTGATTCCTTCTGCTGACCTAGTTATCAACTTGACTCCAGATAAACAACATACATCCGTTATCAATGCCGTAATGCCATTGATGAAAGAAGGTGCTACCCTATCCTATTCACACGGTTTCAATATCGTTGAAGAAGGTATGCAGATCCGCCCGGATATCACGGTTATCATGGTAGCTCCAAAATGTCCAGGTTCAGAGGTTCGTGCTGAATACTTGAGAGGATTTGGTGTTCCTACCTTGATCGCTGTTCACCCAGAAAATGACCCACAAGGCAAAGGTTGGGCGGAAGCAAAAGCCTACTGTGCCGGTACTGGTGGTGACCGTGCTGGTGTATTGAAATCATCTTTCGTAGCAGAGGTAAAATCAGATCTAATGGGTGAGCAAACTATCCTTTGTGGTTTGTTGCAAACAGGTTCTATTCTTTCATTTGATAAAATGGTAGAAAAAGGAATCGATGCTGGCTATGCTTCAAAACTTGTTCAATACGGTGTTGAAGTTATTACTGAAGCTTTAAAACATGGTGGTGTAAGTGGTATGATGGACCGCTTGACCAACCCTGCGAAAATCAAGGCTTTTGAATTGTCAGAAGAACTGAAAGATATTATGCGTCCATTGTTCCAGAAACACCAAGATGACATCATGTCTGGTGAATTCAGCAAGACCATGATGGAAGACTGGGCTAATGGAGATTCAAACTTATTGAAATGGAGAGCTGAAACTGGAGAAACTGCTTTTGAGAAAACACCTGCTGGCGATGTTAAGATTTCAGAACAGGAATATTTTGACAATTATCTATTGATGGTTGCTTTCGTGAGAGCTGGTGTTGAATTGGCTTTCGAAACGATGGTTGAAGCTGGTATCAAACCAGAATCGGCATATTACGAATCATTGCACGAAACTCCATTGATCGCAAATACAATTGCTCGTAAGAAATTATTCGAGATGAACCGTGTTATTTCTGACACAGCTGAATACGGATGTTATTTATTTGACCAAGCTTGTAAGCCATTATTGGCAGATTTCATGAAGAAAATCGACACAGATGTTGTTGGTAAAAACTTCAATGAAGGCAAGGATGGTTCCGTGGACAACATCAAATTAGTACAGGTTAACGAGATTTTAAGAAATCATGAAGTAGAAACCGTAGGTAGAAAATTGCGTAAAGCAATGACTGCTATGAAAGCTATTCAAACTGTTTAATTTTTCGTAAATTAGATAGCTAAAATTGGGGTAAAATTACCATATTTTAATTTTACCCCCTTTTAAAATTTCAAACCAACAAGAGATAAAGAGAAAAATGGGAAAAACATTAGTAGAAAAAATTTGGGATGCACATGTCGTCAAGCGTCAAGAAGGGTTTCCTGATATCATATATATCGATACCCACCTCATCCATGAAGTGACCTCCCCACAGGCATTTGATGGTTTGCGCAAAAGAGGACTGCCTGTACTCCGTCCGGATCAAACTGTAGCAACGGCTGACCATAATGTCCCAACATTAAACCAGCACTTGCCAATCAAAGAAGAACTTTCTCGCTACCAAGTAGACATGCTGACCAAAAACTGTAAGGAGTTTGGTGTTGAACTTTATGGATTGGGCCACCCATTCCAAGGCATTGTGCATGTTATTGGGCCTGAATTAGGCATCACCCTTCCTGGAAAAACCATGGTATGCGGAGATAGCCACACTTCTACGCATGGCGCTTTTGGTGCTATTGCATTTGGAATCGGGACTTCTCAAGTAGAGCAGGTATTTGCTACACAATGTTTATTGCTGCAAAAACCAAAGACCATGAAAATCGAGGTTAATGGTGAACTAGGAAAAGGTGTGGGTGCTAAAGATATCATCCTTTACATCATTTCCAAGATTTCTGCAGCTGGTGGAACAGGCTATTTTGTTGAATATGCTGGTTCTGCTATTCGCTCATTGAGTATGGAAGGTCGAATGACCATCTGTAATATGAGTATTGAAATGGGTGCTCGTGGTGGATTGATTGCACCTGACCAAACGACTTTTGATTATATAAATGGTCGTGAATTTGCTCCAAAAGGAGAAGAATGGGATAAAGCATTGGCTTATTGGAAGACGTTGTATTCCGATGATGATGCAGATTTTGATAAGGTATTGACCTTTGATGCTGCTGATATACAGCCGATGATTACCTATGGTACCAACCCAGGTATGGGTATCGGAATCACGGAGTCCATTCCTACAACCACCTCTCAACCTGAGAATGAACGCCCTTCTTATCAAAAAGCCTTAAACTACATGGGATTCCACGATGGCGATCAGGTCATTGGAAAACCGGTGGATTATGTATTCATCGGAAGTTGTACCAACTCCCGTATTGAAGACTTACGCCAAGTAGCGGCCTTCGTTCAAGGTAAGCATAAGGCGGAGAATGTGGAAGTGTGGATCGTTCCAGGATCAAAACAAGTGGAGGCTCAGGCTAAACTTGAAGGTATTGACAAGATATTTGAAGAAGCAGGTTTTATGCTTCGTGAACCTGGCTGTTCTGCATGCCTAGGGATGAATGAAGATAAGATCCCTGCTGGTAAATACTGTGTTTCTACTTCTAACAGAAATTTTGAAGGTAGACAAGGACCAAACGCACGCACCATGCTGGTAAGCCCGCTTACCGCAGCTGCTGCAGCAGTAACTGGTAAAATTGTAGACGTAAGGGAATTAGTGTAAAGAATTAGAATCATGAAAAAATTTGAAAAATTATCCTCTCGAGTAGTTCCTCTACCGATAGAAAATATAGATACAGACCAGATCATCCCTGCCCGTTTCCTTAAGGCAACTACGCGTGAAGGTTTTGGAAATAATCTATTCCGCGATTGGCGCTTTGACAGCGAGGATCAGCCTAAAGCGGACTTCGTTATGAATGACCCAACATATAAAGGCAAGGTATTGGTTGCCGGTAAGAACTTTGGCTGTGGCTCCTCTCGTGAGCATGCTGCCTGGGCTATTCAAGATTATGGCTTCGATGTGGTAGTTAGCTCTTTCTTTGCAGATATCTTCAAAGGAAATGCCTTGAACAACGGTGTCTTGCCTATCACGGTTCCTGAGGAATTCTTAGAAAAAATCTTTGAGAAGGTTTTTGCTAATCCAGATACGGAAGTGGTGGTTGACCTAGAAGCTCAAACTATCGGCATTGAAGGAACTGATGACAAATTTACATTTGAAATCAATCCTTATAAAAAATCATGCCTGATCAATGGCTATGATGATATCGACTATATCTTAAGCCAAAAAGCGGAAATCGAAGCTTTCGAACAAAACAGATAATGGCTGCTTTCGTCCAAATATCAAATTTGTCGGTTTCATACGGTCTAACTACTGTTTTGAACAATTTGTCTTGGACTATTGAGCCCGATGAAAACTATGTATTGGCTGGCAAGAGTGGTGCTGGGAAAACAACTTTGGCAAAAGCAATTGCAGGATTGATAACTGCAGCTGGCGAAGTGAAAGTTGAATTCGATTCCAATTGCTCTCTCCTTCAAAAAGTAATCTACGTTTCTAATTGGTATCAGTTTACCAATTTAGAAGGCGACAGAAACTTCTATTATCAACAACGCTATAATCGTCATCAAGGGAATGATACCCTGACGGTCAAAGCTGAACTGCTTCATTTTGCAAAGAAGGAAAACCTTCGGATAGAAGATATCCATGATAAGATTGTTGCCATGGGTTTTGAACATACCATGGATTCTCAATTGATTGAACTTTCAAGTGGAGAGCACAAGAAATTGCAATTGGTAAAGTCACTTTGGTTGAAACCACAGCTTCTGATCATTGATGAACCATATACAGGTTTGGATAAGCAATCTAGGTTAGAATTGAATATCTGGTTAGATGAACTTGTTGCTGAAGGTGTACAGCTTTTTATTATTTCAAATGATAGGCAGTTACCAAAATCCATCAACCGATATGCACATATTGTAGACGGTCAGATCGAATCGGTAAGATCTTTTGATGAGGTCATCCAAGATGAGGAGCGCGTAAAAAAAGAATTGCCTGCTTTTCTTCACCAGGTTCCAGAGACTAATTATAGCACGGTTGCTGATCTGAAAGATATAATTATCAGGTATGGTGAGAAGGTTGTGCTGAACAAGGTATCTTGGAAGGTAGAAGTAGGCGAGAAATGGTTGCTACAAGGTCCGAATGGTTCAGGAAAATCCACCTTATTGAGTTTGATCAATGGTGATCATCCGCAATCTTATGGATTGGACATCGAGCTGTTTGGAAACAAACGCGGATCCGGTGAGAGTATTTGGGACATCAAACAGAAGATTGGAATGATATCACCAGAAATGCACTGGTATTTCGACCAAAACGCAACGGTTTGGCATACGCTGGCTTCTGGATTTTACGACAGTATCGGATGGTTCATTGATGTCAAGTTCCAAGAAAAGAAACAGATCGAAGAGCTGATGGCTTTCTTTGATTTGACGGAGCATAAGGATCAATTACTGCATACCCTTCCATTAGGCAAACAGCGTTTGGCGATGTTAGCCAGGAGCATTATCAAAAATCCTCCATTATTGGTATTGGATGAACCCTGCCAAGGCTTGGATTCGCAGCAAGCAAAGTATTTTAATGATGTAGTCGATGAACTTTGCCAGCACGGCAAGACATTGATCTATGTCGGACATTATGAAAGTCAGCTTCCGAGCTGCATTGAAAAAAGAATTGTATTAGAAAAAGGTGAAGTCATCGCCTTGGAAAATAAAGTTGAAAACGTTTTATAACACATGAAGAAAAACATTCTTATTATTCCCGGAGATGGAATTGGACAAGAGGTTACTACCTGGGGAAAAGAAGTTCTGAATAAAATTGCCGAAAAATATAATCACGAATTTATTTTCGACGAGGCAATCATGGGCCACACTGCTATTGAAGCTACAGGAAATCCATTACCAGATGAAACACTAGAAAAAGCAAAAGCTTCTGACGCTATCCTTTTCGGTGCGATCGGTCATGCTAAATATGATAATGACCCTTCTGCCAAGGTACGTCCTGAACAGGGCTTATTAAAGATTCGTAAGGAATTAGGCTTATATGCCAACTTACGTCCTATCCTGTTGTTCGATGAACTATTGGATGCTTCAAGCCTGAAACCAGAAGTCCTTCGTGGTACTGATATCCTTTTCTTCCGTGAATTAACAGGTGATGTTTATTTCGGTGAAAAGAGACGTAATGAAGACAATAGTTTCGCTTCCGATCTGATGAACTATAACCGCTACGAAGTTGACCGTATTGCCCGTAAAGCATTCGATGCAGCAAGGACGAGAAGTAAAAAACTTTGTTCAGTGGATAAAGCCAACGTATTGGAAACATCAAGATTGTGGAGAGAGGTTGTCCAAGAAATCTCGAAAGAATATCCAGATGTTGAGACTGAACACATGTTCATCGATAATGCAGCCATGCAATTGGTTAAGAACCCTAAGAAATTTGATGTGGTATTGACGGCAAACCTTTTTGGTGACATCTTAACTGATGAAGCATCACAGATCGCCGGTTCAATGGGGATGTTAGCTTCGGCTTCTGTGGGTGATGGAACAGGATTCTTTGAACCTATCCATGGTTCTGCACATGACATCGCGGGACAAAATAAAGCTAATCCGCTAGCTTCTATCCTTTCAGCCGCATTGATGTTGGACATCGCCTTCGGTTTACAAGATGAGGCAAAAGAAGTAACCAATGCCGTTGCCGAAACATTGAAAGCTGGTTGGAGAACTGGTGATATCGCCAATGCAGATACCCCAACCGAAAAGATTTTAGGCACTCAGGAAATGGGCGCTAAAGTTTTAGAGTTTTTGAAATAGAATTAATCAAGGTATAAACATAAATTGAGACAATATGTTACACGATCCTAATCACTTATACATTTTCGATACGACATTACGTGACGGTGAGCAAGTGCCGGGTTGCCAATTGACAACTCCTGAAAAAATCGAAATTGCCAAAGATTTGGAACGCTTAGGGGTAGATATTATTGAAGCAGGATTTCCTGTTTCAAGCCCTGGAGATTTCCAATCGGTTGTCGAACTATCCAAGGCTGTTAATGATGTGATCATCTGTGCACTGACCCGTGCTAACATGAACGATATCGATGTTGCTGCTGATGCATTGAAATATGCAAAAAGACCCCGTATCCATACTGGAATCGGCTCTTCAGACATGCACATCAAATATAAATTCAACAGTACCCGTGAAGAAATCCTAGAACGTGCTGTAGCAGCTGTAAAGCATGCCAAATCTTATGTAGAAGATGTTGAATTCTATGCGGAGGATGCTGGCCGTGCCGATTTAGAGTTCTTGGCAAAAATGATCGAGTCAGTGATTGCCGCTGGCGCAACGGTTGTTAATATTCCAGATACCAATGGATATTGTTTACCGGATCAATATGGCTCCAAAATCAAATACCTGAAAGAAAATGTAAAGAACATCGATCAGGCCATTATTTCAGCACATTGCCATAACGACTTAGGATTAGCGACTGCCAATTCCATTGCAGCCATCCAAAATGGTGCTCGCCAGGTGGAATGTACCATCAACGGAATCGGTGAACGCGCAGGAAATACTTCTCTGGAAGAAGTTGCCATGATCCTGAAAGTACACAACCAGGCTTTTGGAGGATTATCTTCCAATATCGACAGCAGAATGTTCACTTACCTTTCCAGAAAAGTAAGTGAAATGATGAAGATGCCGGTACAGCCGAACAAAGCTATCGTTGGCCGTAATGCTTTCGCACATAGCTCCGGAATCCACCAAGATGGCTTCCTAAAACACCGTGAGAATTACGAGATCATCCGTCCAGAGGATGTAGGCTTGGAAGAAGCAGACATTATCTTAACGGCTCGTTCAGGTCGTCACGCTTTGAAACACCATCTTGAAAGACTAGGTTATAACCTAGATAAAGATAAATTAGCAGATTGTTACCAACGATTCTTGATCTTAGCAGATGCCAAAAAAGAAATCTGCGATGAGGATTTGCTGATCTTGGTAAAAGAAAATTAATTCAAAGGCTGGGTGACCAGCCTTTACATCCACCTAAACAAACGAACAGATTAGAATGAGTTTGGACCTATCAACATTGACCATAGACTCGGTTGCTGCTAAAGAACAGATCAAGGATGTGGTTACCCGTACGCCATTGCAGTACAACCATCATCTTTCTGAAAAATACGGAGCTGAGGTCTATCTTAAAAGGGAAGATCTCCAAGTAGTGAGATCTTATAAATTACGTGGTGCTTTCAACAAAATCTGCAGTCTTTCCCAAGAAGAAAGAGAACGTGGTGTTGTCTGTGCCAGTGCTGGAAACCATGCCCAAGGCGTGGCCTTATCCTGCAAAAAATTAGATATCAAAGGCGTAATCTTTATGCCCGGTCCTACCCCAAGACAAAAAATTACCCAAACTGAGATGTGGGGGAATGGCAATATCGAAATCGTTCTGATTGGCGACACTTTCGATGACTGCCAAAAAGCCGCTTTAGAATATACCAAGGAACATAACATGACCTTTATCCCTCCGTTTGATGACCTGAAAGTCATTGAAGGTCAAGGAACAGTTGCTGTTGAAATCCTTGAAGATTTACCTGATGTAGACGCGATTTTTATTCCTATTGGTGGTGGTGGCCTATCTTCAGGAGTAAGCTATCATATCCGCAAATTTGCTCCTGGAGTAAAATGTTATGGCGTAGAGCCAGAAGGGGCTCCATCCATGCAGGCGGCAATCCAGAATGGTAGCCCGATTGAACTGGAGCAAATAAATAAATTCGTTGATGGTGCTGCAGTTAAGAAAGTTGGGACTCTGACCTTCGACATCAGTTCAAAACTGTTGGACGGTGTGAAATCGATTCCTGAAGGCAAGATCTGCACGACCATTCTAGAATTATATAATAAGGATGCCATTGTAGTAGAACCTGCAGGGGCACTTTCAGTTGCGGCATTGGATTTCCACAAAGATGAAATCAAAGGCAAAAAAGTAGTCTGTATCATTTCTGGAGGAAACAACGATATCGACCGAATGAGCGAGATCAAAGAGCTTTCCTTATTGTATGAAGGATTTAAACATTACTTTATCGTTCGCTTCCCGCAAAGACCTGGCGCATTGAAATTATTGGTTACCGAAGTACTTGGTCCTAAAGATGATATCACTCGTTTTGAATACATCAAAAAAACAGAACGAGAAAGAGGTCCTGCCTTAATTGGTATTGAATTAAATGATCCAAATGATTATATTACATTTATAGAACGATTAAAGTCTTATAAATTTGACTTTATCGAATTGAACAAAGACCAGACATTATTTGAGTATCTGGTATAAAAACGCAACTAACCCTCCAAAATAAAGTAGATGCAACGGCCATTATTTCTTATGGTCGTTGCTTTTTTGTTTTACAGATATTATCAATTTTTTGACTCTTTTGTTACAAAACAACTAAAAAAGTTTAAGCGTAGATAAGGACTGGAAATCCTAATTTATTGACCGTCAACAAATGCCAATCCCAAAAAGAAGAACACCTATCTGCATTAGCTTAATTTTACCCGCTTGCCAATACAAATAGATGTTCTAGAAAATTTTAATCTATCATAACTTTATCTAACTAACAAACCTAAATTCTAGGATAGATTATAAATCAATATTAGAGATATTTAATGTTAAGAAGTGTAAATAAATCCTAATGTTATCTTAAATTTTAAATAACTTATTGATTTACAACTAAATTATACAACAATTATCGCTAATTTCAGTTTATTATTTAGTCAATAACCAAAATCATACTTACGATGAAAGCATCAACAATCTTATTAATCTTGACCTTGCTGTGCGGTTTTTCCATGGCTCAAGCTCAAGAAAAAAAGCCAAAGGCTAGTCCAGCGGACAGTGCCATGGTCACTACAGATGATGGAGTAACCATCTCAATCAAGTACAGCAGCCCTTCTTTAAAAGGACGTAAGTTAGGTGTAGACCTTGCAAAAGTTGGGGAGGTTTGGAGAACAGGAGCCAATGAAGCTACTACCGTAGAATTCGACAAAAACGTATTGGTAAACGGCCAAAAACTTCCTGCTGGAAAATACAGCTTGTATTCCATTCCAGGTGAATCCCAATCAACCATGATCTTTAATAAAACATGGAAACAATGGGGTACCGATTACAACGAAAAGGATGATGCCTTACGCGTGCAAGTCGACAATGAGGAAAACGGTGAAAACCTGGAACGCCTCAAAATCACCGCTGACAAAGATGGAACCATCAAAGTGAAATGGGGCGATTACGGCCTGCCAATTTCGGTTAAAGCGGATAAATAAAATGAAGGAGTCCTTTTACAAAAGGACTCCTTCATTTTATTTAGAGACTAGACAAAAGACATCAGAGTCTTTCAGGCGACAAACCAACGGGAACTCCCCTTTGTTTATAAACCCTTGGTCACACATTAAAGCCATAAAAAAATGCTTACGGCCCTACCAAGTCTATTGTCTATTGTCTATAATCTACTGTCTACTGTTTATTCTTCACATACTTCTCCAGGAACTGGTCTTGTTCCCAAAGAAGATGGAAGATGTTTTCCTTCGCTGCATAGCCATGAGACTCTCTTGGCAACAAGACCATTCTTACTGGAGCACCCAAGTTTTTCAATGCTTGGAAATAACGCTCAGTCTGCAAAGTAAAAGTACCAGGATTATTATCTGCAGCACCATGAACCAACAACATCGGCGTCTTCATCTTGTCCGCGCTAAAGAAAGGCGACATGGTGATATATAGGTTTGGATCATCCCAAAGGTTCCTTTGCTCGCTCTGGAAACCAAAAGGAGTCAAGGTACGGTTGTATGCACCGGAACGCGCAATACCTGCTGCAAACAGCTTAGAATTGCTCAACAAGTGTGCAGTCATAAAGGCACCATACGAGTGACCTCCAACAGCTACCTTATTTCTGTCCACATAGCCCAACTTGTCCACCGCATCGATGGCAGCTTCGGCATTGCCAACCAATTGCTCGATAAAATTATCATTAGGTTCTTGCGTACCTTCACCCACGATCGGGAAAGCCGCATTATCCAATACTGCATATCCTTTAGCTACCCAATAAATAAAGGACCCATAACTAGGAAAAGTGAATTCCTTAGGATTATTGGTGCTCTGGCCTGCAGTACTCTTATCCTTATATTCACGAGGGTAAGCCCAGATCAATAAAGGCAACTTCTCTTTCTTGTCATAGCCTGCTGGCAGGTACAAAGTACCTGAAAGGTCAACTCCATCCTTACGCTTGTAGTTCAACACTTCCTTGTGGACATTCGCCAAGGACTGGAATGGATTGGCTATCTCAGTTACGGCCTTTTCCTTGCCGGTCTTGATATTTTTGGAATAGTAATTAGGGAAATCAGTAGGTGATTGCAGAGAAACCAAGATATCTCCTTTGGCCATATCGATTACCGAATAGATACGCTCCTGCATCTTCGACTCCTTCGCCGTGTAGATACGTTTCTTCTTCAGCGTCTTGAAGTCATATTCATCGATAAATGGATATTCCCCTTCTTTGGTATAGCCATTACCTATCCAATAAGACTTGCCGTTTTTGATATACATGCTATAGGCACCGAAATCATTCTTATCACGATATGGTGTCCCTGGATTTGAATAGATATCCTGAACATTCAGGTCATAGATCACCTGATTTTTACCGGTACTTGGATTCAGTAAGTAGGTCTTCCCATTTCTGGTATCATACCATTGGCTATATACCAAGGCATAGTCATCGTTGCCCCATAGAGTTCCTGCATAGCGGTCTTTGATCTTGATCAGGGATTTTGGTTCAGCATTGAAAGGTGCATCCCAAACAAAGAGCTCATCTCTAAATTCTGCTGGCTTATTGGCATCTCCCCCGTCCAATGCCTGTACAAAGGCAAGTGTCGCAGGTTTATCCGTTCTCCATGACAAAGAACGTTTGCCAGGTCGTGTGGAAGAGAATCCTTTCGGCATGATTTCCATCAATGGCGTCTCGTTCACCTTCTTTACCAAGTTCCCCATTAGGTCATACACATTCGTTTCCATTGGGAAGCTTCCATAAGAAACAACATAGGAGAAAGGCTTTTTCAGGGTAGTGACCAAAACATATTGACCATCAGGAGATACTGATGAATTCATGTGCAGGTCAGCATTTTTAAAAGGCTCTTCCTTTCCATCCAAACCTAACCAAACCAATTTGGACTTCACCAGGTTCTCGAATTGTTGCTCATCTTGCGGGTTTTTCAATAGATCCTGATAGGTACGCAATTGCGAAACCTGTCCTGTCGAACTCGATACCACCGGCCCCGTTGGCAACTCATCTGGATTCCTAACCTTATCGGTTGCGGATCCATCAATCAAACTTAACAGCAAGCGATCTGAAGTCTTGTACCACATATATGGGTCGTGCATGACAGCATTGAGGTTATACTCCGTTAGTTTTTTCAGTTCTCTCTTTTCGATGTCAAAAACAAAGAGAGCCACTCCATTTTCCTGGCTGTTGGTAAAGGCCAACTTCTTCGAATCTGGTGAAAAGCTCACGTTCGATACCTTTGCCATCTCTGGCAATTGGATTTCGATCACCTCTTTGGATCCAGCTGGACTTAGGCTAAGGGCGTCAAAATAGGTCTCGGTACTCGAGATGTGCGCCTTTGCATTGATCCGTAGACCTGCAAGCTTCGTTTCCTCCACGCCCAGTTCAGAAAGCGTTTTGTAGGTTGGGCGGTACATAGACAGTACCCAATTCTTGTCGCTGCTCATCTGGATGCTCGGCGGACGCTTGAAATCTGCTAATTGAAGGATTTCTGTGGATGGTTTTTGAAAGGTTACATTCTCTTGAGCAGACACACTCGAAAACAACAAGAGAAATGGTACTAAAAATTTACATTTCATAATTATGGTTTCATAAACATTTAATAAATTCATTAATAGTCACCCTTGGTTCGGGTCGTACTTCCTAACAATTGTTAATAAAGTAGCACATTAGATTTACACAAATCTAACAATATATTATTTTATAATTTACTTTTAAAAATATATAACGATTTTGGTTAATATTAACAAAAATTGCAAGGTAATTTGACAATAAAAAGAGGAACGATTTCCGCCCTAAAATTATCCCCCATAAGTTATCAACATAGTTATAAAGCTGTAAAACAAGCCTTTAACAATAAGTGAATGTTACCAAGCATGTTTTAACCTGATTTTGGAAATCAATGTGGAAAAGTATCGTTACCGCTCCGAGGAAAAATAAGAGATATTTGTTCTACTTAAGAAAATGACCTTCTTAAGTCACAACGTTTTTTTTATTTATCAAAGGACCAAGGCTTATTCAGCTAAAATTCTTTTAAACTTAATATATCATGGCAAGAATCATTAAATTCGAAAAAAATGACTGTGCACCATGCGCACAAGTATCGGCATACCTAGACAGTAAAGGTATTGCCTATGAAACCATTAATCCTTTCGACGAACCTGAATTAGCCGTTAAGTTTAAAGTTCGTACCGTACCGACTGTGATCGTACTGGAGAACGATGAAATCAAAAACCGAATCATTGGATTCAATCCAAATGAACTCGATCAAATCGCATTGTAATAATCATAAACCGGAGGAATTATGATTTATTTATACTATGATTCTCGAACAGGTAATGTGGAACGCTTTATCAATAAAGTGGTTCAGATTACCGGCTGGACAGCCATCCGCATCCAAGATGACTTGGAAGGTAAGGAAGCTGGACATCTAATCACTTATACCACCAACTTTGGTAAAGTGCCAGACAAAACCGATGCATTCATGAAAGAAAAAAGTCACCTCATCAGTTCCGTTACTTCAAGTGGTAACCGCAACTGGGGAAGAAACTTTGCCGTGGCTGCAGACAAAATCTCTGAAATATTCGACATCCCTACGGCGATGAAATTCGAACTTTCAGGCACAATGGAAGATATTAATCAATTTATTGACATCATAAAAAATCAGTACTATGATAGCAAACGAGGTAGCGAAAAACTGGATATTGCTTAACAACGAAATCATGATCAAACATGATGACGAGTTCAGCTTGCATAAAGACAAGGAGGCTGTACGCGCCTATTTCCTGGAATATGTAAACAAGAACACCGTGTTCTTCTATACATTGAAGGAAAAAATCGACTATTTGGTCGAAAACGATTATTATATCGATTTCTACCAATGGTTTACGTTTGAGCAAATGGAAGAGGTATACAACTATGTATTCGCCAAAAAATTCCGTTTCCAATCCTTTATGGCTGCATTCAAGTTCTTCCAAAGTTACGCCCTGCGCGATGACTCTGGCGAGAAGTTCTTGGAACGCTATGAAGACCGCGTCGTTGCTGTAGCCCTATTCTTGGCTAGAGAAGAAGGCGTACAGAAAGCTATCGAGTATGCCGAAATCATGATCAGTCAAGAATATCAGCCCGCTACCCCGACTTTCTTGAACGCTGGTAAAAAACGCTCCGGCGAACTGGTGTCATGTTTCTTGGACGAAATCGGCGATAACCTGAATGGTATCGGCTATGCTGTCGATTCGGCAATGAAACTATCTTCTATCGGTGGTGGAGTTTCTTTCAACATCTCCAAGATCCGTGCCCGTGGCGAAGCCATCAAAGGTGTGGAAGGCCGTGCTGGTGGAGTATTACCGATCATGAAAATCATGGAAGATACCTTCTCCTATGCTAACCAACTTGGTCAACGCCCAGGTGCAGGTGCTGTATACTTAAACATTTTCCACTCGGATATCGAAGAATTCTTGGATTGTAAAAAAATCAACGTAGACGAGAAAGTTCGTATCAAGTCTCTATCCATCGGTATTATCGTTCCTGATAAATTCATGGAATTAGCAGAAAAGGATGAGCCTTGCTACCTGATCTACCCGCACACAGTAATGCAAGAGTACGGTCAGTACCTTGATGAAATTGACATGGATGCGATGTACGATGAGTTGATAACCAACCCTAACGTTAAAAAGAAAAAAATCAATGCCCGTCACCTATTGGTGAAAATCGCTCAGACACAAAAAGAGTCGGGATACCCATACATCTTCTTCAAAGAGAACACCAACCGTGCACACGCATTGAATGGAATCGGTAAAGTAAAATTCTCTAACCTGTGTACCGAGATCATGCAAGTATCAGAAGTATCTGATATCAACATTTACGGTAAAGAAGACACTATCCGTTACGGTATTTCCTGTAACCTAGGCTCCTTGAACATTGCAACGGTCATGGACAACAAACGCATCAAAGAAACTGTTAAAACCGCTATGCGTGCCTTAACCGTGGTTTCTGATGTCACCAATATCGAAATGGTTCCTTCCATCGCTAAAGCAAACCGCGAGCTTCACTCTGTTGGTTTAGGAGCAATGAACCTACATGGCTACCTAGCGAAAAGCTTTATCATGTACGAATCTACCGAAGCATTGGATTTCGCCAACATCTTCTTCATGGCCATGAACTACTATTCTATCGAGGCTTCCATGGAGATTGCAAAAGAACGCCAACAGACTTTCGTAGGATTCGAAAAATCAGCTTACGCTGATGGTACTTATTTCGATAAATACCTTTCGCATGAATACACGCCGAAAACGGAAAAAGTAAAAGAATTGTTCGAAGGCATCCACATCCCAACATTGGAAGATTGGGCGAACCTAAAAGCTCAAGTGGCTGAACATGGTGTTTACCATGCGTACCGCTTAGCGATCGCTCCTAACCAGTCTACTTCATACATCATGAATGCAACTGCTTCTGTGATGCCGATCGTGGACATCATCGAAGTAAGAGAGTACGGTGATAGTACGACTTATTATCCAATGCCTTACTTGACCAATGACAACTACTTCTATTTCAAATCAGCTTACGATATGGACCAGATGAAAGTGTTGAAGTTGATCTCGGTTATCCAACGTCATATTGACCAAGGGGTATCCACCATCCTTCACACCAATTCAAAAGACTCCACTCGTGATCTAGCGAAATACTACATTTACGCCCATAAGTTAGGACTGAAATCATTGTACTACACCCGTACGCGTAAATCTACCATCGAGGAATGTATCTCTTGTTCAGCATAAGACATTCTCGTTAGAACCCAAGACATAAATCACGGAGAAGCTGAACTGGAAATTGAAAATTATCCAGTTCAGCTTCTTCAACTAAAAGATATAAGAAAAGCAATGAGCAAACAATTTACAGCGGTAAACTGGAATACACCGGACAACGATTACGCCTTGATGTTCTGGGAACAGAATATCAGACAATTCTGGATCGATACAGAATACATCCCTTCCAAGGATATAGACAGCTGGAAAGGCCTAAGCTGGGATATGAAAGAATGTTATAAGAAAGCCCTAGGCGGTCTTACATTATTGGATACCCTACAAAGCCATACCGGTATGCCAAAGATCATTGACCACATTGACTCATTGCAGAACAAAGCTGTTCTTTCTTATATGTGTATGATGGAAGCGATCCACGCCAAATCATATTCAACCATCTTTACAACGGTTTCCACAACCAATGAAATCAATGACGTTTTCGGATGGGTTTCCCAAAACAAATTCTTACAGTACAAAGCTTCAACGATCGACAAGTACTACCGTGCCATCGATAAAGAAAATGTATCTGACGAAGAACTGTTCATGGCTCTAGGTGCTTCGGTTTTATTGGAATCTTTCCTTTTCTACTCTGGTTTCTTCTTGCCTTTATGGTTATGCGGTCAGGGACAGATGGTAGCTTCTGCCGATATCATCAAGAAGATCATCGCTGATGAATCTATCCACGGTGTATTCGTTGGCCTTATCGGTCAAGAGGTATTTGCAAGACTGCAGAACAAAGCTGAAGTTAAACAACGCTTCCTAGACCTATTAAACGAGCTGTACGAGAACGAAATCAAATACACAGAAGAATTGTACACCGTAGTAGGATTGACTGCTGAGGTAAAGGAATACGTACGTTACAACGGAAACAAAGCCCTAATGAACTTAGGTTTCGAACCTATCTTCGAGGTAAAACAAGTAAACCCAATCGTATTGAACGGTCTGAACACAGAAACCACCCAACACGATTTCTTCTCCAAAAAATCTACTAACTACGAAAAAGCAACGGAAATCGTCCACCTAAAAAATGAAGATTTCCTATTAGATGCTACAGTAGAGATTTAATATTCTTTGTTATAAAAAAAAACTCCCCTCAGGTAAACTGAGGGGAGTTTTTTTTATAGACATAAGACAACAGACATAAGACATTAGAACTTTCTAGCTTATCTCGCGTCCCCTGTCTTGTGTCTTGTGTCTTATGTCTTATGTCTTATGTCTTATGTCTAAACAATGGTCTCTTAGTAACCTGGGTTTTGTTTCAGGTTAGGGTTAATGGCCATATGTTGTTGTGGAATTGGGAACAATTCCTTGTTGACATCGTTGGTTGCTTTATGATCCCACCATGCTCCGCTTGTGTATTTTCCGAAACGGATAAGGTCGGTTCTGCGTTTACCTTCGAAGATAAACTCACGGCCACGTTCAGCCAATAGTTCATCTAAAGTCAAGGTAGCTGTAGAATACTGATTGGCAGCCCAGTCTGCTGCTGCAAATGAGCGCTTCTTAGACTCATTGATCAAGTTTACAGCTTCTTGGTTGGCCGTTCCACCATTCTTGCGCATGATAGCTTCTGCCTTGTTAAAGTAAACCTCGCTCAGACGGTAGATCAAGTAATCATTCTCTTGGTAGTTATCATCCGATAAACGACCTGATTTATACTTGTTAAACCTTGCTCCTGAGTTTTCTTCTCCTTCCGCCATCGATCCTTGTGAAGTTTTATCTCCTTCACTCTCGCGACGAATGGAATTAACGAATACTAAAGGTTGTCCAGAATACTCTTCTGTTCCTACCACTGGAGTTTGGGTACCGTATTTATATTGAGGACCGAACAAGAACCAATCTTTCTTTCTTAAGTCTTTGGCGTTGTAAGCGTCAAATGCAGTAGGAATAACCACGAATGCATTCCATCCTCCGTAACCTACGTTCAAGGCCTCTTTCATATAATCATATCCGAAATAGAATCCGCCCCAATCAAAAGCCCATCCACCTTTACGGCTGAACTGGAATTGGAATAGCGCCTCTGGATTTGCTGAGTTCGTATTGCTGAACGCAGCATTGATGTCAGCAGAAAGCTTCGGTGTACCTCCGATTCCGCCGCCAGCACCTGAAATGACCTTATCCGATGCAGCGATCGCTTGATCCCACATGGCAGTGCCCGACCATTTCTGTGCATTCAGATATAGCTCTGAAAGCATGGCATAACCTGCTGCTCGGTTTACCTTACCAACAGATTCAGCAGTCAGATCTGGCAACTTCGGAACCTCGGCCTCCAATTCGGTCTTGATAAAATCAAAAACCTCTTTTCTGGTCTTGGTCTCCGGGTTCAATGGCTTGTCAGCTACTTCTACTGCAATCGGCACATTTCCCCACATATCCATGATGCGCATATAGTGGTAAGCTCTCAACACCTTTAGTTGTGCAACAGCGGTATTGATCTCTTCTTGGGTCATGCCAATGCTTGCAAAATCCAACTTCTCGATATCCCCAATGGCATTATTGATAAAACCTACACCGGTCCACATCAAATCCCACGCATTCTTCAGCCTATTTTCGTTCACCGTCCAGGTATGGTAGTGCATACGGAAGTGGTCTCCCCCATCATAACCATGGCGACCTTTTTGCGGCCAAGCTACTTGATCTGCTGCTAATTCCGAATGATAGTAAAATCCGGAACCTCCTGTAGGAGCCAACCAAGCCTGCATATGCGTGAATGGTCTTAATACGGCCTGCTCTACCTCCAATTTATTCTTATAGAAACTTTCCTGTTCTAATTTGCTATATAGATTCTCATCTAAATTGGTACAAGCGGAAAGTCCAGCTGTCGCCATTACCGCAACGGCTGCAAATCGTATCGTACGTTTATTTAATAATCTCATAATTTACTTCTTTAAAAACCAATATTTAATCCCAATGACCATGATTGTGTTCTAGGGTAGAATCCTCTAGAATCAATACCTCCATCAAATCCAGTATCTTGCAATTCTGGATCTATTCCAGAATAAGAAGTAATGGTTGCAAGATTCCTTGCGGTCATATACACATATAAATTCCTCAAATAGTCATTCTTAAGGTTGAAAGTATATCCAAGGGTAATATTGTCGATCTTAACAAATGAACCGTTCTCCAAATAGTAGTCTGAGTACTGCGGGTCATCCTTCAAGGCAGCATGTTTGCCAAATGCAGACTCCAATACGTTGTTCGGTAACCATTTTTGGTTTCCAAAATACATATCTGCAGTGTTCAAGATATCATATTTGAATTTACCTCTCAAGAATACGGTCAGGTCAAATCCTTTATAACTGAATCGGTTACCAAGGGAAGCCTGGAATTTTGGAATACCATTCCCGATATAGGTCAGGTCATCGTTGTTGATTTCGCCAGCATGTGCCGTAGAACCATCAGCTTTGTAGAATAACCATTTTCCAGCATCGTCAAATCCAGCGAATCTCTTGCCGTAGAATGATCCGACCTCGCCACCTTCTTCCAGACGGATAGCATTACCCAAGTTTCCTGGCGAAGGCAAACCTCCGAACTCTAACCAGTTACTCTTAAAGATATCACTGGATAGTTTGGTCAACTTGTTCTTTTGGTAGTTACCGGCAAAATCAACTTGCCATGTAAAGTTATCATTGGCGATCGGCGTACCGGTCAATTGGATCTCGATACCTTTGTTCACCACTTCACCTACGTTGTACCAAATCGATGGCTGTACGTAAGCAGGCAACTGTGCATTGTATTCATACAATAAGTCAGTAGTCTTTCTGTGATAAACATCAATAGCACCCGTCAAACGGTTATTGAACATACCAAAGTCAACCCCGATATTGGTTTCTGCTTTTTGCTCCCATTTCAAGTCCGGATTCGGGTTTGTGGAAATACCGTAAGTTTGGTAATAGATTCCGTTCTGTGGATATACACCACCAGTACCTAAGGTAACTAACGATAGGTAGTTAGGGATACCTTGGTTACCCGTAACACCATAACCAGCACGTAGCTTCAAGTCATTAACCACTTCTTTGTTGGTAAAAAAGTCTTCGTTTGAAATGTTCCAACCTGCTGAAACTGCTGGGAAATTACCCCATTTGTTGTTGGCACCAAATCTTGAAGATCCTTCACGACGTAAGATCGCAGTAACAAAGTACTTGTCTGCATAATTATAGTTTACACGTCCAAAGAATGCGATCAGGGTGTTGTCTTCTTTAAATGAATTCAACCCTGGTCTAGGTAATTTATCATTGGTAATGGCAGTACCGGAGTTAAAGTCCCAATCTAGGAATCCGTCGGTGGTAAAACCATTATTGTTCATGTCAAACCACTCCAAAGTTGAGTATTGATAACTATAACCTAATAATCCAGTAACGGTATGTTTCTCGTTGAAGGTTTTGTTATAGTCAATGGTACTTTCAAAGGTTTTTGTCCAGTTCAGTTCATTGCGTTTATACGCATATCCCATTCCTTGGTAGTTGGAGTCTTCCCTTTGGTCCCAATCTAATTTAGAACGGAATTCACGACCGTTCCAGTTGTCTCTTACATAAGAACCGAATGCCGAAACGCTCAATTCGTCCAAGATCTTGAACTTCAAACGGGCATCACCAGAAAATGTCTGTTGGTTACGCTCATTTAACCTATAGGCCAATCGGCTCATCGGGTTATAGTTATTGTATTCCTGGGTTTGGTAGAAAGTTCCATCGGCATTCACCAATGGCGCTGTCGGGTTACGTTGAATGGCTTGTTCAAAATCCCCTGTTTGTCCACCCAATAGATTGGCTTTATTAAAATTGGCAGCAATATTAGCTGATAAGGTCAAACGATCCTTCAATCCTGTTTGGCTGAAGTTGATACGTCCACCAAATTGCTCTTTACCATTTTCCTTAGCCACACCTTTTGCCTGTTCATAGTTGAAGGAAGCACGGTATGTTGAGTTTTCCCCACCGCCGCTGGCAATGAAGTTATGGAAATGCGAAAAGTTATCCTTATTGATCAATTCATCATATAGATCAGTTGTAGCACCTAAATCATATTTTGGTCTATCCAATCCTACAACTACTTTATCCCTAAACTGAGCAGCATCCAACATGGTTGGTCTGCGGTTTACGATTTCAGTCTGTCCATACGTCAAGTATTCAAATTGAGGTGTTCCAGCCTTACCTTTTTTCGTTGTAACCAAAATTACACCACCGTTACCACGGGTACCATAGATTGCCGCTGCAGAACCATCCTTCAATACGTCGATGGACTCGATGTCCCCTTGTTTGATCAGGTCCAGGTTACCACCAGGGATACCATCGATAACCACCAATGGGCTATTGGATCCTTTTAGGGAAGCCATACCACGTAACTGAATATTGGTTCCTGAGTTCGGGTTACTTCCTTGCGTCCGAGTTACGTTCAGACCAGCTACTTTACCTTGGACCAATTCCATCGGGTTTCTCATTCCCCCTCTGTTAAAGTCCTTTTCCTTTACGGAAGCCACTGCGGAAGTAATCTCCTTACGTTTCTGAGTACCGTAACCAACTACGACTACCTCATCCAATGATTCTTCGTCTGGGCTCAGGTTAACATTGGCTGTTGCAGAGGTTACTGGAAATTCTTGGGATTTAAATCCAATGTAACTTACCTGAAGAACATCTCCGTTTTCAGCTGCGATGCTAAAATTACCGGCATCATCGGTTTGGGCCGCTGCTTCTTTTCCCTTCACGCGGACGGTCACTCCTGAAAGTGCTTCCCCCGTGCTTGCATTCTTCACCGTCCCCGTCACTGTCTGTTGAAATTCAACCTTCTCCATCCTTGTCGCTTCAGAATACGGTACCGATGCAGCATAACCATAACTGCAAGCCATCAGCGCAAAGCACAATATGCTCCCTCTGACAAAGCCTTTCCGATACATTTTTGAACTGTAAATGTTTGGCATGTTAATTAACGTTAATGAATAAATAATTTTTAAAGGTCTATAAAACTGATACTTAATCCTAAAACGATTTAGTTTAATTGGGACACAAGTTTGATTCTGAATGACCCAATAAAAGTAACGTGATAATTAGTTAAATATTATCCTTTGTTTTATTGATATTCGGGGAAATTAGAAAATTTATGTTAAAATCCTAAAATTAACAGCACAAAGTTTGGTAACACTTGTGTTATATTCTGCTAAAAAAGTGCAGGAATTTTAGTGCCTAAATGGAGGCAATTCGAGCGTACATTTCCACCATGGCCAGTTGGTCCAGCAACCATTTTTTGGCGCTCTTTTTTTCACCCGTCCAGTCCTTGTTGAACAAGCCGTGTTCATCCCTTAGATCCGTCCAGGCATAACGTAAATTATCCTTGAAACTATTGATATACAGTGGATTTTTATCGGCATGGTACAACTCCACAAAACCCCTCAACATCACGGCGATAAACCAGGAATCGGAGTTCTTGAAAAGCTTAATATTCTTGCCAGAATTCAATGCTTTATCTTGGAAGAAATATTCATGCGCAGAAGCAGCAATTTCCTGCGCTTCTTTCAGGTATTTTTGGTCCTTTGTAATTTTATAAAATAAGGCAGCCGATTGTAACATTTGTCCGGAATTATAGGGAAATTTTGTTTTGTTTACTTTACCCGTCAAGGAAATGTTGTCAAAATAGAGATGATCCACAGGATCCTCCAAATGCTCCTTGGTCCATTGATACAATTTCTCGGCTTTCTCTAAATATGCTCTTTTGTTGGTCGCCTCATACAGCTTTAACAGATAGACCACAGCCGGAGCATTAGAACAGGTATTCTTGGATTCTTTTTTCTGTTCGCACCAATAGATCCCTCCCCCTAGTTTATCATCCATCCCACTTTCCACAAAACGCCAGATCTCCTCCGATTTAGCTAGGAATTTCTTGTCCTTCGTGTTCAGGTATAGATCGGCAAAGTCAATTCCCAACCAAACGTTATCATCATAGAATCGATCAGATAATGGGGCATTTTTCACATAAGAGGCATAGCCATATGGTTCTCTTTTATCATAATAATGTTCCAATCCCGGCAGGACCTTGGTTTTGATCTCTTTAAGGATCTTTGGGTCTTTATGAAGCTCATAACGGGCCACTTGAGCAGAAAGTGAGCCTGAAAATGGCCAAAGGTAGGAATAGGCATTTCCCTTTTTGCCTTCATCGGGTCCGGCCAGATAACTGGCTTTATAGCTATCATCATATGGAAAATTCTCGCGAAGTAAATATTCCCCCTTAATTCCATAATGCTTATAGATGGAGTCCAAACTTATCGCTGCTTGCTCAGCAAAGGATGGTACTGCAGGGTTGGGCTGTGCAAGTACTTGCACAAGCTGCATAAAACAAATTACGGTTAGGATGAATGTCTTTTTCATGATCGCGTTCTTTTCTTCTTAAAGTTTATGTTGGGAAACCAGGTTTCCATAGGTTGATTGATGTCAGATAGCATCAGCGTGATTTACATTTCTTGGGGATCAATAGGATGGTATCCCCAAGAAATGTCGGAATTGTCTTAAATATTGCCTTTTTTCAGCTCATTGACGGCATGGTCCACTGCCCTCGCAGAGAAAGCCATATAGGTCAATGAAGGGTTTTGCGTAGAGGTGGATGTCATACTCGCCCCATCAGTAACGAAAACATTTGGACAGGCATGCACCTGATGCCAACTGTTCAAAACCGAGGTTTTGGGATCTTTACCCATGCGGGCTCCACCCATTTCATGGATATCCAAACCCGGAGCTTGTGAACTTTCATTTCTATGGATATTCTTGAAGCCAGCGGCTGTAAACATTTCTTCCATGGTATCCAGATAATCCTTCTTCATCTTCGCATCGTTATCATCATAATCCACGGATATCTTGAGCAATGGCATTCCCCATTCATCTTTCTGCTTATCATCCAGGGCTACATAATTGCTTTCCTTTGGAATGGTTTCCCCCATCATATGCGAACCCACGCCCCAATTTCCATATTTTGGAGTTAAGATCGACCCTTTCAGGTCTGCCCCCAATCCCGACTCGTCCGACCAGGAAGAACGGTAAGCTCCAAATCCAGCCGCGTAGCCTCTCAAGAAATCGGTCTCCTGTTTATGTAAATTTCTGAAACGCGGAATATAACCTCCTCCAGCAGGATTTCTGCCATCGGTCTTAAATTCCAGCATCCCTTCGTATTCCGCACCAATCCGTGCACTGTAATTATGGAAAGCCACATACTTTCCTAAGGTACCCGAATCATTGCCCAGGCCATTCTGGAATCTATTGGATTTAGAGTTCAACAGGATCAAGGTAGAATTTAGCGCCGCTGCATTCACGAAGATCACCTTAGCATAGAAATCTATCTCTTCCTTTGTCTCTTTATCGATTACCTTTACCCCTACCGCTTTCCCTTTACTTTCATCGTATAAGATAGAGTGCACGACCGAGTTCGGTCTCATGGTCAGGTTTCCTGTTTTCGCTGCCCAAGGCAGAGTGGACGCATTCGAACTGAAGTATCCTCCAAAAGGACAGCCACGTTGGCATAAGGTACGGTTCTGACATTGAACCCTACCCTGATCCAAGTGGATCTGATTAGGCTTAGATAAATGGGCACATCGTGCTGAAATCACTTTTCTTCCCGGATATTTGCTCTCTACCTGTTGTTTGAAATATTTTTCAACCACATTCAAGGGGTACCCTGGCAGAAACTCACCATCCGGTAGTTCCGGCAGACCGTCCTTATCACCGGCAATCCCCGCAAAACGTTCCACGTGGTCATACCAAGGTTTAATATCTTTATAACGGATAGGCCAATCTACGGCAAAGCCATCCCTTGCTGGACCTTCAAAATCAAAATCAGACCATCGCTGGGTCTGTCTGGCCCATAATAGGGATTTTCCCCCTACCTGATAGCCACGGATCCAGTCGAAAGGCTTTTCCTGAACATAAGGATGTTCCTTGTCTTTCACGAAAAAATGGGCTGCATCCTCATGGAAGGCATAACAACGATTTACAATTGGGTTTTCCTGCTGTACGGCATAAGGCATTTCCCCTCTATGCTCAAACTCCCATGGATATAGGTTGGTCGTCGGATAATCCTTCACATGCTGTACATCCCGACCACGCTCCAGGACCAAGGTCTTCAGACCTTTCTCACAAAGTTCCTTGGCAGACCAGCCACCGGAAATCCCAGAACCGATGACGATGGCATCGTAACTACGATCTTTTTCTGAATCAATATTTAAGTTTGCCATGGTCTATGCATCTATTTTTGCGGCTCCGTTATATCTACCCGGAACCAATTCGTAAACTAATTTATTTTTCATCACGTATTCCGAGTTCTTATATCCTTGGACCGTCCTTCTTTTCAAGATCTTGAAGAATACATCATCTTCAGGAAGCGCCTTGAGATAAGCCTGTTGCTCTTCCAAGGTCTTACCCTTCAGTTTTGAGGCTGCTTTCAAGCCATCGGTAAATTTATGCTGATCTTCTGGACTCGTGCAATCGTCCAGCATTTTCATCACGAAAAGATGTAGGTTTAGCTCTTTGGCACCAGGGCTATCGGTTTTGGGAATAATGGCTTCAACCAATTCAGCCAACATTTGCTCATCATCAAGATTGAGCTTCACTTTGTTTAACTGAATGGTAGGAGCTTTAGAACTAAAGTCGCAGGAAGTAGCAATCATGATACCACCTGCCACGATAAACATTTGTTTTAATGCGGTCCGTCTATCCATAAGATTCATAATCTAGAAACCTAAAATACGAATTATTGGATAGTTAGTTCTTTAATTTAGGGAAAGCAACGATTTTTTTACTTCTGCTAAATCGTTTAATAATTCGTCCGCATGTGTCAAACGAGATTTTTCAACCTCCTGTTTGGTCACAGCGATACAGTAAAGACCAGCAGTTTTAGCCGCTGTACAGCCCGTACTGGTATCTTCTACCACCACAATCTCCTCTTTTGGGATCGATAATTTATTGACTGCCAATAAATAAGGTTCAGGGTTGGGTTTTGGATTCTCCACTTGTTCCCTTGTCACAAAGAATTCAAAGTACTTCAGCAAATTATGTTCTCCAAGCACCGTGTCTACGGTCGTCTGATAACTGGAAGTCACCAATCCTATGGTCTTTCCAGCATCCTTTACAGCATCTAATAATTCCTTGGCATGGGGCATCAGACGAATATTCTTCATATTAGCCTTCGCATACCGAGAACGCGTCGCAAACCACATATCTTCTTCATCAACATGCAGCTTATATTCCTCATTCAACATCTTTACGTTATGGCTCAAGGTGTGCCCAGCAAAATTGGAAATCCATTCATCAAAATCAATCTTCAAACCATAATCATTCTCCAAAATTGGAGCCCAGTTGCTGAAATAGAAATATTCAGAATCAATCAACGTCCCATCTAAATCAAAAAGTACTGCATTTATATTATTCATGCTGCAAATTTAACCATATTAATATTAAGCCCATGTTAAATAACGAAGTCTTAACATAGGTCTTCATCTTTATTTAACAAGGTTTCATGGATAAGGTTCTATGCTTTTCTAATGATGGGAACTAAGTATTAGTTTACCCATATTCGAGACATATTGCGAAAGTTCCGAATGTGTCTCGAATAAGGTCAAAAGTTCATAAGAAAACCTTGGCTTAATAGAATTTTAAATTTGCATTCATGCCATCCTTAGAACTGTAAATTCATTGTTGTTAATGAAGGCTTGATTTGCGATAGCTAGAGGCTTTTATTAAGTTTGCTAAGCCCGCTATAAAGATATGCGGAAGGTATAAAAACAAAATACTTTATGAAAATAATTGCAGTAGGCAGAAATTATATAGACCACGCCAAAGAATTAAACAATCCTGTCCCAGAAAAGCCAGTTATCTTTCTAAAACCTGATACTGCAGTTTTGAAAGACAATAAGGACTTCTACTACCCCGAATTCAGCAAGGATGTGCACTATGAAGTGGAACTGGTGCTACGGGTATGTAATGAGGGCAAGCATGTTTCCAAAAAGTTCGCCCATAAATATTATGATGCGATTGGCTTGGGCATTGATTTTACGGCAAGGGATCTTCAATCAGAACTGAAGGCTAAGGGATTACCTTGGGAGTTGGCAAAAGCTTTTGACCACTCCGCTGCAGTCGGGGAATTGATTGCAAAAGAGCAGTTCAATGACCTACAGAACCTGAATTTTTCACTTCGGAAAAACGGAGAAATGGTTCAGGAAGGC
Organism: Sphingobacterium sp. NPDC055431; assembly: GCF_053644255.1. Classification (NCBI taxonomy): domain Bacteria; kingdom Pseudomonadati; phylum Bacteroidota; class Sphingobacteriia; order Sphingobacteriales; family Sphingobacteriaceae; genus Sphingobacterium; species Sphingobacterium sp. NPDC055431. The sequence goes on from NZ_JBSHLH010000009.1 coordinate 141,126, forward strand.
AATAGCAAGGACATGATTTTTGATTTCGACAGCTTGATCACATTTGTTTCCCAATACATAACCTTAAGAAAAGGAGATTTGATCTACACAGGCACCCCAGCAGGGGTAGGACCGGTACAAATTGGGGATAAATTGGAAGGATTTTTGGAGGAGAAAAGCATGTTTACATGCCAAATAAAATAAGATGAAGAAAATAACGCTATCCTTATTCGTAGCACTCAGTCTGGCGGGAACTCTATCCGCTCAAAATAAAGATATTATCAAATCACGGAATTATCCACAGGGCTATTTCCGGAATCCATTGAATATAGCGCCAGATGCTTCTGGTACTTTTGGGGAACTCCGTTCGACCCACTTCCATGCGGGTGACGATTACCGGACCCAGCAAAGAATCGGACTTCCATTACATGCCGCAGCCGAAGGTTATGTTTCCCGTGTAAGGGTACAGATCGGTGGTGGTGGAAACTCGGTTTACATAGATCATCCCAATGGTTATACCACGGTTTATTTGCACATGGACAGCTTTAATGATGTCCTGACCAAAATCATCCGTGCGGAGCAGTACAAGCAGCAACGGTTTGATGTGGATATGGAATTAAAACCCGGTCAGGTGAAGTTGAGCAAAGGGCAATTTATTGGAAATGCAGGGAATACGGGTGGTTCAGCAGGACCGCATCTCCATTTCGAAATCAGGGATACTAAGTCCCAGCATCCTTTGAACCCGCAGCTCTTTGGCCTGCATTTTACCGATAGGTTTGCCCCAACCATTAACGGCATTATGGTCTATGACCTTATGGATCCATTGTTTAACGAAAATACTGGCCGGAGGTATCAACAATTAAAGGCGCTAGGGTCGGGACGCTATGCGCTGGCTTCTGGAGCACCGATTTCAGTAAACGGTAAATTTGGCCTTGGAATAAATACGATTGACAGGCATCGCGCTGGAGGTTTCCAAAACGGTGTGTATTCCATCGAACTGTTCCTTGATGGTAAAGCGGTCTCCACCGTGCTGTTCGAGGAACTCGATTTCAATACTTCCAGTGCCATCCATTCTTACATAGACTTTCCGCATTTTAAGAAAACAAAGGCAAAGGTTCAGAAGAGTTTTAAAGACCCAGGCAATCCTATACAGATCTTCAAGTTCTTAGACAAGGATGGTACGATTGAATTGAAGGATGATGCGGTCCATGATGTGAAATATGTAGTCAAGGACGTTCATGGCAATTGTAGCGAACTGGATTTTAAAGTCAAGAACAATGCAAGCTATACCGCAAAGCGAAACCCTGCAAAAGGAGAACTGTTTGCCTACAGCAAAGACAACGAGTTTGAAGCAGACCAAGTGAAATTGGACATTCCAAAAGGAGCCCTTTATACTGATTTGGATTTTGTGTATTCCACGAGTGCTCCAAGGCCCAATAGTTATTCGGCAGTACATCATGTGCAGAACAACCTAACGCCCCTATTTTCCACTTACAAGTTGAGTGTGAAACCAACCAGCCTTCCAAAACACCTGGAGAGCAAAGCCTTATTGGCATCTGTAGAAGGAGGTTCAGTAGGTGGGAAATTTGAAAATGGCTGGGTAACAGTGAACACCAAGATATTTGGTTCATTTTATGTGACGGTAGATACGATTGCACCGACCATTGTTCCACGCAATTTCAGTAATGGCAAGAACGTCAGTGGACAATCAAAAATTGACTTCACGATTGCCGATAATTACTCAGGGATTCAATCTTTCAATGCATATATTGATGACAAATGGGTACTGATGGAATATGATTCAAAGAATAGGCATGTTTGGCATCGATTTGACCCCGCATTGAGCAAGGGACAACATAAATTCAAATTCGTAGTGAAGGACTGGAAGGATAACGAGAAGGTCTACGAAGCTACATTTACTAGATAGAAAGGACAATTATGGCAGAGTTGAAAGTTGGAGACAAAGCTCCACAGTTTACATCAAAGAATCAGAATGGGGAGGAGATTAAGCTATCGGATTTCAAGGGAAAAAAGGTAATCTTATACTTCTATCCCAAGGATAATACACCAGGTTGTACCACGGAGGCCTGTAATTTCAGGGATAACTACCAGAGTTTATTGAAAGATGGTTTCGAGGTAATTGGCGTAAGTATCGATAGCGAGCAATCGCATCAGAAGTTCATTTCTAAATTCGAGCTTCCATTTAATCTGGTCTCCGATGAGGACAAAAAGATCGTTGAAGATTATGGTGTTTGGGTAGAGAAGAACATGTACGGCAAGAAATACATGGGAACCGCCAGAACCACTTTTATCATTGACGAGAAAGGTATTATTCAGCATATTATCAAAAAAGTTGACAATAAAAATGCGAGTCAACAAATAAGAGATTTATTGGCACAATAAATCAAACGAATACATTATATTTGCCCCTTATGAGCAAGCAAACAGACGATTTTTTCAAGAATATCATTTCGCATGCGAAGGAATATGGATTTGTTTTTCCTTCGAGTGAGATCTATGACGGTCTAAGTGCCGTATATGATTATGGTCAATTGGGTTCTGAACTAAAGAACAACCTAAAGACTTATTGGTGGAAATCCATGGTTCAATTGAATGAGAACATTGTGGGCATTGATGCTGCAATTTTCATGCATCCTACAACCTGGAAAGCTTCCGGACACGTGGATGGGTTCAATGACCCGATGATTGACAATAAGGACTCGAAAAAGCGTTACCGTGCAGATCAATTGATCGAAGATAAGATCGACCGTTATGAAAAGGATGGCAAGAATGAAAAAGCCGCCCAACTTCAGAAAGATTTAGATGATGCGTTGAATGCGGACGACTTGGTTCGTTTGAAAACCATCATTGAAGAGCACAATATTGTTTGTCCTATCTCTGGAACAAAAAATTGGACGGATGTACGTCAGTTCAATTTAATGTTTGCCACGCAGATGGGTGCTATGGCTGATGGTGCGGAACAAGTTTATCTTCGCCCTGAAACAGCACAAGGTATTTTTGTGAACTTCCTGAATGTTCAAAAAACAGGTAGGATGAAAATCCCTTTTGGTATTGCCCAAATTGGTAAAGCATTCCGTAATGAAGTAATTGCCCGTCAATTCATCATGCGCATGCGTGAATTTGAACAGATGGAAATGCAATTCTTTGTACGCCCTGGAACAGATTCAGAATGGTATGCTAAGTGGAAAGAAAACCGTTTAAAATGGCATTTGGCATTGGGAGCTGATGAAACAAAATATCGCTACCATGACCACGTGAAATTAGCGCATTATGCTAAAGCAGCAGTAGATATTGAATACCAATTTCCTTTTGGATTTAAAGAGGTTGAAGGTATCCACTCCAGATCTGACTTCGACTTAAAACAACATCAAGAGTTTTCAGGTAAGAAGATGCAATATTTCGACCCTGAAATCAACCAAAGTTATATTCCATTCGTAATTGAGACTTCAATCGGTTTGGACCGCTTATTCCTGACAGTATTGGCCAATAGCCTGGTTCAGGAAGACCTTTCAACTGAAGACAAACAAGATTCACGTGTGGTATTGAAATTCCACCCAGCGATCGCTCCAGTTAAAGCAGCTATCCTTCCTTTGACCAAGAAAGATGGCTTGCCAGAAAAGGCGAGAGAGATTATGTCTAAGTTGAAATTGGACTATAACATCCAATACGACGAGAAAGATTCCATTGGAAAACGTTATCGCCGTCAGGATGCCATCGGTACACCTTTCTGTATTACGGTAGATCACCAGACCTTGGAAGACAATATGGTTACGATCCGTCATCGCGACAGCATGCAACAAGAGCGTGTGAACATTGATGAACTAGAAAACATCATTGGCAACCTTGTGAGCATGAGCAACCTTTTGAAAAAATTGATCTAAGCATCAAAAGAAATAATAAAATTAAACCTGCTTCGGGAATGAAGCAGGTTTTTTTTATATAGAGAGGTGGTTAGTTCAAACCATTCAAGAGGAGGTCACCCTTGTTTGATCAATAGTATAGTTTTTTCTTTCCAGATACTTCCAAACTGAACAGCCGTTTACCCGATGGAATACCCTATGAAATTCATAATCGCTTTTAAAACCCGATTCAAACAGTAATTTATTGATCACCGCCGAATCATGATCTGCATGCCCTAATTTATCCATGAAATAGGAAATGCGTTTAGAATTGAGATAATACTCAAAATTACCCCGCAAATAAACTTTAGTGATTTCCTTTAATTCACGATCAGACAATGGCAAAAACTTAGCGATGTCGCCTAGCTTAAATTCAGGATTCTTAAAGAGCTTTTCCTGGTCCATTAATTGGTCAATGGCTGTCACATAAAAGATCAGATCTACGTCCTTCTTAAATGAGTCTTCCAACCTTGGATTTTTTTGCAATCCATAAAACCGAAACATATAGGCGAAAAATAATTGCACCGTTTTAAAATACCGATAATAAAGGATAGAAAAAAGAACCAAAAATGTATAGAGACCATCAGGGAACTTGAGGAACAAACCGTTTTCAAAAATAATCCCATTGAAAACAATGACTGTAAGCACAAGCAGCTTTGACAGTATGAGAGAACAAGCTAATTGTCCATCAATGGAAGTCGAGAGCTTAGCCAAGTTTTTTCTAAAGGGCCAAAGTATATAGACATCATACACTAGCGTAACGGCGAACAAAATTGTCCTTGACCGTTGATTAAAAAAATCCAGGTAATCGTAGATCATCCCTTCTTTTATCTGATCTGAAAAGATATTGTAGAGGAAGAAGAAGACATAAAAAAGTAAAAAAGGGAAAAAGGCCAATAGCATGAGATATCCCGAGGTCCTAATTTCCAAGACGATATTACGGAGATATAACGAAGATAGGGAAACCAAACATAGGCTACTTGTTGCGGTAAATAGCAAGTCAATATGAGGATCAATCATGGATACCAAATATTTAACTAATAGAACAACAATGGAAGAAAACATTAGGATTCGGATAATCTCCCCTCTTTCATCCCTAATAGTTTTTACCTTTAGATAGAGGATTATGATTAGTACCTGAATAATAGTTAGCGCTAGCAAATAAGCCATATAACAATAATAACACACTATTATTAACAAATTAAAAAGGTCTCGTTAAGTTTAATTTTTTAATCAGTACGATGATTTCGAAATTTTACTTAAAAACAACCACTTTGTTCGCATCCCAAGTTTCATCAATTATCACCTCAAAAAAGCCTGTAGAGAAACCTGATGGGTACAAGGGCCCTTTGAAAATCAACTTCACATTGTTTTTGATATGTGATTTCAGCCTAAATTTTCGGATGACTTTACTTTTGTCCCAGACCTCAATTTCATATTGAACGGGAAGCTCCTTATCAGATAGGCCTAAAAAATGACTAAATGAAATTTCTTTATTAAGGTTAAAATCTTGCTCAAATTCCAATGGTTTTGTAGGTTCCTCTAGATTTTTGGTATCTACTTTTAGATTAAAAGGTTTCCAAAAATAAGGAGCAGTAATTGGCCTGACGGTGACTTTTTTAATTTCCTTTAGGTCTCGAATATCATTAAAGTTCAAGGTTACCAAACTGTAAAGGCGCTTAAGCTTGACCAATTTCTCTACATTTTCCTTTAAATCGAAGGAATCGATTGCAGCGAATGAACGGCCAAATTTATCTTCGAAGGTATGGCCAATAAAAATCTGGTCCTTATTTTTGATATCTGTAGGCATCAGTAATTTCTTTGGCGAATCATGGAACAAGATGAGGTTATAATAGCTTCCATAAGGAAGTTCCACTAATTGCTCCTTATTATTCTGGGATAGGTCGAAACTTCCTTTTTTCACAAGTTCACCTGTTTTCTTTTTAAAGATAAAATAGGGCAAGTCTGACAAATTGGGTTTACTGCGTTCCTTTGCCCTACCATAAAACTTAATATTATCTATATAATGTGCATGTTTATATGGATCCTCAACATAAGGATGATTGGTTACAGGGTCTTTCATCCAGATATTAACAATGGATTTATCATTTCCTTTTAATTCTTTTGGAATCGGAATGTTATAGGTCTGCAATTGTTTAGAGGCATTGGAATTAGGAACAATTTCAATTAGTCTATCTGAATTTCTAATAGGATAATTATTTTGATCCAAAAATTGTACGAAGAAGTATTTTTGATTTCCATCTGTGGATAACAAATCAAATTCAAGTCTATCGAGTTCATGGATTTTCGTCAGATCTATTTTGAAAGAAAACCTCGATAATCCTTTCACAGTATAGACAAAATTATCTTTATAAGCAGGCTTTGAAGGATCATTTACAAATTGACCGCTATTTTCTAGACCTGCTATAACTTCTATTTTAAATACCTGATCATAATCATAGGTAGGTTCTAAAGATTTTTTATTCATATCGAAGTAACCCAGTACTTCAAATTGATCAGGATGAAGGTTTAATGTGGCATCATTTTGAACAGATTTGGTTGAGGGAGCGGAATGGTAGGATTGGATCTCAGACTGGAAATTTGAAAAATTGAAAGAAACCTGATGTAGGCCGTTATCAGGCTGTGGGGCTTCATGATCTTTCCTTTTACAGGAGAAACAAAGCAATGTTGGGATTAGGAAGGCCAAAAGGAAACGGAGGGACCGGCATAATAAACTCATAATAATTAAAATTTAAAGTAAACTAAAATATTTTATGTTTAAATTAAATGATAGAGTTTAACAAAAAAGAAAAAAGAGATAATTAAAATATTAATTATCTCTTTAATCATCTATAAGATAGAATGATATCTAACCTTTACATCAAAAAAACTTAATTAAATGCTTTAAGAAACGATGTAGCTTATTTTTTCTCCATTTTTGATAACAGGTACTTTTTCACCCTTTTTACCTTTAATTTGAAGATTTGTAACTTTTCCGTCTTTCCATTCAAAATCAACCGTGTAATTCCCTCTTGCTTTTAAACCAGAAACTTTACCATCTTTCCATGCGGATGGCAAAGCAGGCAATAAATGGATATAACCATCATGGCTTTGAATCAGCATTTCAGCGATACCTGCTGAGCCGCCAAAGTTTCCATCAATTTGGAAGGGAGGATGGGCACAAAAGAGATTTGGATAGGTGCCTGCTCCTGCGCCTTCATAGGTTGTTCCACTACCGTAGGCAGGCTGCAACAACTGTCTCAAGATTTCTAGTGAATGGTCACCATCATGCAATCTTGCCCAGAATAAGATCTTCCAAGCTCTAGACCAACCTGTTCCTTCATCGCCACGGACCGCCAAGGTCTTCTTTGCAGCTTCAGCCCAATCTGGACTGCTCACAGGCGATATGAAATTTGCTGGATACAGTCCATAGAGATGAGAAACATGTCGATGCTTGGGTTCAACCTCTTCATAATCTTCCAGCCATTCCATCACACGACCTGATTTGCTTACTACCACTGCCGGAGGTAACTGTTTTATGTCGGTCTGCAACTGCTTCGCGAAATCGTCATTTAAGCCAAGGATCTCATTACTTTTTATGACCGATTCATATAATTCGCGGACGATCTGGTTATCGATGGTAGGTCCCATGACCACAGCAGCACGCTTACCATTGGCCAACTTGAAACCATTTTCTGGAGAAACCGAAGGAGAGGTAACTAACCAGCCAGTCTTAGGGTCTTTTACCATGGTGGCTTTATAAAAAACCGCAGCTTCTTTTAAAACTGGATATATTTCCTTTAGGTATGCTTCATCCTTTGTGAATTGGTAGTGCTCCCAAAGGTGATTACACAACCATCCTGAAGCCGTACTGGCTCCCCAAGAAGCGTGTTCACCTGGGGCAGTGTAACCCCATGGGTTCGTCATCATGTAGACAACCCATCCAGGAGCATTATAATAAGCCTTTGCAGTTTTTGTCCCTTCTTTCGCAATATTTTTGATCATCTCGATAAAAGGTTTATGGTATTCAGAAAGGTTGTTCACTTCTACTCCCCAATGGTTCATCTGAGCGTTGATGTTCAAATGGTAATCTCCGTTCCAAGGAGTCTGGATCTGATGTGCCCAAAGACCTTGAAGGTTTGGTGGCAATGCTTTCGGGGTATGGGGCGATGCGCTCGCTAAGGTTAAATACCTTCCGAACTGATAATATAAAGATGCCAGTCCATTATCTTGGCTTGGATCTTTAAAGAAAGCCTGCAAACGATCTTTTGTCGGAACATCTGCCTTTGGGGATACATCGGCAAGCTGTAAGGACACGCGATCGAACAGAGGCTTGTATTTTGCAGCATGTGCTTTCCACAGTTTAGCATAATTGCTTTTCTCCACCTTCAATATTTCCTTAGATACATAATCCTTAGGATCATGTCCGTAATAACTGGTAGAGCCTGTAAACAACACTAGGGCCTCATCAGCACCCTTGATAATGATCTGATTGTCGTGGTTCTGAAGAGTCCCCCCTTTTGTCAGAACCTTGAACTTGGCGGCAAACTGGATTCCACGGCCTCCCTTTCCATCCGGAAGGCTGCCGGTTACCGTAATTTCATTCCCGTTTATCTTGTAATCTTCCACATTTTGGTCCCTATAGAAATGCATGGCAAATGCTATAGATTTCTTTTTATCTGCAGACAAACGGACAACGCCTACATTCTTGTCAAAAGATGTAAAATACTCCCTTAGATAATGTGTCCCATTATTGCTGAAACTGGTAACCGCTTTTGCATCGGCGATATCCAGCCAGCGTTTGTAATCGGTAGTTTCGCCTTGATGAAAGAATAGAAAATTCATGAAACCAAGATTCTGGAATGCGCCATAAGGGGCCTCAGCTCCATTACCTTGTCCTGAACCAGCTCCTACACATACAAAATTCTTATTGACCAATGCTTCTGCTAGGTCATTCTTTCCTTCAAACAGCAGTTTCTGGATTTCACCAACAGAATTCATTGCCTTATAGTTATTGGCATCTTGGGGAGATCCGGACCACATGGATATTTCATTCAATACAATGGATTCATCATTGATCTTGCCATCCGGCATCATTCCAATCAATCCATTTCCCAAGGGCAGGGTCTCTTCCCAGACTTTTGCGGGCTCCTTATACCATAATTTAGAATCCTGCGCACTTAGAAGTCCCGTCCAAAGGCACAAACTCATCAACACTACTCTCTTCATTTCTTATTTTAAATAGATATCAAACTCTGCTACTGAAAATTCTTTCCCCTCACTTAAGATCTCTTTGGGGATAAACCGTATATAATGAGCTTCATGGGCAGTATCAAAATTGATATTCTGTTCCGTTGCATTTGCTCGAATATTGGAAAATTCCCCTATGGCTGCCGTCTTCCACTCTTTTCCATCAATACTGGTCTGTACTTCATATTTGGAAGGAATTCCATTGATTTTGCGATCCTGTCTAGGCATATAGCTCATTCCTACTACCTGTTCTGTTTTTGGCAGACGGATTTCAACGAATTTTTGATTGCTTAAGATAGTTTCCCAAACCGTCTTGTCATTATTGTCCGAGGCTAGTTTTACATTTTTATCAGCAGAAATAATCGTGATCTGATCCTTGGCTATTTTTTTACGGTCGGCATGATCAAATTTAAAATCAGACTTCGCTTCCTTGAACAATGCAAAGTCGCTCAATGTAGGTGCAACAGGAGCATACAGTTTCAGCCTCAATTTGCTAGCGCGGATAGGATTCTCCAATTTGATCAGTCTGGTTGATCCGATGCTGGTCGCAGAAGCCAATGGTTTCCAATTATCATCCGACCAAACTTCTACCTGAACACTATCCAAACGCTGTCCCAATTTGATATTTTCGCGCAATCTAATGAGGTCAAACTCTTGATCATGGGCCAAATTGATTTCTATGGTAGGATTCAGCACATCATCGTCCGAGGCATAATAAGTATACCTATCATTATCAAATAGATTTTTCTCGGAGAACTTTGCATGGTTTTCTCTAATATTACTCGCTTTTGCTGTAGCTCCAGCGGCTAAATTATCAGCGAAGGTTGCTTTTAGTTTTTCTCCAAAAGCAGCCAGTGATTTCACATCATTATCATGTAGGAGACCATTTGGCATTGGCGCCAATCCAAGATTCATATTGCCACCACGTCCCACTGATTTCAAATAAATTTCAAACAGTTGATTTGGTGTTTTCACCTTTTCGTTTTGGTCCTCATGATAGAACCAACCTGGTCTTTGGGGAACATCACATTCCGCAGGAATCCAGAATTCACCATTACGGTCACCGGATGGCAAATTGGAATCATCGACTTCACCAGGAACAGCTGGTTTACCAGGGGTTTTGCTCTTCGGAGTCAAGGTTGCCCAACTGGTTTCTGCAGCAAATCCTTTTTCATTTCCTACCCATCTCATATCTGGGCCAACATCCGAGAATATCATCGCCATGGGCTGAAGTTTTCTCACAATAGGCCAAGTCTTTTCATGCCACTCGTAATAGGTGGTACGGTCAATGGTCCGTTTTTCATTTTTTCCACCATAATAGCCATCTCCCCCGTTTGCACCATCGTGCCACGAAGTGAACAATGGGCCGTAGTTGGTCATTAATTCCGTAAGCTGCTCACGATAAGCATCTGCATAGGCTTTGGTGCCATATCGCGTATCATTTCTATCCCAAGCAGAAAGGTAAACACCGAATTCAAGGGCATTGTCATGCGAGGCTTGCATAAATTCTTTGACCATATCCCCTTTCCCATCACGCCAAGGTGAACTGGCTACACTGTATTGGGTCGTTTTAGTAGGCCATAGACAAAAACCGTCATGGTGTTTTGCAACCGATATCAATCCCTTGAAGCCTCCTGCTGCTGCCGCTTTGGCAATTTGGTTGGCATCGAACTTTGTCGGATTGAATATTTTAGGGTCGGCATCACCGAAGCCCCATTCTTTATTCTGGAAAGTTGTCGGAGTAAAGTGAATCAGGGTGTACAATTCCATTTCATGCCATTTCAATTGTCTTTCACTAGGCAGGACACCGTAGGGTTTAGGCTCGGTCTGTCCAAAGGAAAGCAAAGGGCATAGTAACACCAAAGAAAGTAGGTTAGATCTTTTCATAAACGCGCTTAAAATAAACCCTCAAGATACAGAAAACTGCATAGAATCATGGGGAAAATTCGTTTTTTGATGTAATTTATTTAAAACAATAAGGATTTTTCATTAAACAATCGATTTCGTTGATAAACCAACAGCAGCCAATTGTAATCATAATTAATTCATCAAAATCTATTTTGAAGGTAGAAATTGAAAAACTGTGGCTCAAAAATCGGCCTGCACAAAGGTTTGCATAAAAATATTTTCAATTCAGGCTTAAAATTATCTTATTGACTTAGTGCTTTTTATTGAAAAGTGAATAAATTTGTTAATCATGAATAACGAACAATCTAAAATCATCCGCGAGCAAGCCAAACGTTCTTCATTGAGGGAGCATTCGGTACCATTATACTTAACCTCAAGTTTTATTTTTGACAGTGCTGAGCAAGGCCGTGCGGTCTTTGCTGACGAAGAAGAGGCCATGGTCTACTCTCGATATGCTAATCCTAACACTACTGAGTTCATCAACAAAGTCTGTTTAATGGAAGAGGCTGAAGCTGGATTAGCTTTTGCATCTGGAATGGGTGCAATCTTTGCCACTTTTGCAGCTTTTATCGCGCAGGGAGATCATATTGTATCTTCTAGAGCAATATTTGGTTCAACCCATCAGCTATTTACACAGCTGTTTCCACGTTGGGGAGTTACAACAACCTATGTGGATGCCATAAACCCTGAAGAATGGGAAAAAGCCATACAGCCCAATACTAAATTCATCTTCTTGGAATCTCCTTCTAACCCAGGTCTAGAACTAGTGGATCTGGAATGGCTAGGAGGTTTAAAGAAAAAATATCCAAATATCATTTTTGCAATTGACAATTGTTTTGCAACACCTTATCTACAGAAACCTCTTCCTTATGGTTTCGACCTTTCTATTCATTCGGCCACGAAATACATGGACGGACAAGGTAGGGTCTTGGGAGGTGTTGTAGTTGGTAAACAGGAATTAATGGACAAGATGATGTTCTTGATCCGTCACACTGGCCCAGCAATGTCTGCATTTAATGCATGGATTCTTTCAAAAAGTATTGAGACTTTGGGATTACGTATGGACAGGCACTGTTCAAACGCCCTTGCTCTTGCAGAAGAACTGGAGAAAAATGAGGAGGTTTTAGACGTGAAATATCCTTTCTTGCCATCGCACCCTCAATATGAACTTGCAAAAAAACAAATGAAAGCAGGTGGAGGGATTGTGACCATTGAAGTGAAAGGTGGCAAGGAGCGTGCTTTTAATTTCTTGGATGCATTAAATATGATCCTCTATACATCCAATTTAGGTGATTCTAGAAGTATAGCGACTCACCCTGCCTCTACTACCCACTCTAAGTTATCGGAAGAAGAAAGGGAAAAACTAGGTATCCGTCCCGGAACCGTCAGACTTTCCATAGGAATCGAAGATAAACAGGATATCATCGATGATATCCTTCAAGCCTTAGAAGCTTCTAAATAAACAAAAAAAACGGGAATTAAAGCCCGTTTTTTTTTGTCTGGTATTGAGATTTGAGTATTGAGAGAGAACCTGTATTAAATTTGGTCATCACCAGAGATAAAATTTCTCATATCTCAAATCTCATATATAACATCTTATACTGCCGCTAATGCTGCTTCGTAATTTGGCTCTTCTGTAGTTTCTGCGACCTGTTCAGTGTATTTCACTTTTCCGTCTTCATCTACAACGACTACCGAACGGCTTAAAAGACCTTGAAGAGGTCCATCCGTAAATTTCACGTGATACGCATTGTTGAAGTTATCGTCTTTAAAATCGGATAAGGTCACCACATTTTCCAATCCTTCAGCTGCGCAGAAACGGCTCTGAGCAAAAGGAAGGTCTTTGGAAATACAAAGGACAACGGTATTATCTAAGCCAGAAGCTTTTTCGTTGAATTGACGTACTGACATGGCACAGGTCCCTGTGTCAATACTTGGGAATATATTAAGGATTACTTTCTTTCCTGCAAAGTCTTTCAATGATTTTTGTGATAAATCACCAGCTGTAAGTGTGAAGTCAGGAGCAACCTCACCTACTTTAGGTAGGTCTCCACCGGTATGCACTGCATTACCTTTAAATGATACTTGAGCCATATTTATTTTTTTTATCTGTTTATATTGAAAACCAATATACCTTAATTATGTTTTGATTAAAAACGATATGCACTCTTTTATCGAATCTTGACAATTAGTTTATAAATATTTATCAATTAATTTATAAT
>NZ_JBSHLH010000010.1:0-49448 GCF_053644255.1 Sphingobacterium sp. NPDC055431
CTGAACGTCAATCCAAATTGGATAATAGTTTAAGTTTGCATTGTTCCGAGATACTTCGGATGAACCTCAGTATGACTAAAAAAAATAGATTCTTCGCCTTGCTCTGAATCCCTCTTTAGCGCATTTTTATTCTGAACGATCAGTGAAGAATCTGTACGGTTCCACTATAACCATCCCTGTCATCGTCAATCTTCGATTGACGAACTGTACGCCAATACAAAATTCCATGATTTTAAAATTGTTTATTGTATTGTACCGAGATCCTTCCTGCGTCAGGACGGCAGCGTGGCGTTAAACTATATATGATTAGGCTTGTATTGTTCTGAGATTTTCGAAGATTTTTAGAATACGAAAAAAGCCTTCACAATATTTTACCTAAATTCGAAAAGGAACAATTGCAGGCTCTCCTCCCTTCCCTAAAATTTTCAACTAAGAAAATTCTACTATTTCTGTAAATCTCGATAGACCTTTTGACCTTATTCGAGACACATTCCGAAATTTCGCAATACAACCAAACCATTTCTCGAATATGCCTCGAATGAATCCCGAACAAGGCAAGGAAATAAAGTCCAATTCCAGCCATCCATTTCTTCCTAAAAACTGATGGCCCTCTCCTATTTTCCTACGCAATCTCAAGTCTAACCTTATCCATTTCAGTCAATTATTTACAATTATTTAAAAGGTCATTTTCACACTTTAGAGACCATTACCACATATCAATAGCAAACTGTAGTGATGAAACGACAATTTAAAATTAACTGCTATTACGCATATCTTCTGCAGTAAAGAAAATGAATTTCCTACTTATTTTTACAATGTTTTCAAAGTGAAGACATTAGAATATACCGAAAATCACTAACTATTAACGCGTAATTCTAAAATTTTATAAAGTATCACTAACTAGGTGCAAAGCATTATGGATAAAACTTACATGAGTCCAAAAATCGAGGTCCTCGATATCCATCTTGAAGAAGGTATAGCTTCAGGATCAGCATTTGTCCGCCCTCATAACACTGATAATGAGCTGATGGACCAATGGTACCAAGACGATCAGGAAACAAAAAATATCGATTGGTAATACAAACACACAAAGAATAATAAAAACCTACAAAATGGAATTTACACTACTGAACAAGATGGCTAGATTAAAAAGTATGTTCTTTATAGCGATTCTGCTACTTAGCTTTCAATCTTGTAAAAAGTCAGGCTCTGATCCAGTTTCTGGAGAACTGACGACCGTAAAAGTAAAATTATCGGTTGGCTCACCTGAAGAAGAAAGAATAGCATACGGAAGCAATAAATCAACTAAGAGAGCGCCAGAATCCAATGTACAATTATCAAACGTACAGATCAGCGATAATATGAGCATGGAAGTGATGGTAATCCGCGATGTTGAACCTTCTACGATTAGAAGGACTTCTTCTGCAGACAATGCAGCCAAAGCAGCAACACAAACCGTGAACTCAACTTTGACTCCTGGCGTGAAATACCGCATTATGGTTTATAATAATGCAGGTGCTCATCAAGGGAATTTCGACTATATCTATGGTAGCGAACCTACAACTGGTGGCATTCAATTAAATGCTGGTGAAACCTACACTTTTGTAGTTTATTCAGTGAATAGCTCGACAGATTTACCAAATGTGAGCAACCAAGGAAGCTTAAGTACAGCAAGTCTGAATAATATCTCCAGTGATCTTATGTTCTTTAAAAAGTCAGTGAAATTGACTCACGGAGATAATAACCTGAACGCCGTATTGGTACATCAATTTAGCCAGATTACGACGACCATTGAAATGGACGATAGTATGACTGGATCTATTGAAGCAATTTCAAATGCCCGTTTCTCTCCAACAAAAGCTAGTGGTTCATTGAAATTCAGTGATGAAAGTCTAAGTTTCCCTAATCAAAATGGGCAAACTAATGTGACATTTCCAACTATTACATCTGGTATGAGAAGCATCAGTAGTAATCCAACATTTTTGATCAGCAAGAGTGTTACGGATGCCATCTTTACTTTTGGATCAATCACTTTAGATGCGGAGACCCAAACTGGAATTCAAGTTAAGGATGTTAAGATTACCCCGGGACATAAATACAATTTAGTATTACGATTCAGAGCATGTACCCAAAACGTGACCTCAGATGCCATGAACTGGAGATACAAGGAAGAAACTTGGAGAGAAGGAAATTGGTTTACAGGCTATACAACTTATATTGGCATCATAAAAGACGGCAAAAAAATTAAAAACAATGAGATAATAACAAATGATTTTAGTGCACCACGAGCTGATTATGGTTTCCAATTTGATATTACCGAATTAGACAATGCATTGAATATGCGCGTAAATGGTAAATATATTTTTGGAAACAGTTACGCAGACCAGATCCAATTCCAGACTAACAATAACTTAGGTACTGTACGTAATATTGAATTTGAAGACGGCACAGAATACGCTAAAAATGGTATTGATGAGGCTTACAACCTAAAAGGTACTTTGGCAAAACCATTGATCCGTATCATGATCAGTCGTACTGGAGAAGTGACCATGTTAGGAAGCAAAACCAACGAAGGACCATTGATTCCATTGCGCTTGAAAGGTGGCAAGCAATTCAATAATGTTACCTGGAGTTCTACAGGTTCAAATACCGTAGTAGTAAGCCAGAAAGTGGACGGTAGGACGATTGTTGTTGGTAGAGGTTATGGAAGAAAAAGAACCGACTGTCCTAAATAGCATAAGCCCCATTTAATAACAAGGATATAATTTTTAAGATAACGGCCAAATGTAATATTTGGCCGTTTTTATTTTGCCAAGATTTTATTGATACACACGCACCCAATCTATTTCCATGGCTACAGGTAATTGTGATTGATCCACCTTACCTACCCAATTTCCACCTAATTGTTGATCGATCAAGATAAAAAAAGGTTGATCATATGGCCATTGTGTTGGGTCAACTCCTTCTACCCTTGGATAGGTAAAAGTATCCTTTCCATTCAATTGAAAAACAATTCTGTCAGGGTACCATGAGATTCCAAAGACATTGAATTCATCAGGTTCTATGGCCGTTGTGCCAGAATGTGGCGGATTGTCTTGATGACCAAGATTTAAGGTATAATGGGAATGGGTTGTCTGATAGATTATTTTATCAAAGTTAAGGTGCTCCATGATATCGATCTCTCCATTCATGGGGTATTTGCCGTATTTATCCAATTCAGCTAACATCCACATGGCCGGCCATGCACCCTGTGCACTTCCCAATTTAGCCCGAATCTCAATCCGGCCATATTGAAAGGCAAATTTGTTCTTGCTCCAGATCCCTCCTGTGATAAAGGGCCTAGGGTCTGAGGATAGGTCTGGATTATTGATACCTAGTAAAAACAAACTCCCATTTTCCATTCGGAAAACGGCATCTGAAGTACTCATATGTCTGTTCCAATCAGATTCTCCTTTGGGTATCCGGGACCATTTTGTTGAATCTATCCCTGTCCCGTTAAAATTATCCTCCCAGATCAATTTCCACTTTCTATCTGCCCTATTTTCTTTTTGGATATGGATATATGGTTTGTCCGCCATCTTTTGCGTGACTGAACAGGACCCCAATAAAGTAATGAAAGTGAGTCCAAGGAGATATAGGTTTTTAGTTTTCATAGCAGATTAAAATAGAGAAGTTTGTCCAGACCAAGGTTTTTGGATATCGGGACGATTGGTATTTCCGCTGCGATCAGCTGTAACCCGATGCACTTGGTGGGCATTTAATTCCTTTGGGTATGGAATCATCAATTGTTTGATTTCCTCTTTTCCTTCTGCAAATAACCAAGCATCTCTTGACTCCTCGGGAATTACCAATGGCATCCTTTTCTTTTCATTATGGACCTCCTCAAGCAGTTCATTTGCAGCTGTTGTGATCACGGAAAAAGTAGGATAAGTTTCACCAGTTTCCTGATCCGTGAAATTGGAATATACAATCCCCAAACTGATGATTTCATGCTTAGGAGCATAAATGAAGTAATTCTCAGTATCTTTTTTTCCGGCGACCTTATGGGGTTCATAAAACCCGGTTACATACAATAATCCTCGATTATTGTGGATGTAGTTTTTATAGCTAGCTTTTTCGAAAATACTTTCAGCTTCGGCATTGAGGGTGTTTGCATATTTACCGGCATCTGTTTCCGTCTTCACCCAGCTGGGAATCAGCTTCCACCTCGCCTCGATCACAGCATCCGAATCTTGGTTTAATGTCACTGGAAGATAGGGCCTAGTGAATCCTGAAATATGGAATATTTCATTTTCATTCGGATAGTATACCTTCTTTTTGGGAAGTTTATTTTTTAATTCTGATTTACTTGGAGAACCAACATGATAACACATAACTGTAAGGTAGATTTCATTTGAAAATAATAATTATTATACAATAAAACGCATATTTTAATTGCAGGAACACAAATGGAGATAAATCAACATTTATTATTTCCAATAAACAATTATACCCCAATAGCTTGGGGTATAATCTTATGCAAATTGACAATAAATTGTAAACTAATTTCTGAAAAGAGTCAATCTGCAATTTTATGGTTGTATTGCGATGTGCGTTATAACAGTTTTAATGTTCTAGATAATTTTCAAACAATTTAAATGTAAATTGGTTTTTGAACATTTGATTTTTTATAAATAATAAAAATATTAAACTTTTTTCACCGGAATTGATTCATTCATAAAGGTATCTGAAAATATGGGGGATAAAATAAAACTGGAATTGGGTGATATTACCAAATGTCATGTGGATGCTATTGTAAATGCAGCAAATACTTCATTATTGGGCGGAGGAGGTGTTGATGGTGCAATCCATCGGGCTGCTGGACCTTCACTATTAGAAGAATGCCAACAGATCCGCAACCGGCAAGGAGGTTGCAAAACAGGCCAGGCTGTCATAACCCATGCAGGTAATCTTCCCTGTAAATTTGTAATTCATGCCGTTGGTCCGGTTTGGAAGGATGGGAACCATAATGAAGATGAGCTTTTATATAATGCCTACTTCAATAGTTTAGTTTTGGCTAGTAAAAATAATGTAAGCAAAATTGCATTCCCTAATATCAGTACCGGAATTTATGGTTTTCCAAAAGAAAGGGCTGCAAAAATTGCGATTCAGGCGGTAAAAAATTATTTAGCTGAAAATGAATCGATTGGAGAAGTAATTTTTGTCTGTTTTGATGAGGAAAACCTTAAGATTTACCAGAAATCGTTGGATATAACTATAATATAAACGTCATAACTTGGATTTCAACCATCCAAATTGCCTATAATTCGATAAATTAGGGTCCCAGGACTTAATATTATGATTGAAATCAAAGTTGCATCTATTGATGACTTGCTCATTATTCAAAAAATTGGTCGAGAAACATTCCTTGAAACCTTTGAATCCAGAAATTCCGAATCGGATATGTCTGCATATATTAATGATCGTTTTTCCGAAATCCAGGTTCAGCATGAATTGAAAAACCTGGAGTCTATATTTTATATAGCTTGGGACCAGGAAGACCCTATCGGCTATCTGAAATTAAATATTGGTCAGGCCCAGACCGAGTATAAGCTGGAAGACCATATCGAAATAGAACGAATTTATGTCTATGCAAGCCATCATGGCAAACAAGTTGGTCAGCTTTTATTTTTTAAGGCCCTTGAAACCGCAAAAAGTTTAAGGGTACCGACGATTTGGTTGGGAGTCTGGGAAGAAAATGCCCGTGCCATCAGTTTCTATAAGAAAAATGGATTTGAAGAATTTGACAAACATATTTTCAGGTTAGGTAGTGATGAACAGACGGATATTTTAATGCGAAGGGAAGTTGGGTAATACCCTAAGGGGGTGAAATACTTTTCTTTACCCTTTTGTGTCACCCTGAAGGCTCCGCCGAAGGGTCTCGGAACTATTCGATCTTCTTGTGAAATAATTTTCAATAATGATTTCCAAAGCTTGAAAATAAAATAATTCTCTTCTTTACTTTTGAAGCGCAAATTAACCAAACTGACGAAGGAGCTCAGGGATACCAATCCTATTGTTACTTTTGAAGAGCAAATTAACCAAACCGACGAAGGAACTCAGGGATACCAATCCTATTGTTACTTTTGAAGAGCAAATTAACCAAACCGACGAAGGAACTCAGGGATACCAATTCTCTTCGTTACTTTTGAAGCCCAAAAGTAACCAAAAGGCTTCGGCTCATTTAAGATGGCTTTTCGCACAATCCAACACACATGAAAAGAATGCCTTGATGTCGGGAATATCTTCCTCACGATCATCCCTTTTGATGGGATGATCGTGAGGAAGCATTCCAAGGCCAATCCCATCGCGCAGGGCAACGGCATTCTTTCCATTTTTCCGCCATTGGAAATGAGCCGGGAGCTAAAGGACTTCCTTTGGAAGGATGATGTTTGTTTTGAGTAACCCCTAGCGGGCATGAAATACTTTTCTATACCCGTTCTGTGTCACCCTGAGGGCACCCCGAAGGGTCTCGGAACTATCCATACTACATTTGAAATGGATTCCTCATCTTACGATAGCGGAATGACAAACACTTCAAAAAAAAATCAAAAAATAGATTCTTCGCTTCACTCTGAATCCCTCTTTAGGGCATTTTGATTCTGAACGATTAGTGAGGAATCTGTACGGTTTTCCTTCCACCGACCCTGTCATCCTTGACCTTCGGTCAAGGAACTGTACGCCAATACAAACTATCTAAGATTGACGAATTGTTCGCCAATCAAAATTGTATTATAGTGTAAGTTTGCATTGCTCCGAAATACTTCGGATGAACCTCAGTATGACTAAAAAAAATAGATTCTTCGCTTCACTCTGAATCTCTCCTTAGCGCATTTTGATTCTGAACGATTAGAAACTTTTGGACGTTGCGCCTTATTTTTTGATCAGTTCGATATTGGAATGTTCAGCGATAATTTCTTGGAGGATTTCGAAATAGGTCTGCCCCTTTCCTTCCCTTAATGCATCCAATCGTTTTTGGATAACGGAAGAATCGAAATCATCGGGATGCTCTAATTTTTCTTGATAATAATTTATGGTGAATTCAGTTCCTAAAGCTTCTCGATTGGCTTCAAAGTTTTCCCAGATCAATGTTATTTCTTCCTTTTCACGGATGGCTCCAAAACCTCCGTACAATAGGTCATCAAATGCATCCAAACTTTCCGCTAATTGCCAGCTTTCATTTTGCATAAACTTTCGGTTTATTTCTTCGTAAAAACTGGATTTATCGTGGATTTGGCTACCGTCAATTATGATTTCTTTTTTCATGCGTACACAAAAATAGAAATTTTAAGGAATCTGACTAAATAGGAAGTAACAGCAAAAAGCTATTCCGTGTAATCCTTAGTACAGCTGTTATAAACCATAGTTTTATTGGCAACTTCATTAAAGTTTTCAAAATCTACCTTTTCTAGGTCACAAGTATAGCCATATTCTGGAGAAGCAGTAAGGCAAGAAATACACACGACATCTACATAATATACCGTTTTGCCTTTATAGATTCCTTTATAGAGATTGGTTTCATACGCACCTTTCTCGGTACATCGTATTTCTTTCTTGAAATGGCTTCTTAATTTTTTGGAGCAAGGTGAAGCATCTTGACCTTCTTTTTCACAAGCCGTAAACAGTACTATGGCTAGAGCTAAAAACATAATTCTCTTCATAATTGACAATGGTTTAATATTAATAGAAATGCTGTGTATTAACTAAACGATTAAATTTATCTAGATGCTACAAAATTGAATACATAAAAAAAGCCTGATTTCTCAGGCTTTTTCCTACAAATTATGTTTATAAAAAAATTAATCTTTTACTTTTTATTTACAAGCAATTTTAGCTTGACCGTAACCTCTACCTACAACAAAAGTTGTATTGGATACTTTTTGAGTAACCTTTACGCTATTCGTTCCAGAAGTTTTCCAAGGCACGTTGTTGAATTTCAAAGAACCTTTTAAAACCATTTGAACTAATGGTCCATTGTTTGTTTTGCTACCTAACATGGTCACTTCACCTGTTTTACTGATAATGATTCTAATCATTGGAGTAGCATCAGTTCCTCTAAGGTTCCAAATATCCGGAATGCCACCTTTACCATGTTCCGTTCCATCAGCAAATTGAATGTTACGAGTAATGATTCCTTCACCATTTGCTGTGTTATCGTAAGTTTGGAATTGAATCTGGCCTTCTTTAGGATCAGTTAAGATCTGAACTCCATTAACTTCCATATTTACGGCATTGTCCAATTGGAAGATGTCAAATGTAAAGCCGTAATTTGAAGCAGGAGCAGAGAATTCTCTCGTCAATAATTCTCCATTTTTCCAAACTTTACCTGAATTTGGATCATAACAACCCTTACGGTCACCAGTTTCAGGAAATTTCCAGTTTAAAGCATCATTCGCCAATTTCACTTCCTGGGTACAGGTTCTGAAGTTCAGATTCAGGTTATACTTACATCCAGGATTTACCTTAATATTAGCGATCGAAAAGTTTGTCTTGGTTTCATCATCAATTTTAATAATGCCAAAATTCAATGTTTTGTTGGTAGATGCAGGGTTGATAATCAAGGTAGGAAAACTAGTAACGTCCCTTAATCCGGTTCCCAAAACAGGGAAATTGATTGCTGCAAATGTGTTTTGGTCATTTTTGTAAGCGATTGTTTCGCCATTGAAATTAAAGGTAGCACTAGCATCCACTTTTCCGATGGTTGTGTTGGTCAAGGTCTTGATAGAGCCTGTCATTTTTGAATCCATCGTTAATCGGGTGGTAATCATGCTGAATCTATGTTTTAGGATTACCCCTAATTTATTGTCACCATAGGTCAGTTGTTTATCTTTAACAATAAAGACCATTAAATCTTTAGATACATCAACCAATTTTGCATTTGCAAATGTATTAACACCATTGGTGTAGATTAATGTAGGTAAAGGATCATTAGCGCTGTTGATGGAATAAGCTACAAAAGTATATTTTTTACCAGCATCTAAGCTCATCGCACCTGCAGAAGCTTCACTACCATAGGTATAATCCTTCGCTTGATTAAAAGTTCCATCTGCATTGAAGGCTACCAATCTATACTTGGTACCTTTGGTCAATGGAGTAGTTTTCGTTACTGCTGCTGCCATATTAGCATCAGAACCACGGTAAGTAGTTTGGTTACTCACAGTTCTATTTGATCTATCATTGTCTTGGGACATTTTCAGGTCCACTACAAAATCATCATAAACCAATGAGGTATCTTTTACGAGCCCAGATGCAACAGAGCCTTTGGTGCTGCTTTTCTTATCGAAGTCAATATTGTCCTCTTCAAAAGAAATCCCATCAATCTGAACATTAAGTTTTGCTTCTCCATTGCCCCCAACTGGATCATCAGACCTCTTACAAGATCCAAAACTAAGCATGAGGACTGCCAAGAATCCAATACTAAATTTCATACTGATTTTATTTTTGATATTATTCATGTTCTATTTCTTAATCAATTTTTATTATTACCAATCGATATTTCTATTATCATCATCCTCTTCAGTCCATTGGTCTTGGACCACATTGTTACCATTTTGAGGATATACTTTTGCAGACCCCAATGCGATGTCCACTTCCATCTGTACTTTAACTAAATGAACATGGGGAGTTTTGTAGTGCTTTTTCATTTCTTTAACCTCCATTACGGTCTAGACTCAAAACCAAAAAGAAAAAACAATTTTTCCTATCAGTTAAGATTTAGCCGCAATTTTGTATGCCTTTTTATTAATTTTTTAATAGTTGTGTGCCATAAAATTATGGTCTACAAAAATACACAGGATTTCGATTAGCTGAAATCAATAGTATCTATTTAGTGCTGTTAATTATTTTTTGTAGCCCATGGCCTACACGAAATTAGCGTGTAAAAAAAGTAGCTAATATGATTTAGTTAGCAATCAGCTTAATGTTGACTTCAATTTATTAAATTTTTTATATATCGAAAATCGATAAAAAACAGAAAAATATCTTCGTTTAACGGCTTTAAACTGTGTTTTAAAAAACAGGATTTTCAAATGTTTTAAGCAAGATTTTAAGCAGATGAGCGCATAATTAGCTAATCATGAAAAAAAGGATTTTTGGACTTATTGGATACTAATATTAACGTCTGGTTTTATTTTATTGAAAAGGAGTAAAATACATGTTTGAACATGTATAATTTCAGCCGCTTTAACTATATTAGTAACTAAGAATGCAATTAATTACGATGAATAAGAATATTATTTTTCTGTCTATTATAAGTTTGTCCCTACTCTATTCTTGTCAACAGGGAACTAAAACAGAACCTATTCAAGCTAGTCAAAATTCCACGCAAAGCCCTATTCCGGAAGCTATACCTCTCACCTATCAGATAATTGGAACACTAGACCACGATACTTCAGCTTTTACCCAAGGCTTTGTTTTAGACCAAGGAAGTCTAATTGAAGGGACAGGTCTTGAAAGGCTTACCCGAATCAACAAAATTGATACTTCAACGGCAAAAGTTGAAGTACTCAAGGCAAACTATGAGAATGAAGTGTTCGGTGAAGGAATAACCATACTGAACAATAAGCTTTATCAATTGACTTATATGAACAATAAAATCTATCAATTTGATCTGGACAATTTAAAGCAGCCCAGCGGCACACATAGCTGGCAGAAAGAAGGCTGGGGATTGACACATGATTCTACCTCCTTGATATTAAGTGATGGTTCCTCCACGTTGTACTACCTTAATCCGGTAAACATGGCAATCATCAAAGAATTAAAGGTCATAGATAATATGGGGTCAGTCGATAGCCTGAATGAATTGGAATATGTGGAAGGTTATATTTTCGCTAACCAATGGGGCTCTGATTACATTTATAAAATAGACCCGGAAACAGGCTATGTGGTAGGAAAAATAAGTTTTGAAGGGATCTTACAACTTTACGACAAGAGTTTTCAACCTGACCCTGAAAAGGTGTTGAATGGGATTGCCTGGGATCCTATGAATAAATTTATGTTTGTTACTGGAAAAAACTGGCCTTTGATATTTAAGATAAGGATCAATTAACCTTCATAATTATGGTCTTCAGTGATACTAATGTAATACCCATCGAGATCATAAAATGAAAATTCCATTTTTTGGGAATTCATATTTCTATGAAGATCTTCAATCATCTCAATCTGCATTTCTTTTGCTGTATCGTAAATCCCTTGGTAATCCTTGGTCTTAAAATATAAGATTAAGCCATTTCCATGTGCAAGGTCTGGGTTTTCCATGCTAGGATGATGATGTTCAGCCCATTGATGTAGGCATATAATGGTTTCACCCGAAGAATCTTGCAATACAGCGAAATTCTCGCCTCCATGACTGTTATGGAGGTTTAATAACCTTTCATACCAAACGGCACTCTTCTGTACATCTTGCACAGCGACAATAGGATCTAGTTTCATATTTATCTGCATTACCATACGCTATATAGCAAGAACAATTAAAGACAGGAAATTGATTTCATAGATTGCCATTCATGTTCGATATTTAACATTATTACGGCATGGTCAAATTGGATAGAGCCTTCAGGAAAGCGGTTTTTATCATCAAAATAAGTCGATTTTATGTTTTGTACTTCTAATGGACTTATCTCCCAATTGTAGGTGTTTAATTTCAGTCCATCGAATGATTTTCCATTTGGTGAATAACCAATGGATCCTTTTTCAAAGAACTGGGATACCTCGTCAATGTTGTCGAATATTGAACCTAATGGAAACTCTGAGGTTCTCCTGGCGTCGATTTGGATATGATTCTGATCGGAACTGAGCGAATCTAGGTGATAATTAGCATTAGATTCTCGAATATTGAAGTTTGCAAAGTTATGTTTTCCAGGAAAAAACCTACCTCCTACTAAAGTGTTCAAATAGAGACTGGTATCTCTTCTGGGAATATAGACCCCTTCACACATTTGGCCGGATTCATCTGTCCATTCTACAGCAAAACGATGGGCTGCATTTTCAGAACTAACTCCAAATAATTTAGGAAAACCTTTCGGCTTGATAGATTTGAGCCGGACCAAGCAGATGCCTACAATTGCTTTTCCTTTATATAATTTTGGCGTAAATGGAGCTGGCAAGATTCCGCTAACGACTGTAGGATCTGCAGTATAATTGACTAATATCCTTCTTTCTATAAACCCATGGATCTTTGGTATATTCATCGGGAAATGCTAGAGTCTTTATTGTTAAAATTTTTATGAGTAATTTACAAATTTCATTACTTTCCAAATTGTACCTTTTTGAATGCTGATGGAATATGGAAATCTGGCTTTATACTAGTGGGTTTAATCCAAGATATCCAATTGATTGATTTCTCATTCCATTCCAGACTATCAATTTCGCCTCTGAATAAGCCTAAATATACTGATTGCCCGGAATTTGAATCCATTATACTTTTAATAAAATCCATAGGAATCTTACCTTCCAAAATGTAGCCATCAGGTTTTATTTTTGACTTTACTTCTAAACTTTCTAAATCCCATCCATAGTCAAACTTTCTATAATGGCTTGCCCTATAGTCTAAAACCTTGGCACTTGGGGATATTTCAAAACAGTAATATTCTTTTAAACCAAGATCTACTGATAAGAATATCTCTCCTCTGTCGCCTCTACCTACATCTTCTTCTTTCTCAAATTTCTTTTCTACGATATTATTATCCTTGATATCAAAATAGAAATAGAAATAGGCCCCATCATGAAATGCCTTAAAGATCGTCTTCCCAAAGTTTTGATTTCCCCAAGGAGATATAAATTGATCTACGGTGAATAGATTTCTTTGATTATTCCAGTCGGTTAGATTCCCATCTATAGAGATGGAATGGCTTTTTTTGAATGGAATTAATGGGATTTCAGAAGATTGCGCTATAGTAGCTTTGGGAAGGCTAAACAATCCGGTCAGAAGGATGAAAGGAAATAGAAAAGATATTGGTCTTTTAGGCATTATAGATTTCTTGATTTGATCTCGTCCTCTAATTCCTTTGTGCTATTTTTGGATTTCACAAACCAATAGACAAATAATAATGGGAATAACGTAAAAAAGCTGAATCCTTTATTATAGAAGCTGTAGGCTGCTACACCTACCGCCGCCCCGATCAAAAGTGCATTGATCAGATTGGTTGACTTTAATTTCTTTTGCTCTTGTAGGAGCTGTTCGTCCGTCAATTGGGAATATTTATTTTGGTTCATAGATTTGGGAAATTGATTTTTATTTTAACGAATATAGAAAAATTGGAGGGAAAGAATGTTAATCTTATGATCAGTCTATAAAAAAACAGCCCTCTTTTTTAGAGGGCTGTTCATTCATTTTTAATTTTCCGGTTCCTTTTCGGCTTCATCAGGATCAACCACAAATCCTATGAAATAGGTTATTACATTTAAACCTAGCATGACATACATGGACCATCCAGACTGATGCGTTAACACATAATAAGAATATCCTAGTATGAACAGAACAAAAAGTATGTTGAGAAAGTAGGCTTGATTGATATTCTTTAAGCTTGTTAATCCGAACTCGTTTTTGACAGCTAAGGCATTTTGCCTTTTACTGAATAAAAAGAAAAAGATGATATATGCTAAAATGCCTACACAAATATTAATAAACATGACAAAAATATTAAATGGTTAAACTTTGCTTGATTTGATTAATTAACTGATCCCTTTCGTTGAGATCGGACGTAATTGCTTCGTTAGTATGCTGCATTAAATCCTGATTGAGTTTTTCTAAAATTTCATCATTGCTTTTATTTAGAGCTTTCAGGGCTTTAATTTCATCTAAATACTTTAATCGACGAACCATACTTTTTGCTTGCTCCGCGATTATTCCGACCATTTTACCTGATAAATCAGCAAGGTATGGTTTGTCCGGAAAGTTTTCAATCATCAATTTTTCTAAATAACCGCTCATCCTTTCTTTAATGGAATCCTCATCTCGCAATTGCAGAAAATTCGTTTTGGTAATAAAAGAATCCATTTGATCCGAAATCAATTTAGTTTCATTCACATCAAAAGAACCTTTTTCCATTCCTGTTGAAACTCCATCTATGAATTTCTTACGTACGTTGTCTAATAAGGCAACCGTATCAAGTACTTTATTGGCTGCATTCGAAATTTTCCTAGACACTAATTTGCTTTCATCATAGCTTTCAGCCCCTTTAACTGCCTTAACGAAGGTCAGGTTACTTAGGTATTCTGCTGGGTTCAATAAATTGTCCCGAAGTCCTTTTTCTAAAATATCCTTCGAAATCTTTAAAACAGTATTGATATTCGCTGGATTTATATCTGTTAATACAGCGTCCATATTGTTTTCTTTAAAATACTCTTTAACTTCCTCTGAAAAACCCTCAATTGACTTTGCTATGTTGACATTTTCTTTTTCTAAATCAACGATACGACCCTTATAATATGAAATGTCCTTTTTTAATTTTTCAATTTCATTTGTACTTGAATTAAATTCAGCCTCGTATGGTTCGAAAAAAGTAGACCATTTAGCAAATACATGATCATACACTGCTGTATTTAAGCCCAAAGACAAGATCTTAGAAATCATTCCTGGTTTGGTTGGCTGAATATTCAACAACATTTCATATAACGGCTTAACCTCATTTTCAAGATATGCCCTTTCGTCATCTAAAAGTTTTTCTAGATTTCCAATGCTTTTATGATGTTCTAAGACATCCAACTCATTCGCACGCCTTGATAAAACAAGTCCTTCTCTTTCCTTAAAAACCGGAGACTGCTTAAATTCTCCATATTTGTTCAGTAGGCTCTTTAATTCACCTCCTAAAATATTGTTGAAATAGCTTCCATAACACTCTGCCAAAGGAATAAATACCTCGCGAATATTGGTGTAAACCTCAAATAACCTCCCCAAATCAACCAGGATCTTTTGATAATCTGGAGCAAAGGAAAGTTTCATAAACTCAATATCCTTCTTAATTTCCAAACATTTCTCCTTAGATAGGGACCTTGTATTTGAAAAGTTTTCTAATACTTTCATCGCAACTTTGCCAACCTCCTTTCCAATATGCTTTTGCTTTAGCTTGGAATAGACCATCTTATCAACAACATTTGAAAGTGATGAATCTAATTGGTCTTTTACCTTTTGTAGATTTTTATCTGCCTGATCTAAAAACGCATCGTATTTACCTTGAATCTTTTCAAATTGCGTATCCAAATCGTTAAACATGTTCTCTACATCCAACCATTCAATTTGATTGAAATTGAATAATTGTGGGTATGAATCATAGATTTTCTCGCCATACACATCTTTTAGGACGCAAATTAAATCTTCCCTGTCAAAGCTTAACTGAATTCTTAATTGAGAATATTCATTGATGGATTGTAAAATGGAAAATTTAGCAAAATGGTATTCTTCCAGAATATTGGTATAGATTGAATATACTTCTGTAGCCCTTTGCGTAAATTTCTTCACGTTACTCGCGCCAGTGATGGAGAACCAAGATTCTTTAGGTAATTCTATTTTCTCAAAATTATTTTTGAAAATGTCTAACGTTTCTCTTATCTCGTCCTCAAATGATAGGTTTATCATTTCACCTAATACCTTAAGGCTTTCTGCAGAATTTTTTACCGTATCAAAAGTCAAGCTCTGTTCTGCTACAATCAGACTGCCATCTTGGCTTAATGGCTTAGAGATGAAATTATTAACGAAATATTTATCCGCATTCTTCTTTTTGTAGATACTTAATGTTTTATAATAAGACTGATATGCCTGCATAAAACTCGAATCTTCATATAAACGCTTTTGAAGAAGATTGGAACTATTTAGGTATTCAACAATATCAGATCGAGTATACTGGGTCTGATTAATTTCACATTCACTGAGTAATTTATCCATTACTTCGGAAAAAGAATTATCAACCAAACCGTTATCGTTATTTAATACCTTCAGCATCTTCGAAACATAGCCATCATGCCTAAACCAGTTGTGTGCCCAGTTAGGGACCATAAAAATATATCCACTTGGGTCTTCATGAGGTGCACAATCAAGCTGATTGCCAATCGCTAGTGAAGCTTCTCTTACCGTCATGCCGCATACATGGGCTACTTCCTGCCTGAGCAAGTCATAAGTTACTTCACGGATCATAGCCGCAGTAACACTCCTATCCGCTAAGGCTTTGGCTGTATTTTCATTGGAAGCAAGTATTTCGCGTAATTGCGCTTCATCTGGAGTTCTGACCACAGGAGAAATCCGTAATCCCCAAAAACAGTACTCTCCATCAATTTTGAACATTTCAAAGGGAGTGTTTGTATTTCGAGCATTACACTTTTGGGCTAACTCGGCCAATTTATGATTGCTGATATTCTCTAACAATTCGTTAATGATGGGCTGATGTCTCAATTGACCATAGGTATAACCTTCCCTATTTATTCCACCTGAGCCATTAGGAACGTCATTATCATCTACCTCACAGATTTCAACCGTGCGGATGTTAATTAGACCTGGATAGTCAGCATAGAGATTTTTAAATTTCTGTTTCATTTCAGTTAATAATAATAGATTGGTTGCATGGCAAAAGCCATGTATTAGTTCAGATTCACTTTTTTGGAACTATTTCACAAATGTAATTTCGCAGACTGCCAAATTTTGTCAGTCTAAGGGTAATGATTAATAATAAGTCGGTCTGTTGATTCAAAATTAATTGATAAACAGTAAAAGATTTTACGGGAAACCTTATTGAGAGCTGAAAAATTATTTGTTAATGGGTAAGGTGGTTGGAGATTTTAAGGGAAAAAGAGAAAGATTCTTTAGGTTAATGGGATTGCGGTAGGATCCCGTAGCTCAAAGGGATTGGTTCAGCCCCACTGGGCACGCACGCAAACCCTGAACCTTCCCTTGGAGGGAGGCTTCACAGAAACAAAGGGCCTCGCTCCGCGGGCCTTTTGTTGTTTCAGGACTGCCTTTGCTCAAACAAGTTTGGCAAGGCTGTCCTGAAACAACAAAACCCAACTAACGTTGGGCTTTGTTTCTTTGGCGGAGAGAGAGGGATTCGAACCCTCGATACAGTCATCCCGTATACAGACTTTCCAGGTCTGCTCATTCGACCACTCTGACACCTCTCCTGATTGTGGGTGCAAATATATTACTTTTCGTGAGCTTTAAGGCATTTTTCTTGAAAAATATTTATCCTTTCTGATTTCCTTTCCCTAACTTAGGTCAAACTCTAAAATGAAAAGGATTTTATCTATCGATGGTGGTGGAATCCGAGGAATTATTCCCGGAATGATGCTGGTATCCCTCGAACAAAAATTGAAGAAAGCTTCAGGCAACCCAAATGCCCACCTGTCAGAATATTTTGATTTCTTTGCCGGAACAAGCACCGGTGGTATTCTGATCAGTATATTACTTTGTCCAGACCCTCAAAATCCAACGAAACCTAGGTTCTCCGCAAAAGATGCGCTTGATATTTATCTGAAACATGGGACAGAAATATTTACCACAAGCAGTTGGCGGCGATTCTTGAATCAATTCGGTTTATTGACAGAACTCTATGATGAGAAAGTCTTAGAACGGGTCTTGGAAAGCTATTTCGGTGATCAAAAACTTTGTGAACTGATCAAACCCTGTATTATTACTGCCTACAATATTGAACTCCGCAAAAACCATCTCTTCAGACAACAGAAAGCGATTTCTCATGGTGAGTCCCGCGATTTCTATCTTAAGGATGTTTGTCGAGCAACATCCGCCGCCCCTACCTATTTCTCTGTAGCCGAAATATATTCATTGGCTGGAACACGGTATCCATTGGTTGATGGCGGGGTGTTTGCCCATAATCCTGCAATCTCTGCATTATTGGAAGTACTCAAGACTTACAAAACTTTCAAAATCGATGATGTACATATCCTCTCCTTAGGAACGGGTATTGCAAAAAATGCCTATAAATACGAGGATTTCAAAAAACAGAAAGCGATTTCCATTGGACCTGCCTTAGTCGATATTATGACCAGCAGCTCTTCAGAAAGCAATGATTATTTCCTCCACCAATTGTTTCGTTCGGTACAGCATTCTTCCAATTACATAAGAATCGAACCCTCCAACCTATCCTCCATTGAACCAGCTCTGGATGCTGCATCAGCAGGGAATATCCAGAAAATTGTCTCCTTAGCTGATAAGTTGATCAGTGACAACGAAAATATGCTTGATGCCTATGTGTTAGACCTCATAGCAGAAAAGGAAAAAAATGGAGAAAAGAAACACAACTCGGTATGGCAGTTTTTGCGTGATAAATTATGATTTCCTTAATCGAAAGTCATAATTCCCACTAATTCTTATAAAATTGATATTTTAATAGCCTTAAAATAACCTTGTAAAAATATTTTTGTTATATTATCGAAGCGGTTAAAAACAGAACGCAAACATATCATTCAAATGGCAAAAACAATAGCTTTAATTGCACATGATGGTAAGAAAGCCGAAATGGTGGCTTTTGTTAAAGATCATCAAGAAGGTTTATCCAAAGCCCACCTCGTGGCAACAGGAACTACAGGTTCCTACATCCAACAAACAGGTTTAGAAGTAGAATTAAAACTATCCGGTCCAAAAGGCGGAGATGCACAAATAGCAGCTATGGCAGCTGAAGGAAAGATACAAGGTATTATATTTTTCAGGGATCCACTTGGAAAACATCCGCACGAGCCGGATATCCAAATGCTGATGCGTATTTGTGACCTCTGGAATGTACCATTGGCAACCAACCCAGCAACCGGATCATTGATTATTAAAGGATTATTAGAAGAAGATACAGAGATTTATGGCAAATGAAGTTTTAGTGAGTATTGGGGAAACTAGTTATACAACAACTATTTCCTATGAGGATTTAAATATTTTAGCAGATGAGCCCATCGAAGTCGGAGGGCAAAACAAAGGGTTGGCACCAACCCAACTATTGCTTTCATCCGTGGGTGCATGCAAGGCCATTACCATGCGGATGTATGCAAACCGCAAGGAATGGAAAGTAGATAAAATTGACATCAAGGTTTCCAGTGAAGTTCAACGGAGTGAACAACAACAAACAACCTATATCAAGTGCAATATCTTTATTGAGGGCGATCTGGATGAAGAACAGAAGAAAAGATTATATGCCATAGGTGAGAAATGTCCGGTTCACAAGATGTTGATGAACCCTATAGTGATAGAAAGTAATCTAATTGATACAATCCAAGAAAAAAACATTTCTTGATTGTATATTTGCGACTTGAAAAAATAAATTGCTATGCCCTTAATCAGCGAACATACTTTTACAAGTCCGTTCCAAAACTTTACTCGCGAACAATGGAAAAGGTTGAACGGCCAGTTGAGCCACTCCATTCAAGAGAAAGATTTAGATCAATTGCATGCCCTTAATGAGCCATTGACAATGGATGAAATTGAGGATATCTATATCCCTTTGGCTCATTTACTGGAAGTACACATCCATAACTTTCAGGAACTGCATTCAAAAAGCAATGTTTTTTTCAAAAGGAACCATCAAAAACTACCTTTTATAATTGGTATAGCGGGTTCTGTGGCGGTAGGTAAAAGCACCACAGCTAGGGTACTGACCAAAGTCCTATCGCTTTTACCCAATAAACCAAAAGTGGAATTGGTCACTACGGATGGGTTCCTTTATCCCAACAAGGAGCTGATCAAACGTAATATCCTGAACAGGAAGGGTTTTCCTGAAAGCTATGATACCAAGAAACTCCTACAGTTTCTTGCAGACATAAAATCCGGCAAATCGCAGGTTACCGTGCCATTATACTCGCACTTGGAATATGATGTTCTAAACAATGAAAAACTGGTGATTTCACAACCGGATGTATTGATCGTGGAAGGTATTAATGTATTACAGGTCAATTCAAGAAAGAACGGCGTCTTCGTTTCTGACTTCTTTGATTATTCCATCTATGTGGATGCGGATGAGAAAAATATCGTAAAATGGTATATCGACCGTTTTGAATCCCTAAGAGCAACTGCTTTCCAAAATACGGCTTCATATTTCCATAAGTATGCAAACCTGACTGAAGTGGAAAGCTTTGATATGGCCAATGCCATTTGGAACGAGATCAACAAGCCTAACCTACATGAAAATATCCTTCCAACCCGATATAGAGCTGATCTAATCTTAAAGAAAGGTTCTGAACACTTTATTAAGCGCGTGAAGGTTAGGAAGATTTAAGGATATTTCTTTCGAACTTGATTATCTCCTTCAAGATCTCATTCTCGATATTTCTATGCATTCTATTGCTGTTTGTTACAGCGTAAAGGTCCAATTTATAACGAACGAAGTCCTTACCTAATTCTAAAACTTTTACCTGAAATTCATCTTCCTTGATTTCCAGATTTGGATGGGTAGTCAGGCTTAGCCTTAAATGCTCCTCTAATTCCTCAATATGTAAGGATACTTCCAGAGGAAGTTCGAATTTAACGGTAAAAAGACTGGATTGATGTGCAGACAGGTTCATGAAAGTAGCCGTAAATACCAGATTGTTCGGCACCATTACAATATCGTCCTCTTCATCCTGTAATACCAGATTGGCAAAGGTAATGTCAATAATCCTCCCCTTATGCTCTCCCACCTTGATTCTATCTCCAACGGATAACTGCTCAGAGAACATAACGATTAATCCGGATATCATATTGGTAATATAATCCTTAAAGATAACCGCAATGGCCATGGCCACAATGGTAATGCTGGTAATAAAGTCTTTGGGATTAATTCCAAATGCAGTCATGATTGCTATCACAAAAAATACCGTATTCAATACTGCTGTAAGCCTATTGATACCTAGCACAAAGTTACCGCGTTCTCTTTTTTGAGAATCCCGTGCATTGTAGAGCATGATCACCAGAAAGCGGAACATGGAAAGGACAATACTTGGGATCAAGAAAGAATACAGACCTCTTAGGAATTGGGCCAATAGTTTCCTTTTCTCGATATCGTATTCAAAATTGATGTGTAAAGCAATAATGATGATGACGAGAATGACCTTCCCTATAAATACCCAAGGAATTTTTGGTTTGTTTTCTGTGGCAGCTGCATTCATGGTCTTGAAGATATTATTTTTTTATATAGTACACAAAACAAGTACGAACAACAATTTGTTATATGGCTTATTATCAATCACTAAATAGTTTTAGGTGTTGTTTATCTTTCCTTAATGATTAAATAACATTTTATAATTCTTAAAAAACAAGTAACTTAGCTACCGCTTTAATGACACCAAA
This sequence comes from Sphingobacterium sp. NPDC055431, assembly GCF_053644255.1. Classification (NCBI taxonomy): domain Bacteria; kingdom Pseudomonadati; phylum Bacteroidota; class Sphingobacteriia; order Sphingobacteriales; family Sphingobacteriaceae; genus Sphingobacterium; species Sphingobacterium sp. NPDC055431. The sequence continues at coordinate 21,290 of NZ_JBSHLH010000010.1, forward strand.
CAGGTAATTATGGAAACAACATTTGATTTTGAAAAGCCGATTGCTGATCTACAAACGCAAATCGAAAAGGTTAAACAAGTAGAAGAAAAAACCAAAGTCGATATGGGCGCAACAGTTCGCGAATTGGAAGAAAAACTCGAGCAAACAAAAGTTGAGGTGTATAGCAATATGACTGGCTGGCAGAAAGTTCAGATGTCCAGACATCCTGATAGACCACAAACATTCGATTATATTGACTTGATCTGTGATGATTTTATTGAGTTGCACGGAGATAGGAACGTACGTGATGATAAAGCTATTGTTGGCGGTTTTGCTACCATTGGCGGTCAATCAGTAATGGTCATCGGTCACCAAAAAGGAAAGAATACCAAGGAGCGTCAATTCCGTAATTTCGGAATGGCTAACCCTGAAGGATATAGAAAAGCTCTGCGTTTGATGAAGATGGCAGAGAAATTCAACAAACCTGTAGTCACATTAATCGATACGATGGGGGCTTATCCTGGATTAGAGGCTGAAGAGCGTGGACAAGGTGAAGCAATTGCAAGAAACCTACTTGAAATGTCCGTTCTTAAAGTGCCTATCATCTGTATCGTAATTGGCGAAGGTGCTTCTGGTGGAGCTTTAGGTATTGGAATTGGAGATAAAGTATACATGTTGCAAAACACATGGTATTCTGTAATCTCTCCAGAGTCTTGTTCTTCCATCCTATGGAGAAGCTGGGACCAAAAAGAAAGAGCAGCAGAGGCCTTAAAACTAACCGCAGAAGACATGCTTGGTAATGGATTGATCGATGGTATCATTGAAGAGCCTATCGGTGGTGCACACCAAGACCCTGAAGCGACTGCTTTGAACGTAAAGAATAAAATCCTTTCAGACCTAGCCGTTCTAGGCGCTAAGGATAGCGATACACTGGTTGCTGAACGAATCGACAAATTCAGCAAAATGGGAGTTGTAAACGAATAAAGAAAAAGCCTTGAGTGATCAAGGCTTTTTTATTGCAGTTTCTTCTGGAAAGGGATAGGATCCTCTAAAATAAATTGAGCCTTCACTTCTTCAGTTCCCCGCAAGAGAACCAATCGGATCTCCTCTCCTTCCTTATGCATTAATTTTCCAATAATCTGCTTCAATTTCATACTTTGGGCACTGCTGCCATTGACTTTGAGCAATTCATCATCCACTTTTACACCTGCCAAATCCGCAGGTGAGCCTTCTCTGACACTTGCTATTTTGTAGATAGGTCGTAAAATAAATTCGTATTTAAATTCTTCATAATTATAAACATTGATACCAGAGTTCGGATTTTCTGAATCTCTTTTTCCAATGTTCGTAGTCAGCCTTCTCTTTGTCCATTCCAGTCCGTCATGCTTGATCTCCATCCCAGACATATTTATTTCGAATTTCTTTCCGAAATTCCGGTTCTTTTTTAGATAGATCTCGTTCTTGGGATAATTAAACAACACCTGAAAATGTTGCAATACCTGATTGCCAATCGACCCAACACGGTTCACAGCAAGTTTCGCAGCATGCACGGCATTGGAATCCGGATAAGATACAATTGGTTCCTTGATGTAAAAGCCCGACCAATCAAAACCTTCTATCCTATTGCGTCGACCAAAGATCAAACCATTGAAACCTCGACCAATAAAATCATAAATACTTGGTTCGCGAACCACAAAAGAATCCAACAAAAATGGAAAAACCAACATCCCATCAGAATTGCCCATGTCCACAAGCATCTTCGCATCTTTAACCTTTTGTGTCCCTAAATCAACATCGATATGTACATAGGGTCTGCTCCTCTCCAATTGAATGGGCAGCTTGGTAAATTTACGGGTCAACTTTTCAGGGTAATCATAAGCATCATAAATACTAATCCTTTTCTTCAGATAATCTACTTTTATTAAGTAATCTTCAAAGAAGTGGCTTCCCAAGATCCCATTGACTGGGACACCGATATGGCTAGACAGATCTAGATCTTCACCATCAACAACATATATATTATGCAGACTGTCGATCAAGGTATTACCGACCAATAACTCATTTCCAATTGCCATAATTCCTTCCACTCCATCTTCTATCCCTATGCCCGAAAACTTAACCTTAGAAACATTCTCCAAAGGAACCGAATCTTGGGGAGTGGCAAAAAGGATTGTTTCTTTGACCCCAGTATCCAATAAAAATGCCAGTTCAACCCCATTTAGCTTGACAGGGATAATGACCAGGTTTCCACTGAGATCAAATTTGAAAGAATTCTTTTTGGGGTGAATCAACGAAAAATTTCTTTGCGCATAACTATGCAAGAACATCAAGTTCAGCAATAATAGAATTATGATTTTCATACACAAAGGTTTATATATGCTAATTTACCTAATTTTTAGATTCAAATAACTTAACATACGCTTAATATTAAACATTTGATAAATTATTAAGTTTCAATAATTCCTATTAAAAAACTGTACAGAATGCTTCCCGATCGTTATAAAAACAAAAAGGAATAATCAAATTGATTATTCCTTTTTAAATGTTCTTGTATTTTATTTTAGACTGCGCTGAGCACACCTCTAAAGTAACCTACCGACTCTGCAATTCCAGCCAACGGGTCTTTCATATCTTTTTCAAATTCAATACTGCAGCAACCACTGTACTTGTTTTTCAACAAGGCTTTTACAAAGGCAGGGATATTGATCACTCCACGTCCTAGTTCACATGTCGAGCCCTTTGCATCAGCAGCTGTCACATTCTTCAGGTGGATATCAAATATCCGATCCTTGTATTTTACATAATCTTTGATGGCATCTTGTCCATCTCTGGTATCATGCCCCATATCAAAACACATTCCTAGATTTTTATCCAAATCTTTGATATGGTTCCATATAACCGTAGCATTCGGATAGATCTTATCTTCCGGGCCATGGTTATGGATTCCAAACTTGATATTATTTTCTTTGGCTTTCTTGGCCACATACGGAAGATCTTTGATTTCTGGAATACCGATCATCAAATTCACACCTACCCGCTTGCAATAATCAAATGCTTTGTCAATCTCAGCTTCGGTCTTCATATAGATTGGGCCGACAGCATAACCCGTCACATTTGATTCAGCCAATTTCTTGTGAAACGCAGCAATCTGCTCTGCGGTACTATTCAGGGGCAAATGAAAATCTTTGATGCAAAGATACCTTACATCCATCCTTTTCATCATCGCCAGGGACTGTTCCAAATTAAAATTCACAAAGCTATAGCCTGCTATTCCTAATTTCAGACTATTTTGGTCTGCCAAACCTGAATCTTTAGTTTCAGCCTGGCTAGTTAACCAACTTGGACTTGTCAATACCGCTGCAGCTCCCAATGCACTGCGTTGCAAAAAATTTCTTCTACTGTTATTGCTCATGGATATAGGTTTATGTTGTTTTTCTATTAAAAATAATGATTAATACGCAGAATGGCAATATCAAGCGATGGAATCCAACAGCTTTAATACAAAAAAGCCCTTGTCTTTAAAGACAAGGGCTTTTGTAAATATTTAGAAATTCTACAAAGAACTTAGTGCAGAATTCAATGTTTCAGAAGGACGCATTGCTTTTGAAGCCAATTCATCATTTGGATAATAATATCCACCGATTTCTTGAGCTTTTCCTTGCGCTGCGATCAATTCCTCATTGATCTTAGCCTCTTGTTCCGTTAGAGCCTTAGCTAAACCAGCGAATTTAGATGCCAATTCAGCATCTTTGGTTTGCTTAGCCAAAGCTTCTGCCCAGTAAGTAGCTAAATAGAAGTGAGAACCACGGTTATCGATTTGTCCAACTTTACGAGCTGGAGACTTATCATTTGCCAAGAATTTCGCATTTGCCTCATCAAGAGCATCTGCCAATACTTGAGCTTTCTCATTATTCTGAGTTTGTGCTAAATGTTCTAATGAAGCTTGTAATGCCAAGAATTCACCCAATGAATCCCAACGTAAATAACCCTCTTCCAAGAATTGTTCAACGTGTTTAGGAGCAGAACCACCGGCGCCAGTTTCAAATAGACCACCACCATTCATTAATGGAACGATTGATAGCATTTTAGCTGAAGTACCAAGTTCTAGGATTGGGAATAAGTCAGTAAGGTAGTCACGTAATACGTTTCCAGTTACCGAAATAGTATCCTCGCCTTTACGGATTCTCTCAATGGAGAATTTAGTAGCTTCAATTGGAGATAAAATACGGATATCTAATCCTTTAGTATCGTGATCAGCCAAGTAAGTTTTTACTTTCTTGATGATTTCTCTATCGTGAGCACGGTTTTCATCTAACCAGAATACTGCTGGAGTATCTGATAGACGAGCGCGATTTACCGCTAATTTAACCCAATCTTGGATTGGAGCGTCTTTAGTCTGACACATACGGAAGATATCACCTTCTTCAACCTGTTGTTCCATCAATGTCTTGCCATTGTTGTCTACAACTTTGATCACCCCATTTGAAGGAGCTTGGAAAGTTTTATCATGAGAACCATATTCTTCAGCCTTTTGAGCCATAAGACCAACGTTAGGAACTGAACCCATAGTTTTAGGGTCGTAAGCACTATTTACTTTACAGTCTTCAATAACGGCTTCATAAATTCCTGCATAAGATCTATCAGGAATGATCGCTAAAGTATCGCGTTCTGCACCTTCTTTATCCCACATCTTTCCACCTATACGGATCATTGCTGGCATTGAAGCATCAACGATCACATCAGAAGGAACATGTAGGTTAGTAATTCCTTTATCCGAATTAACCATCGCTAGGTCAGGTCCATTCGCAATTGCAGCATCGATTGCAGCTTTTACCTCAGCTTCTTGAGGGGTACCAGCAATTTTAGCATACACTTCGCCTAAACCATTGTTCTTATTGATGCCTAATTCTTTAAAAAGAGAACCGTATTTTTCAAAAACATTTTTAAAGTAAACTTCAACGATAGCACCAAAGATAATAGGGTCAGAAACCTTCATCATGGTCGCTTTTAAGTGAGCTGACAATAAAACTCCAGCTTCCTTAGCTTCTTGTATCGCTTGAGCAACAAATTCTTTCAATTTAGCAACATGCATAACTGAAGAATCAATTACTTCGCCCGCTTTCAATTTAGCAAGGCCTTTTAATTCTTTAGCATCACCATTAGCAGCAACAAATTCTATTTTAAATTGACTGTCAGCATCCAATGTCAATGATTGCTCAGAGCTGTAGAAATCGCCATCTTGCATAGAAGTTACCTTCGTTTTGCTATCAGAAGCCCAAGCACCCATTCTGTGCGGGTTAGCTTTAGCATAGTTCTTAACAGCTTTAGGCGCACGACGGTCAGAGTTTCCTTCACGTAAAACAGGGTTTACTGCAGAACCTAAAACTTTAGCGTAAGCAGCTTTGATCTTCTCTTCTTCCTCGTTTGTTGGTGCATCTGGATAATTTGGAATCTTATATCCAGCTTTTTGCAATTCAGCAATCGCTGCTTTTAACTGAGGAATAGAAGCGGAAATATTAGGAAGTTTAATGATGTTTGCATCAGGAGTAGTAGCCAATTGTCCTAACTCTGCCAAGGCATCTGTAGTTTTTTGGTCTTCCGATAAATATTCGTTTAAATTAGCTAGGATACGTCCTGCCAATGAAATATCTCTTAATTCGACTTCAATATCAGCAGTTTTTGCGAATGCTTGAACGATAGGTAGAAATGAATACGTTGCCAATAAAGGCGCTTCATCTGTTTTTGTGTAAATGATCTTAGATGACATAATTTTCTATTGAAATGATATTATTTTGCAATTATTAGTGAAATTCAAAGAGTTGATAAGCCTCTTTTTTAAAATTCGCCTAAAGATAATAAAATGAATTTTAAATAGCCATAAAAGCCAAAATAATGATGGATTCTGAAAAATCTTTGTCTTGAATCAATAGAATGAAAGGGAATTCAAGAATGATTTAAGCTTTTTCACCTAATTCATCCCATATCTCTTTAGGATTATAGATATCGATAAGACCATCCTTATCCTCAAAGGCAGCATCCATTATGGCCCTAGCCAGAATCATCGTACTGATTGGTTTATATAGCTTAAACAAACCCAACTTATTCAAGAACTTAAGGGTGCTGACCGCATACTGCTCTCCCTTTCTTTTGCTATTAGGACGATCTATAGGACCAGGTCTGACGATGATCAATTTGGGGAAGTTCAAGGCCTTGATCCCCTCTTCCAACAATCCTTTCATTTTGGTATAAAAGAACCTGGAATTCTTATTTGCCTGGGCAGAGGAAAGTAGCACAAATGTATGGAACCTATTGAGCTTGCACAAGGCAGCAAACTTCAACTGGTAATCATAATCCACCACCCATTGTCCCTCTTTACTGCCGGCATCCTTTAATGTGGTGCCCATGGTAGAGAAAGCAACATCACCAATGATAAAGTGACTGAAATCCTCTAAACGATCAAAATCAACAATTACTTCATGTAATTTAGGATCAGGTGTAAAAAAAGCTCTTCTTACCAATACATTAACCGAATCCACTTTTGGATTTGCCAACAATTGCAGGACCAATTCCCTACCTGTCGCGCCTGTAGCGCCTATGACAACTGCTTTCATAATTGTTGATTTTGAGTTTTTAACTATTAAAACAGGACATCACGGATATTTACGTCACGATCGAACTGCGCCTTTGCAAAAGGGCATAAAGGCATGATTTTCAATTTGCTATCCCGTGCATGCTCAACGGCCTTGTTCAATAAAACAGAACCAATCCCTTTTCCTTTTTCTTCTGGATCTACCTCGGTATGGTCGATAATGATCTTACCGGGTCCAGCTTTGGAATAGGTCATTTCACCTATTGTTTTACCATTTTCAATGGCTAAAAATGATCCCTTATTTCCATTTTCTTCGTGTTTCACTAACATATTATCTTTATTTAAGTTTTAATTCTTCAATAATTCCATCCTCTATATCGGCTTTCATTTTGACCACTTCATCAGCCAAATCATTTGGCACAGTCATCGACAGCACATACTGTTTGATCAACCATTTCCCATCTTTGAGTACCAAAACGCCCGAACCTCTACAGATCTTCATTTGTGTATTTAACAATTCATCTATCCATGCGGTTTTACCATCTTCCGAAAATTCTATATTTCTTTCCAGACTGCTGAAGTTCCAAGCCTTACCCTTATCGAAGTGTGGCTTGGCATAATCCATGAATTCCTGCTTGTCCCAACGTTCAGTAGCATCCGTACCGATAAAGATGGAATTAGCATCCATTAGGTCAAAATACTCCTTAAAATCAGCCTTTCCAGCAGCGGCATGCCACTGATCTAGGACTTTCGCTACATCATCTTGTGATTGTGCAAGGGAAACCTGAATAAACATCAAGAATACTGCTACTAAACTGTAGATTTTCATATAAATTGGTTTTTAATAAAGATACCTTTTTGAAAGCTAAGACACAAGACCAGTCAGAAAGACCATATTAGCCTGACAATAGATCTAAGGAAATATTATGGATTTGATCGAGAAATAAACTTAGGCTTTCCTGAAGTGCTTCATATTTTTGGTGACATTTACAATGTTCCAATCAATATGCTTGGAGTAAGGCTCAGAGCGGATAGGGCAATTTTCCACTGTGCAATAATGGCAACATTCTGGCATGCATGGGTCAGCATGTATAAAGAATTCCGTCTTGGAGGCCAGATTATCGTTCAATAGCGAATCAAAATCGGAGATACTGTCATGGACCTGGTTAAGGTCATAATAGTTAGGTAAAGTTAAATGACAGTCTATGTGCAGTTCCTGTCCATATCGCTGTATGCGGAGATTGTGGACATCTATCCATTCTGATTTCCTGTTCTTGTTCAGGATTGCGACAACTTCCTCCACTACTTCCGCATCCGATTCATCCATTAGACCAGAAATCGACTTTCTCAAAAGTTTATAGCCATTATATAAAATGAAGGTACCGAGGACAAAAGAAAGGGCTAGATCAATCCAGGCCAAGCCGGTAAGTTTCATTAATAGGAGTCCTGCAATCAAGCCTATTGAACTGTATGCATCCACCTGTAAATGCTTTCCATCAGCTTCAATGGTCAATGAACGTAGAGCTTTCCCCCTTTTCATCAGATAGAATCCAACCCCATAGTTGATCAGAGAAGTCGCTAATATCAAGTACATACCCTCTTCTACATTACTTACAGGTTGAGGTGAGAAAACGGCATATATGGATTTAATAAGGATAATGCTACCAGCGATGAATATCATTCCCCCTTCAACAAACACAGAGAAGAATTCTACTTTTCCGTGCCCGTAGGGATGGTTTTCGTCTTTAGGTTGGGCAGCAAGGTAAATACTGTAATAGGCAAAGCCAGAAGCGACAATATTGACAATACTTTCAGCGGCATCAGAAAAAATGGCGTTAGACTCGGTGATAAAATAGGCCACAAACTTGATAAGCATCAATACGATACCGGTAACCAAGGATAACAAAACCAATCTCATCTGCCTATTCATAACACTAAATTTGAACCGCAAAAATAATTAATTAAGAAACAATAAATGTTACTTTTTTGTTAATATACCCTCATCTTTCTGATTTCCCAAGCGTTGCGCTATAATGGTCACTACAAAAATCTGAAAGGCATGATAAATCATCAATGGTAATATGTACAGCCCTAATTTAGGGTTATTGGCAAACAAAAATTTTGAGAACACACTACCATGTGTAAGCGATTTCTTTGATCCACAGAACAATGCAGAAATCCTATCCTCCCGATTGAACTTCAGCACATAACGTACGAACAATAAAATAATAAGATAAACCGTAAAGAACAGGGCAATAACAGCGACAAATAAACTAGCTAAATAACCTGTACCTATGGTATTGAAAATATCATTCATAAAAGATTCCGAAAAACTGCTATAAACGATCAGCAGAACGACTCCTTTATCAAAATTGGATAAAGCTTTCCCATACTTATGGGCCCATTTCCCCCAATATGGTTGTATTAGTAAGCCCAGTATTACAGGAAGTAGAACTTCAAATAAAAGACCTATATATAATTCCCCGAAGACATTGACTTCACCAACTTCCAAAAAGAAGTGCATCAGTAATGGAGTAATGGCAACACCGATCAACCCAGAAATGGAAGCATTAAATATGGCAGCAGGAACATTTCCTTTTGCAATGGAAACCATCACTACCGAAGAGGTTACGGTAGAAGGTAATGCGGCCAAGAAATAAAAGGATAGCCAAAATTGCTCCTGTGTTTCAGTATGCACCAATGGGCGGAACAACAATACAAGCAACGGGAAAAGACCAAAGGTAAAGAGCTGAACAGACAAATGAAGTTTCCAATTCTTCATTCCGTCCTTGATTTCATTGAAACTCAGTTTCAACCCATAAAAGAAGAATACCAACGCGACACCAACACTGATCAAAGCATTTAAAAACTTGCCGTCTAAATAACCTGCAACATCGGGATAAATGTAGGCAAGGAATATCATGAAAATCAAGGCTATAATAAACCCATCAAATTTTAACTTCATCTAAAACCCAAATTTTACATACAAAGCTATAATTAATTTCATAAACACCTATTCCAATCCATCTATTTAGAAAGTATCATTTTTATAGAGATTTTGTTACATTTTTCTCATCGATAATAAATTGTATATAATATATTTGCAATATCATGAGTACAACATCCATATTATCCGATAGAATAAACAATCTATCCGAGTCAGCAACATTAAAGATGACCAAATTGGGCCGTGAACTGGCGGCTAAGGGCATTAATGTAATTAGTTTGAGTGTAGGTGAACCTGATTTCAATACGCCTGAGCATGTAAAAGATGCTGCCAAGAAGGCATTGGATGAAAACTGGACCCGTTACTCCCCTGTTTCTGGTTATCCTGAACTTCGCCAAGCGATCGTAAATAAATTAAAAAATGAAAACGGTTTAGATTATGACATCTCTAATATCGTGGTTTCCACAGGTGCCAAGCAATCCCTTTCCAATGTATTGCTAACCCTTGTAAATCCTGGTGAAGAAGTGATCATCCCTACCCCATATTGGGTTTCCTATTCGGAAATGGTGGTATTGGCCGAAGGAAAATCAGTTTACATTGATACGACGATCGAATCCGATTTCAAGATCACTCCAGAACAATTAGAAGCTGCGATTACTCCAAAATCAAAAGTCTTCATGTTCTCCTCGCCTTGTAACCCTACAGGTTCCGTATATTCAAAAGCTGAATTGGAGGCCTTGGTAAAGGTATTTGAAAAACATCCACAGATCTATATCATCTCTGATGAGATCTATGAGCATATCAATTTCGTAGACAAGCACGAGTCTATCGCACAATTCCCTTCCATTAAGGACCGTGTAATCATTATCAATGGTTTTTCAAAAGCATTTGCAATGACGGGATGGCGCCTTGGTTACATCGCTGCGAACAAAGAAATCGCTGCTGCAAACGAAAAAATGCAAGGACAAACGACTTCAGGTACATGTTCTATCTCTCAACGTGCTGGTATTGCTGCATATGAGCAAGGATTGGAAAGTGTCCTGGAAATGAAAGAAGCATTTGCGCGTCGTCGTCAATTGGTATATGACCTTTTGAATGATATCCCAGGTGTGAAAACAAACTTACCTGATGGAGCATTCTATTTCTTCCCAGAGATCAGCTCTTTCTTTGGTAAAAAGGATCCTGAAGGAAATGTAATCAATAACTCAGCAGACCTTGCTTTATACTTATTGAACTACGGTCATGTTGCTACTGTAGGTGGAGACTCTTTCGGTAACAACAATTATATCCGCCTTTCCTATGCTGCTTCTGACGAAAACTTAAAAGAAGCCCTTCGCAGAATCAAAGAAGCATTGGCGAATTTAAAATAGTATTGAGATATGAGATTTGAGATTTGAGATATTAACCGGAAAACTAAGTCCGCATTAAATCTCAAATCTCTATATCCATTTCCCGTTTTTTATCTCAATACTCATATCTCTATTCCCATATCTTTTTCCCATTTGATATCTCCATACTCAAATCTATTTCTCGGTTAATATCTCAATACTCACATCTCAATACTCATATCTATTCATTATCTCAATACTCATATCTACCCTCCCATTAACCCCAAATAGATCAATTCAAACATCACAAATCCGATTAGCAATCCCACAGTCACCGCGACTAAAATCCTGGCCCAAAAGGGCAGCCTGATAATATAATCCAAATTAATTCTTTAATAGTTTGTGCAGGCGCAAAGATGAAAATATTCCATAAAGATGATTCGGGATTGGGCAAGAATTTAGAGTTATCTGTAAGCATCTGACTACAATGGTTTGGAAGGGATTGATTACCAAATATCCACACAAAAAATAATTCAGCATTTTTTTAATAATCAATTGATTTTTCTATCTTTGCACTTCCGTTAACATAACTACGGATAGAAATTAATAAACATAATTATTTACAAAATGCAACAGTACGAATCTGTAATCATTCTTACCCCGTTGCTTTCAGAAGATGCTGCGAAAGAAGCAATCGCAAAATTCAAAGACATCTTGACAGAAGGCGGAGCCGAAATTATCGCTGAAGATAATTGGGGTTTGAGAAAATTAGCGTATCCGATCCAGAAAAAAACAACTGGATTCTATCACTTAACTGAATTCAAGGCTCCAGGTGAATTAATCAAAAAATTAGAGGTTGAATACAAACGTGATGAGCGCGTGATGCGTTTCTTAACAATCTCTCTAGATAAGCACGCAGTGGCTTACAACGAGAAAAAACGTAGCGGTGCATTCAACAAAAAGGCAGAAACTAAAACTGAGGAGGTAGCAAACTAATGGCAAACGAAAACATCCAATACGTGACTGCTCCTAAAGTAGAGGACAACCGTAAAAAATACTGTCGCTTCAAAAAGAACGGTATTAAATACATCGACTACAAAGACGCTAACTTCCTTTTGAAGTTCGTAAATGATCAAGGTAAAATCTTACCTCGTCGATTAACTGGAACATCACTGAAATTTCAACGTAAAGTTGCTCAAGCCGTTAAACGTGCGCGTATTATCGGACTTATGCCTTACGTAACTGATTCATTAAAATAAGGAGGATACGATAATGGAAGTTATATTAAAACAAGATGTTAAACACCTTGGAGAGAAAGACGATATCGTAGTAGTAAAACCAGGTTTCGGCCGTAACTACTTAATTCCTCAAGGATTTGCAGTAATGGCGACGCCTTCTGCAAAGAAAGTGTTAGCTGAGAATATCAAACAAGCTCAGTTCAAACAAGAGAAAATCAAAAAAGATGCTACTGAATTAGCTGGTAAATTAGAATCAGTAAAATTAACTATTGGTGCTAAAGCTGGTGAGTCTGGCAAGATCTTCGGAAAAGTTAACAGTATTCAAATCGCTGACGCTCTTAAAGCGCAAGGTTATGAAGTTGACCGCCGTCGTATCACTTTCGAAACTGAACCTAAGCAATTAGGTGAGTACATCGCTAACTTGAACTTACACAAGGAAGTAAAAGTACAAATCCCTTTCGAAGTTATCGCTGAGTAAGCATTTAACAATAAAAAAATCCCCGTTATCAAAAGATAACGGGGATTTTTTTATTGCTAGTATTTAGTAGTAAGTATTTAGTATTTAGACTGCATGGCTTTCAATTAACCGGAGCCACCTGATCAATTACCTAATCTAACCTAATTATTAAAGGGACATTTGCTATTGAGGATCTTTCATCATATTTTTTTTGAAAGAGCAGTCTAAATGGATTTAATATTGACCTCATTCGAGACACATTCCGAATTTTCGCAATACAAGCAAATCTATTCTCGAATATGCCTCGAATAAGTCTCGAATGAAACCCATATTTCAATCCATTGATTTCCTATTCAAAAGTACCTTTTTAGTGGAGTATATCGTTGGAATGGGATGCAAGAACAGTTTAAATTCCCAATAATCGGATAGAATATTCACCAATGCAATTAATTCAATGGCAAAGAAAAAGCCCCTCATATATTTAAGAAGGGCTTCTAGAATCCTATTTTTAACGGAAATGCTAAATTTCCGATACTAATTCCTATTGGTTAATATTGCCACAATACATCTACCCTATGTCCAGGATGATTATGTCTACCTTTATTACCTTTGTATTTTTTCTTTTGTTGACCAGGTGCATAACGTTTTGCGGATTTACCACCGTATTTCTTCTTAGCCTGTCCTGGAGGCATTCCATGCGGATGATGATGGTGTGTATAACATGCTGATACACTAAATGCCATAAATGCTACTAATAATAATCCCAAAAATCTTTTCATACTATATTCATGTTGTTCGTTATATATGACCAAAATCTAAGCCAAAAGTTTAAATTTTTAATAAAGCATTAATAATTAAATGTTTGAACATTGAGTATCAGCACTTTACTTAGACCCAATAATTTGATAAAAAGAATTAATCGCAGAGTTTTCAAAGGCAAATCCACCCTTTAAACGTAGGCTATTTGATCCCTCAGCGATACCGTTCAGATCCCCTTTTAAGATTTTATCATAATTCGGTAACCAGCCTAAGTATTTCGCCGAAACAGGTTTTTTCTGGTAGCTCAATACAAATACATTAGGTGATGGCTGCAGATCAATATTTTGGCCAAATGCTGCAGGATCTGTACTCAATCTTATCAAACCATTATGAAAGTCCTTGCCAAACTTATAGAACATCTTTTCTGGAAGATATCCTAATAAATGTGGGGAGGCCATAACTTGAAAGGTTAATGAAGGAACTTCAACCTGATTGATTTCCTTTTTCTCGGTCATCTCAAAATTATCATCATAATCATAGGTAATGATGGTATCAGACTCTAGCACTTCTTTATCCTTCAATTCAATAGTTGCAAAATTCCCAACATACTTATAGATACTATCGACCGGTAGTTTTAATTTTTCCAGTTCGGCTTCTTTATCCTTCAAAATAAGGGAAAGATCAGAGTTTAAGGCCATATAAAGCACGTTGTCTTCAGGTATTACGGCTTGGACAGGCTTTGATGGAAAACCCAATAAAGAGGATTTTACAAAGGCATCAATATCAAATCTTCCATTTTGAAAATTAACAGTAGCCCAATTGTCTTTCTTGTCCACAAAGCTCATATCAGTATCTTGGATCTCCTTCAGCGTTTTGCCAAACTCATTGGCATAAACCCACTCCCCTTGGTCGGATTTCAACAATGTTAACATGGTTTCAGCTTGCTGGTCTTTTCCTAATGATAATATCAATCTTTGATCATCAAAGAGAGCCTTTACATGCTTTTTGAAATATAGCTCCTGCCCTTTTTCCAAACCTTGGAAAACAGAATCTTGGCTTAATCCTAATTGACCCTTTAGGAAATTTTGGATATCAGCCCTATCCGTTACTTCCAAAACTGCATAGTAATGATGTGAAGTATCACTTAAACTAAACATATATAATTTTGCAGGTATGTGTACTCCTATATTCCACAACTTGGCTTTACCCCCTATTGTACTGGTATCCTGTTTGGAACCGTAATATTCCGAATAATTGGAAAGGGAATTCTTGAGCATCTTCAAGAGAAGACCATCCACATCCAATCGAATTACTGAAACTGAATTTTCAGGGATTTTAATGTTTTCTGCATTTGAAGATCTATAATACTTAAAAACAAAAAAACTTATAGCCAATACGGCTATAAGTCCTAATATAAATACTATTGTTTTTTTTATCCAACCCATAGGTTAATCATTTAACGATTTACTGACACGGTCCATAGAATTGAGCAAGAAATCTAAAGCATTTTTTCCGGTCTTAGGAAAATCCACACCGGCTTCCCATGTAAAATTCTTGCCTTTCAATCCATTGCTGATCATATAGATATCACCGTATTCGGACAGACCTTTCAATTCACTCTCCATCGAACGATGTACCGGAAGATCTAGATCATCGACCATACTTGGAACCTTTTTAGTGTTGAACAACATGGAGAATTTATTTTTCTTGGCGATTGCAGCAAATCTTCCTGGGTTTCCTTTAAAGGTTTTATCCTTGATCTGTTTCATCTGCTCTAAATCATTGCCCAAGAAAACAATCCCTTGCTGGATCAAGATGTATGGAGCAAATTCATCAACCTTTCCACCAACAATCTCATAGATTCCATCATGGTTTACCATATTGTTCTCAATCTCTAAAATAGCAAAGATTTTTTCAAATATGCGAGTATCATCGGAAGAGAACATCCACAGGTAGTTCGGGATTTTCTCCATTTTGGTTTTTTCTATCTCTTGATAATTGTAATCATCATCATATTCATAGTCAATATATTTCACTTCTTTTTGGGTAATTCCATTCAAGATGAACAGGTTATCTCCTTTAAATACTTTGGCAACTGCTTTTTCATCTACAATAATCTCCATACTTGTGGTAAACAGATCAATGATCTTCTCAACTTTACCATCCATACCACCATAAACGCGCTGTACGATCCTAGGCATGTGCTTCAAGTAAGCTTCGGTATTAAGGTTGATCGAAAGGAATCCTAAAGCATCGTCATTTAAGTAGTTTACAACCTTAGGATTGATTTTTTTATTGTACATTTCCTTATAGTACCTTGTCATCTCCTTATCAAAGCTGACATCACCAAGGATCTTCATCCTATTTCCGTCAACAACAACAGTACTGTTGATGCTTTCGTATCCATAGTCAAAAGCTGGCTGTCCGCTCATATAACCATAAAGAAGGTTTCTAGGGTAATAAAAATGCATTAAGCTGTCTAATGAACCTATTTCAATTCTAAGCAGTTCATTATCTTTCATAGAAGTCATCTTTTTCGATTTATAGCTTTTAATATTTCCGGCAATAATTCGATCCATTAGGTTATTGACTTCTTGGTTGGCAAAAATATTCTTAATGGAGTCATTATGATTCGATGTCTCGCTGTATTTTAGATAATAATCGTCTTGATATTCATCCTTTTCTAAAACGGAATCCACGTAAGTAAACTCATCCGGTACCATCGGTGGAGCGATATAACCTTCTTCCCCAGGTTGAGCCACTTTTTCGGGAGGCAATGGCAAACTATACAGATCTGATGTATCTCTTTCTACTGGAGCTTCTTCCTCAATTTGATACACAGTGTCCGCAGCTTCGGCCCAAGCTTCCCAATCCAAGGTGCTATCAGCTGCCACTGCTACTGAATCCACTCCATCATAATCATAGTCATAGTCTTCCGCCGCGTAATCATACTCGGGCAATTCCAAAAGGCCAAATTTCTGTTTGATGTCCTCACGGCTGAAATAGTTGTCCATGGGCACACCAGCTAAAAGAAAAATGGTATTTTGATTCCAACTGATACGGAGTGTCCTATCTTCACTATAGATGGTATTTAGGTCACCTTGTACATCGATAGTATACTCTTCAGGAAAGATCGATTCAAATTGAGCCTTATTTTTTAATGGCATCATAGCTCCGAAGAACTGCATGCTATCATTGACATTGGTATACAAATAAGATTTTGCATTGATATCGATTCCTAACTCTTCGATATTTTCAGATTGAAATTTACTGTTGTCTTCTGCAATTTTTTTAAACAGACCAGCTCTTTTCAAGATTTCGTTCAATTGTTGGGCACTCGCATGTTTGAAAAATCCTTTTCCATTCAATGCGACCACCACTTTAGATTCAGCAGGAACCTTTGACAAGAGATCTTGCGAATATACATTCCCTCCCAGACTTACTGCCAATAAGGCGATGGCAAGTTTCAAGTTATTCATATATGTTTTATTAGATATTCTTAAATTATTTAAGGACAATATTGTTAGATAGGTTGGCTTTACCATTAATTAAGCTAGGAACGGAAACCTTGACCATCACAGCTTGCTTGTTGCCTGAAACCTTACCGCTCGTATTGTCCTGTTTGATGACAGGATTTTGAAAACGATAAATACTGGTGTAAAATGCCTGATCAAATGATTTTTGATTTTCAGGCTTTAGTTTGTCAAACTCTTTTTTTGCCTCGGTACTATACTTATAGTTACGCACAAAGGTTTTGTTACTTGGATTAAAACTATAGCTCGAGTAAGTGTTTAATTTGGTCTTGAAATGTTTAGAGAGTGTTTCTGTATAGGAATTTAAGGCCTGCACATTTTGGAAATCACAGGACACACTCGCTATATAATTATTAAAATCAAGCTTATAATCTACGTTACTGATCCCTTTGGTATTCTTTAATAACTGAACGATGGTAGCCACTTCTTTTCTGATCTCAGCCTGATTTGGGATCTTGAACCCATCTATCTTATCCAACTTCATTAGGGATGATACCTTTGTACGGCTCTTGCTCATGTTCAGTGTCCCTACGATAGATCCACTGCCATTACTTTTCATGTTGATCTCTTCCACAACATCAAAACAAGAACTCAGCAATAAACAAAAAATAGAACTAATAACAAGTAACCCGATTTTCCTGATCATTTTCAACATATTAATAGTATTAGCAATCCAAATTTTAAGTTTTCGAAATTATCAACTTAAAAACACTTATCCTTCACTGATTTCAGTGATTTTTTAAACTTAATGCTTAAAGTTTCATCCTGCAAGCATCAGGATGCAATAATTATATAAAAAAACAATATTTAAGGCGAGCATTATATTAGCTAAATCATAGAATGACAAAAATTGACAATGTATGAAAAGCGCCAGCCTCTCGCCATACAAATATCACGAATATCAGCAATAACCAATAAAAAAGGCCATCTACAAAATGTAGACAGCCCAATAAATTGTATGGTTAAATCTTAGTAGTTATATTTCTCTACAGATTTAATTTCATTATTACCTTCCGTAAAGACCAAAGTCGGTTGATAGGTTTCTGCCTCTTCAGGACTTAAGTTCACAAAAGAAAGAATGTGTACAGTGTCGCCTACTTTAGCATGTAATGCTGCACCACCATTCATACATACTTCGCCACTTCCTCTCTTGCCAGGAAGGACATAAGTCATGATACGACTACCATTTACAGCATTATTGATATATACCTGCTCATATTTTACAATACCAGCAGCATCCAATAAATCTGCATCAATGGTGATAGAACCATTATAGCTCACATTTGCCTCTGTTACTTTTACGGTATGAATTTTTGCTTTTAAAATTTTTAATTCCATTTCTTATTATACTTTTTTAGATAGATTGTTTTAAATTTAAATTATTAATATCTAGTGTCTTAAACACCATTTCCTTATCATTTTGTTTAACGAGATGCTTTTTATGGTGAACATGATAACTAAACTTAAAATCATGTAAATCACTGTATGCAGCATCTGTAGTTCCGATTACGGAGTATTCAACCTCTCCTTTATGGTTGAACTTACTTATTTCAGCTTCATCTAGATTTGCTGAAATGGAATACCAACAACCTTCACCCAATCCACCAAGCCACTCTGCCTTGTTCGGAAGGTCCTTTGGCCTTTTAGGTTCTTCGATAAAACCCAATAAAAGATCATCAGGAACTTCATGCGACCTTGATTTCAAGAAATTAGGTTTCAAGAGATCGACCTGGAATTTTAATGACTCCCAACGTCCCATCCTTTTCTTTTCCAAAACGCCATTGTGGAAACAATAGATCTCATTATCATCAACAGCATTGACAACATTGCTGGTAGGACTTGCCTTCAGGCATTCCGGAAAAAAGATTTTATTACAGCGCGGATCATTCTTTTCCATCGCATTGACCAAGATCTGGGCTACATACCGTGAACAACTGTTATTATTCGGAGCGATGGCTCCGTACAAAATAGGTCCCTTATCTACCAGGGATTCGGCATATTCAACTCCTTTCCGAAAGGAAACATTTTCGGCGATTGAACATAACAACCGGCCTGCCCCATGGGTAGCAGATTCTTTTTTGGACAATTCGACGAGGATCTCTTCAAAATTCATCAATTGATTGTCTTCCGAAAAGGTAGCTTTACTGTGCAACTCCAACCTTGGATCAAACTCACTGGATCGCGCTCTTCCAAATCCTCGAGGAACGATATAACGTCCAAAGTCAAAATACCTGAGATCTCCAGACTTTCTTTCAATTAAAACTATTGCTGCATGCCCTACCTTGAAATTAAGGTTCTTTACTATCCCTAATTTCTTTAATATGGCCATCCATAACTCATCACCCCTCGCCGTTTGGTCGGGCCAAGCTATTGGAATTGCGATATCATTATATTGATGCATTATAGTTTTCCTTTACCTTAGGTTGAGGATAAAAATCCTGATATAACTTGTTAATATAGCGAGTACCATGGTCTGGAAAAAACAAGACCACTTGATCCGTTTCTTTTAAATTCATTCTTTCAATGTTCTCATCCAAAGTGGCCAAGACCGCTGCACTTGAAAACCCCAATAAATCACCACATTCCTCCAGATATTGATGGGCGATGGCTTCTGATTTATCTTTTCCGATTTGAAAGATATGATCGACTACTTGTTTGTCAAATGCTCCTGGAATAAATGTCCGGCCAATACCTTCTATGGCATCAAAACGGACTTCTTCCTCAGGGATTGGTTTATTGTCCATAAACAGATGATAGACGGAATTCTTTGGTTCAACGCCCCAGATCTTGATCGCGGGATTACGCTCCTTTAAATACCTTCCAATTCCTGAAATGGAACCACCTGTACCAACACCTACCAAAACATGGGTGACTGCAGTATTTGTCTGCAGCCAAATCTCCGGTCCTGTTGTAATATAATGTGCTTTGATGTTGTTTGAGTTATAGTATTGGTTCGTAAAATAGGTATTGGGATTGTTGGAACAAAAAGCCTGTGCAAGATATTGAGTGGAATTGAAAACATGCAAACCATTGGAATTATCGCATCGTTCAATTTCTGCACCATAGCTCTCCAATAATTTAATCTTTTCATCAGAACAACTGGCAGAAACAAATATCTTCGACCTATAGCCAAGCTCTTTTGCGATCAGAGCGATGCTAATACCGGTATTACCACTACTTGCTTCGACAAATGTGCCTCCCTCAACAATTTTATTGCGCTTAATGGCATCTTCAACCATAAACCATGCGGCCCTATCTTTAGATGATTTTCCAGGATTATAGAACTCCTCCTTGATTAAGATGTTTGTTCCATATTTCTTGGATAAAAAATCCTCCCTTCTTAACGGTGTATTCCCAATAAAATCCTTTATCAATATTCCCTTTGTTTAGTATTTAGTTTATAATAATTTAACGTCAATATACTCAAGATTATTCTACTGTATTAACCTAAAACGTGCCAAAAAGTTCATTAACAGAATTTATAAAAACCAAATTGGCTAAAAAATTGCAGCTTAGAACCTAACTGCCAGTAAAAACTATCTCAAACTTTTAATATTAGGAAACTAAATAAAATTACGATAAATTTTAATAAAGTCTATCACTTGAAGATTTAGAGCAAGCATATTGTTACTAAAAATTGAAATCCTAGCTTATTTTTATAGTTTTGTCCTTTAAGATTATCGATATGAAACCAAAGACCATTGTAATCGCCGTATTATTGGCCTTATTAGCCATTGTCCTTTTCAACAATAAAGAGGAAGCTTCATTTTGGCTATTTGGGGACATCCGCACTTCGAAATTGATTATTCTAGGGATATTTTTTCTTCTAGGGGTCATTGTCGGTGCTATTCTATTTAGAAGAAAGAACAAGCACCCAAAGGAATATGGGATTACCAATACGGTGAATCCTACCGAAGATCAATTGTTTTTAGGGAATGATGATGAAATGTCGGATGATGACAGAGAATATATCCGGAGGGACTAAAAATATGTGAAATGGATCAGTTGCTTTCATCAACTGATCCATTTGTGTTTTTTGCTTTTGTTTTTTTCATTCGGCCAGATTTCTGCAAACCTTGATGGATCAGAAATTCTATCTGTCCATTAACGCTCCTAAATTCATCCTGAGCCCAGGCTTCCAATAGCTTAAAGGTTTCTTCATCTACCCTGATCACAAAACTCTTTTTCATAAATCTTTCTTAACTATCCGGAATTACTCCTTCTTAAATTAATTATAAAGGGTTCCTGCATTTACAATAGGTTGTGCGGCCTTCTCTCCACAGAGAACCACCATCAAATTACTGACCATCGCAGCTTTTCGCTCATCGTCCAATTCCACAATATTCTTTTCCGATAGCTTTTGGAGTGCCATTTCAACCATACCGACGGCACCTTCAACGATTTTTGCTCTGGCAGCTACAATTGCTGATGCCTGTTGACGCTGCAACATTGCCCCTGCAATTTCTGGTGCATAGGCCAGATGCGTAATCCTAGCCTCTTCTACCACTACCCCAGCTTTGGATAGACGTGCTGACAGCTCGGATTCCAAGATTTTATTGACATCTTCCCCACCATCTCTCAAGGTTAGGTCAGCATTCTCATCCTCAAAACTATCATAGGCAAAACTTACGGCAAGATGTCGTACAGCAGCTTCGCTCTGAACCCTCACGTAGTCCATATAGCTCTGTACCTCATAAGCCGCCTTGTAGGTATCACCAATTTTCCAAACGATTACTGCCGCAATCTCAATTGGATTCCCCAATTTATCGTTCACCTTCAAGGTCTGGCCCTGTAAGTTTTCTGATCTAAGGCTAATTTTCTGCGCCGTAAAGAATGGATTGATAAAAAACAGACCATTTGCCTTGATGGTGCCAACATATTTACCAAATAGATTCAAAACACGGGAATGGTTTGGATTGACAATGATCAACCCTTTCACGATTACAATAAAAACAATGAACAGGACCACCAAGACTGGTACATATCCAATCTGCCCATGTGAGCCTATCTGAATAAACGAGAAAATAATTCCTAGAAGGCTTAAAAACAGTATCCCTAATGCTAAATAGCCTGATGTTGGTTTAATGATCTTTTCCATAATTATGATTTATTATGATATTATTTTGATATCATAAATATAGAGAATATTCTTTTCATATTTCCAAGAAAATATCAAAAAAAAGAGGCTCCTTGAAAAGTATTTTCAAAGGAGCCTCTTTTTTTTGATAGAAAGCTTTTAGATAGGTATTCAGCTATGGATGAATATGTTTAGGTCTTATAACGTACTCATTACCTCAGGCTTCAATACACCATCAAATTTCTTATCAACGATTAATATGGCCATAGGACGCATGGTAAAACTCTGTTTTTCGCCGAAAGACTCTTTATATTTAAGCAATAACTCTGCTCCTTCTTTATTCAGAGAAATGGAATCAATGCTAGGTTTTAAATCCGAGCTCGCTGAAATGATCGCAATAACAAACTGCTTATCAAAATCGATATTACTGGGCATTCCAGAATCGCCCATGGTTGCTGCTGGCGAAAAGAATTCATCAAAAGCTTCTTGAGTTTCAATTTTGTGGGCTCCATTTTTATCCTCTGCAACGGTATTTTTTACAAAATAATTTTCGCCTAATACAAATGGAACACGTTCCCTGTTTGCTTCAGAAATCTCGTTTGTGCTGTCATTGCTAGTATTTCCATCTTGCTTCGAACCGGCATTATTGCTACAGGAAGCAAGTAGCAGTGCATTCAAGATGATTGGTATAAATAGTTTTTTCATTGTGTCATGTATATTTTATATCCATTAAATGATTGGAAAGCAAATTTGTTTGAAAAATATAGCAGTTTAAGAGTTCGTCAAGGCTTTGAATGGGGAGAATTTATCTAAAATTAACACACAATTATCTCAAAGGCTTGATATCCAAGTATTTTTAATAATAAGAGAATTTTTAATATAATTTTAAATACCGAGAAAAATTTAACAATATTGTAAAGTGTAAGGTTTGAGGCGACAATTATTAAAATTCATTTTATTGATAGATTGACATATGAATTTCCACATTATCAATGATTTATATTATAAAGATTTTCATGCTGGTTTTAAAGCAAGATACGATGTTTTTGAAACCATCAAGTCAGACCTATCTGATTCCAATACCTATGAATTTTATAAGATCACGTTAAAAGATTCCAAATACAGGTTGAAAAGGATAATTTCTAGACGATATGCAAATTATGCCAATTACCTTGCCTTCAAAAAATATATAGGAGAATTGGACTCTAATGACGTGATCATGGTCCTGATTCCCTTTGAAAGCTTGTTTGAAGTGGCTAAAGCCGTTTATTCTAGCCTATATAAGGTAAAACTTAATAAAGGTTTGAGGATCATCATGATGATAATCGATTTAGATTCCATCAGGCGAATTGGGCAAATCGACCCAGAGCTAGAGATTAAATATTTAGATTTTGCAGATGTATTGATTTCGCAGAATGCGGAAATGTCCAAATGGCTAATAAGCAATCATATCGCAGCTGATAAGGTCGTAGATTTAGAATTATTTGATTTCAGGCTCGATCCAAACCATCAACCTTCAGGTGTTGGAACAGCGATATTGGAGAAGAATATTGTTTTCGGGGGGAACTTAACCCCAGAAAAAGCAGCCTTCATCTATAAATGGAAGCCTAAGTTCAAAACGAAGCTGTATGGCATACATTTAGAACCAGTGGAATTGCATAAGAATATGGAATATTTAGGTGTATTCGATCCTGGTCATCCAACCATGGACGTCAGTGGCATTTCATTTGGATTGGTTTGGGAAGGAGACAGTACAAAAACCTGTACCGGTCTGGCTGGTCAATATTTAAAATATTCCACCCCCCATAAGATATCGTTATACTTATCTCAAGGTCTGCCCGTCATCGTCTGGGAAGAATCGGCCATGGCAAAATTTGTTCAAGAGCATAATCTTGGCCGTACGATAAAAAGCTTAAAGGACATTGAGCAAATTTTAGACGATATTACGCTCACAGAATATGAAGAAATCAGAACAAATGTTTTGAAAATCAAGGAGAAGGTAATTCGTGGTGAGTTTTTAAAAAATGCACTCAATCAATGCTTCATCAAACTGGACAGTCCTGACCTACAGAGTAAAATAAAGTTTAGTCAAAAAAAAGAGCTTCAATAGTTTTTTAAACCACAAAAGCTCTCATTTTCTGAATCATTTATATTAAGACTTCTCCTCTTTATCCCCTCCTATCATTTTAGAGGTAATCCCTTTTTTGTCTGTAGTTTCGGCGATAAAAACTCCCAGCAAGTGGAGCACCACAAATAAAGGA
This sequence comes from Sphingobacterium sp. NPDC055431, assembly GCF_053644255.1. NCBI lineage: Bacteria > Pseudomonadati > Bacteroidota > Sphingobacteriia > Sphingobacteriales > Sphingobacteriaceae > Sphingobacterium > Sphingobacterium sp. NPDC055431. Next base: position 45,458 of record NZ_JBSHLH010000010.1, read on the forward strand.
AACCAGTAAAGTCCCCATTTATGGACACTTTCTATGCTTTCTTTCCATTGACTAAAAAAGCCTTTTTCTATACAGATTCCAGTTGCTGCTGAGATCATTACAAAAAGATAGAAATAGACATAGGTAAGTCCTTGTAAGCGCTCCTTTAAGGACTGAACCTTCAGGAATGGATTGGGAAACCTGATCCCCTTAACGAGCATATAGATAATCCTAGCTAGAAAAGAAAAAATCATAATATGTGCAAAAAGCTCATGCCATTCCCACATAGGTTCACGGATACCCTTCACAACCTCAGAAACCTGCTCTTTTGAAATGCCTGAAACCTGCTTTTCTAAAACAGGGATTATGTTATCCTTGCCCATCCAGTACATCCTAAGAAAACCTGTTATGAAAAGAACGGGCATTGCAAAAGCCATAATCCAATGTAACAGGCGATGGAAAACGGTAAATTTTCGTTGCATACTCATGATAATGGGATTGGCCTAGTTAAAAAATTTACTGAATTCCATATAGGAGTCATGAAGCTTGGCAATGATGACATTCACCTTTTCAGGATTTTTCTCGGCTTCTAACTCCTTGACCAATTCCATATGAGGATGTAACCATTTATGCAATTCATCGTGTCCTTTCCCATCCATGGTACAGCTTTTTATGAGCTGATCATTCTGTTCTTTTAATTCTTTTGCAAGTCGTAGATTATCGGTTTGTTTTTCCTGTACATAAATCTGAATCAAGTCCACCCCCTTCAAAACAAAAGGTTTCATTTCTTCATTCATCGTCCATTTCTTTCCATTGTTCAATTCCAAAGCACCATCAGCATGATTATGCTGATGTTCTGCATGGTTTTCTGCGTCGTGATTGTGTGAATGTTCTGAATTTTGATGGCAGCTCCATAGTAAGATGCTGCTAATCCCCAATAGCATTAATTTTTTCATATTCTGTTTATTTTGTTTTAATCATTTTCAGTACTCCATTGACCACAGCCCTACCATCCTTGATTAGATCTGTCTTATTACCAGACAGCTTCCATTTAAGGACTGTTAGTCGAATACCACCCAATAATATAGTCGCTAAGGTTGAAGATTGTATCTCCGCATTGAAATCACCGTTGGATTGGCCATTCAGGATATTCTGTTCTACGTAGCCCTGCATCAAGTCCAAAATTTGAGCAACCTTTATACTTAGGCCTTCATCAAAATGAAAGATATTCTCAGCAAATATCACACTCACAACTGCCGGTCTTTCAGTAAAAGTCTTGAACTGGAAATTGAACAGGTCAATTAAATTCTCAGAAGGACTCTTCTGACTATTGACAGAGAGGCTTGAGATCCTTTTTTCCATTCTGGCAATGAAATAATTAAGCAGGCTCATGAGAATATCATTCTTACTCTTAAAATGCCTATACAAGGCAGGTTCAGTTACTTTGATATCTGCAGCTAGATTCTTAATGGTCAAATTCTGAATGCCATACCGGTCAATTCTCCTAGTAGCAGCTTCAATGATTTCAATTTGTCTATCCGTATATCCTTCAATCTTCATATCTACAAACCTTATGTTAGTTAGTATTCACTAACAAAGTTAAGTATTGTTTAACAGATTAATACAGAAAAAGATATCGATTTTAAGGAATGTTATTCTGAGGAGTTTTCAGGATGCTTTAGTATGCATCCCGAAGCGGTATTACATGGTCAATTATTGCTTTTCCTGAAAGTTGTTGGGGTTTTACCTGTCCATTTTTTAAATGCTCTGACAAAACCACTCGGTTCTGCATATCCTAAAACCGCTGAGATTTCCTTGACAGAAGACGTACTATTGCACATATAATGAATGGCCAATGATTTTCTTACCTCTTCGACAATTTGAATATAAGAGACCCCTTCTTGTTTGAGTTGCCTTTGAAGTGTCCTTACACTTACATTGAAATTACCTGAAACAGACTCAATGGATAAAGAAAACAGGTAGGAATTTGCGATCAAGAAATTAAATATCCTTTTTGAAAGGTTTCCTTTTAAGGCAGGAGAATTTTGCAATAAGCTGATTTTTTCAATCAATAGGCTCTGAATTTCATAATTTGCCGTTATGATTTTAGTGTTAAGGTAATCCTTCTTGAATTCCAAGATATAGTTTTCACTCTTTTTTACTGGACAACCTAATATAGCTTCATATTCTTTCTCATGCTGCTTTTTATATGTTGGAAAACTCGCAGAGATTGGGATAGGATTTTCTAAGACCAACCCTTTTAACTCATATAGTACAAATGACAACAGAAAGTCCCCCATCTGATCCTGAGCGGTTGGTGTATCTGAATAACCTCCTGTTTTTTCGAAGCTAATATTAAAGGTATTTTCCTTTTCTATTACATTTAGAGAATAAAAGTCAGTCAATAAATGAACCATGGAACATGCATGTTTTAATGCATCTTTAACATTACTGCTCATCTGTATGACCTGTCCGACTATACCCAAAGCTGAAATTTGCATAGAAGTCCCAAAATGGAAACCAGAAAGTTCATTTTTTGAGAGATGGACTATGTTTTTCCAAATGACTTCCATCTGCTGGATTGAAATGTTAAGCGATGACTTTGTGTGAAGGTCTTGAAGTTTTAACCCAGCAAATGATGCCAGTTTCTCAATATCTAAGCCTCTCTCTTTACAAAATACCAGCAATGCCTGTAAAAATATCTCTCTGTAATTCATAGTGTAAAAGTATAAATATACCAATCATTTGACCAAAAACTGGCATGAGATGACAAGCCATTGTCGCCAAATGGTAATTAGCAACTAACAGCTGACAGATAACTTTGTAGAAACAAATTCAAAGATTATGGTACTTAAAAATGTTTTACTGATAAATGCTATCAGTTCAGGATTGACAGGATTATTGATTGCTCTTAATTCAAAAGTAGTAGCAGGAATTTTTAAGGTGAATAACACTGTCCCAATTATTGGAACCGGTGTTTTTCTGGTTGTGTTTTCCCTCTTTGTCCTCCTGACTGCCTTTAAACACCTTCAAGACAAGTCATGGACTAAATTTATTATCGGAATCGATGTAACTTGGGTCGCTGTTAGTATAGTAGTTACAGCCTTATTGTTTTCTACTATTAGTATGATCGGATCTATAATAATTTTAGCAGTTGCTGCCTGGGTGGGATTGATGGCATACCTACAAATGAAGACCTTAAATAAAATGTAACGATGAATAAAATAGGAGAATTTATTACGGATTTCCTCAGGTATATGCAGGAAAGAGATTTGAATAATCTAGTTAATCTATTTGCTGAAGAAGTGAAATGGGAAGTTCCAGGGGATACAGACAGACTGAAATGGCTAGGTGTAAGAAAAAATAAAGCTGAGATTGAAAGCTTTTTCCAGCTCCTTTGGGCAGAGACAGAACCCTTATCAGCTGAAATACAAAAGATTTTAGCTGATAAAGATGAAGCTATGATAAAAGGTGAATTCACTAGCAAAATGTTGAGAACAAACAAGGATGTAACCTCTATATTTTTCATTCATTTTAAACTTCAAAATATGAAAATAGTAGAATACACCTTATTAGAAGATAGTTTTGCAGTATCAGAGGCTGTAAATTGAGAAGAAAGTTCTTTGTGATGCCCAGAGCCCTACCCGGAACATGCAATTATTCGAATCCCAACCGGGCACAATGCCTTGGGGATTCTTTTGAACTGATCCCGCTGGGAGTGGTTCAGCCCCACAATCCGCAGACACTTGCCCTGAACCTTCTCCGGATCGAACCGTAAAGGGTGCCTGCGGTGCATGTCCGCCATGCCCTCAACCCAATCAGGAACATGCAATTATTCGAATCCCAAGCGGGCACAATGCCTTGGGGATTCTTTTGAACTGATCCCGCTGGGAGTGGTTCAGCCCCACAACCACAAACACTTGCCCTGAACCTTCTCCGGATCGAACCGTAAAGGGTGCCTGCGGTGCATGTCCGCCATGCCCTCAACCCAATCAGGAACATGCAATTATTC
>NZ_JBSHLH010000010.1:49547-122225 GCF_053644255.1 Sphingobacterium sp. NPDC055431
CCGGATCGAACCGTAAAGGGTGCCTGCGGTGCATGTCCGCCATGCCCTCAACCCAATCAGGAACATGCAATTATTCGAATCCCAAGCGGGCACAAAAAAAGCCTCACATTTCTGTGAGGCTTTTTTTGTGAACTTACTGGTACGAAACTCGAACTCTTTTTTGGAAGATTAATAGTTATTAAACGTACTGAAAGATTATTTATCGTGGTGGATAACGAAAAGGTGTCTGCCGAAACCAAAGCCTACAAAAAGATACCGCAGATATTATCTTTTACCGATGAAGACGGCAACGACAATATGAAGCAGGTCATCGAAGCCAATTACAGGCAGGTCAAAGCGGACGTTGTACATATTGTGGAAAGCGAAATGGAGCGGATTAAGAATGACCCCGATTTACAACATTTGATACAGCAAGATGGATAACGGCTAAAATAATGGGTATTCTAAAAAAAGTAAATAGACAGACTTGTCTGTTCATTTATTATTCTATACATTTGCTTTCATAAAGGATATAAACATGGATACCCCAAGAGAAAGAATTATTGATACCGCTTCACTACTGTTCCATCAACAGGGATATAATAGCACTGGAATTAATCAGATTATCAGTGAAGCCAATGTTGCCAAAGCAAGTTTTTACCAACACTTTAAATCAAAAGATGACCTATGTGTTGCGTTTTTAAATGCAAGACATGGATATTGGTTTTCTGAATTGATAACATACGTATCAAAATCGAAAAGCACCAAAAAAAGAATATTGAACGCCTTTGATTTCATTGTTTATATGAACGAAAAGGAAGGTTTTAGGGGGTGCAGTTTTTTGAACATCCTGTCGGAAATATCAAAAGAACAAGGTACTATACTTTCAGTTATACAGGCACACAAAAACGACCTTAGAAAATTCTTTGAAAAAGAACTTGGAGAGGAATTGCTATCCGCTCACATCTACCTGTTATTTGAAAGTTCAATTATAGAAAGCCAACTCTTTAAATCAAATGAGTTGGTCAAGAAATCAAAAAAAATCGTAAACAGCTTAATTTAAGCCTTAAAACAATGGAACAGAAACATCCTTTACCTCCATTTACTTTGGAGACAGCCAAGCAAAAAATCCAAATGGCAGAAGATGCTTGGAATACCAAAAATCCCGAAAAGGTATCAATGGCTTATACCATTGATAGTGAATGGCGAAATCGAAACCTGTTTATCAATGGTCGGGAAGAAATTGTAAGATTTTTGACCGAGAAATGGGAAAAAGAATTGGATTACAAGCTCAAAAAAGAGTATTGGGCGCATACCGATAATAGAATTGCCGTTAGGTTTGAATATGAGTACAGAAACAAAGAGGGTAAATGGTTTAGAGCCTACGGAAACGAGAATTGGGAGTTTGATGAAAACGGCTTAATGAAAAAACGGTACGCTAGTATCAATGACCTCGAAATAAAAGAGGCTGACAGGTATTTATAATTACTAAATTGTGAACGAAAACGGAATACTTATATGGTCGAAAATACTTTATTAAAAAACATCTCGAAATATATAGATCTTACGCAGGATGAAATTTCAACTTTCGAGCGTTTTTGGACGGAGAAAACATTGGAAAAGGGGGACTATCTTTTGCATAATGGCGATACCTGTCGTTATGATAGTTATGTCGTTTCGGGAGCATTAAAAGCATTTTACATCAACGCTGACAATGGCAATGAGGAAATCTTGTTTTTCGCTATCGACGACTGGTGGGCTTCTGACTTAGATAGCTTTTCCAAACAGAAGCCCTCAATATACAACATACAAGCCATAGAAAGAACGACCGTTTTACAGATTAGCCACTATTCTTTTCAGCAGTTACTGGCTGAACTTCCCCGTTTGGAGCGGTACTTTCGGATAATATTAGAAAGTTATCTTGGCGCATTGCAAAAAAGAATTATCTATAACAATGTTCAGGATGCCGAAAGCAGATATTATGCCTTTTTGGAAAACTACCCAAACATAGCATCCAAAGTACCCCAATATCTGATTGCATCGTATTTGGGTGTATCAGCTGAATTTATAAGCCGCATTAAGAAAAAAAATAAACCGTCTTGACCTAGATCAATTTTTTCTCCATCATTTACCGTCAACTTTGCTTCATAATATTAAGAAGCAAATGAAACATCATCCTATTTTTCAGAACGCCATTACATGGCAAAGAGAATTGATCAACCGGACGGTAGTTGCCCCCATGTCACGCGTGAGCGCTACGGCGGACGGCTTGGCTACGCACGAAATGAAGGACTATTATTCCGCATTTGCAATTGGAGGATTTGCAGTTATCATTACCGAGGGTATCTACACTGATGTATACGGTAGCCAGAGTTATAACAACCAACCTGCACTTGTAAACGAAGCGCAAAGCGCTTCTTGGGAAAAGGTAACCCGTGCTGTCCATCAATCTCCCTCCCTTATTTTCGCTCAGTTGATGCACGCAGGTGCTTTATCGCAATATAGTGAGAACACCTTAGCTCCGTCTGCCCTAAAACCTGTTGGCACAAAGATGTCTTCCTACGGTGGCGAGGGGACATTTCCTACCCCTAAAGAAATGGACTTGACGGATATTGAAAGAATGAAACAGGGCTTTATCAATGGAGCTGTAAACGCTTATAAGGCAGGCTTTGACGGCGTAGAAATTCATGGGGCAAATGGTTATTTGTTAGACCAGTTCCTCACACCGGAACTGAACCACAGAAACGACCAATATGGTGGCACTATGCAGAACCGTTTCCGTGTTATTGCTGAAATTATTGCTGGTATAAAGGCTTCCGTGCCACAGAGTTTCATTGTCGGTTTACGGGTTTCAGAGGGGAAAGTAAATGACCTTACCTACCGTTGGAAACATGGTATTGAAACAGCTAAAGAACTGGCAGAAGAAATAAAGGTGAGCAAACCCGATTTTGTTCACGTAGCGGTGCAGACGGGCGAATGGGAACGGGACAGCTTTTTTGGAGACGGAATATCATTGGCATTGGTTATCCGGCAGGCAACGGGCATTCCTGTCATTGCCAACGGTGGTTTCCATAATGTTGAAAAGGCGGAAGTTGCCTTGAAGGACAACCACGCAACGCTGGTTGCTATCGGAAAAGCAGCCTTAGCAGATCCCCATTGGGTAATGAAAACCATGAACGGGTTACCCTTGATTCCTTTTCACCGTGAAATGTTATGGCCGGAGGCAACCCTTAGCCATACCCGGAAAATCGTCAAAGAATTAAATCTTGAAAATAGTTAGAAAGAGAACAATGAAAATGAACAGATTCTTGATAATTGGGACTTTACTTTCAGTATAGACATCACAGGAAAAACGTTCGCACAAAGGAACACATCTATAAATCAAATAAATAAAAAATGAAACCTGCTTGTGTCACCATCGAAAAAAGGATATATAAAAATCAACTCAAGCAAGCTTCATTGCCATTAAAAAACAAATTATTATCATGAAAATTTCACAAATTAAAATTACGCCGGACGCTTATGAACCATTCCGTCTGGCTCAGGGACATCGTGTAGGCGATCTGTTGTTTATTTCGGGACAGACCGCTATTGGCAAGGATGGAAAGCTTATAGGCATAGGTGACTTTGATGCACAGGCAAAAATGGCTTTTGAAAATCTGGACAAGGTATTGAGTGCTGGAGGTTCAAGTTTGAAAAACGTGGTTAAGGTCACTATCATGCTCCGTGACATGAAGAACTTTGAGAAGATTGTCGAATTGAGAGGCAAATACTTTACTCCCCCATATCCGGCAGATACTATTTTTGAAGTATCGTCATTGTTTTCGCCGGATGCATTGATTGAGATTGAAGCCATTGCTGTGGCGGATGCGCTGGCAGATTGGGAAAAGTAATACGAAAATAAAACCAGTCACAGTAAGGAGTGGATAAGTAGTATCTACTCCTTGTTTATTTTGGACATTTATATACAACGAAGTATAAATAACCATACATCATCAAATGATAATAATTGCGTATTTTAGTATTTTCTGATATACTAAGTTTGACATGAGAATAAACTTCACATTTCATAATTATTATTTTTCAATCTGGACGGAAAAGCATTCCCAGGATTATACTAATTTTTAGACATCTTCCTTATGATACAAAAACATTCAGATAACTTTGATCTGCTCAGATATTTAAGGTCTCAAAAAAATGATGGCCATATAGCGCCTTATTATCTGGCATCAAAAACGTGTCTTGAAGACTTGAAAATCACGCATCCCTTTAAAAACTACTTTTATACTATCGGTCTGTATTATGGTGAGGGAGCGCGCATCAGGATAGGCACTACCGATTATGATTTAACACGAGGAAGCCTGTTGACGATTGGCCCCGGAATGACCTGTCAATGGCTCAATACCAGTTTTCCCTCAAATGACACGTTATTTTTTTATGATGATATTTTTGTAAATAATTTCAGCAGGTCGTTTTTCTATTCTCTCGAATTTTTTTGCCCCGATGAAAAGAGTGTGATGCAACTCACCGATAGGCAATTCGAGGAAATGCAACAGCTTTTCAGCACACTTCGGGCAATAGCTGATAAGCCCGAAGCAGTATCGGGCATACTATATTCAATCCTGATTATTTCACAGAAATATTTCTGGAACCTGTACCGGGGCAATAAAAAGGAACTCAACGGTAAAGAACATACCGTTGTAAAGTTTAGAGAATTAGTTTCAAAGAATTTCTCGCAGTATAAAGATGTTGCTTTTTATGCGGAACAGTTGCATATATCACCAAAATACCTGAGCGAAATATTAGTAGAATACACCGGGCTTTCGGCGAAAAAATGGATTGAGTTTCATATCATGCAGGAGGCCAAGTACCTGTTGAGCTTTTGGAATATGTCTGTCAAAGAGGTGTCGTTTCAACTTGGCTACACAGACTCTTCTCATTTTTCCCGGGCATTCAGAAGCTACGAAGGTCAGCTCCCCACTGAGTTCAAAAATACAATTGAAATTCCTGCATAATCGCGGGTTCTACATCAAAAACAGAAAAAACTACATTTTTTGCCGTCATACTTACAGTATTGACGGCTAGGCTCCTTCATATCTTCGTATGGTATTACAGAAAACGTACAATGAAGTTTAGATAAGATGCATTTCTTTCGTTACGAAAAGACAAGACAAATCACCAACGGAAGAAAATATCCTGAATAGGTTGTCACGTTTTCAGCACTTCATGTGTCCATATTTTAAACAGTGGTTGACTGTAATAATTATCCGACCACAGCCTAACAAAAAGAAATTTGAAGGGAACGATGAAAGAAACAGCGAAAATAAAAAACTTGCTGGCCTGCCTGTTTTTCTGCATGTGGTGCTTGCACAGCGAGGCGCAAGTCCCTGTGGAAATCACTGCAGGGCATTCGAGTTACTATTATCAGCATATGTTTTCCGGCAAAATCATTGCGGAAAAGCCGTTTGGATTTTTTAACACGTCTTCTATTTTGCTTCCTTACGACAAAAAGCGGGGGATTGAAGTGATGAGCCAGTCGTATCTTACTTACGAAATAAATAAACGCTGGGCAACCGGTTTGGGTTCTATCTATGCACCGGGAAATCGGTTTGTGCCTTCGGCTTTTGTTTGGTATTTCAATAAAAAAAATGACTTATCGTATCTCATTTTTACGAGAATGGATGTTTGGTCTAACCCCAGTCTTGAGCTGTTCGGTTCTGTGGAATATCAAGGTAGCAAAAATCAGAATTTCAATCTTTATGCGCGTTTGCAGCTTCAATATATTACTTCAATGCATTGGAACGGGCACTTAAAGAGTGTTCAATATGCAAGATTAGGAGTGGACAATAAAGGTGTACAATATGGTTTGGGTGTAAACTTTGACCAATACGGGCCAAATACGGAACACTACAGCAACTTTGGACTTTTTGTGCGAAGAGTATTCTAACAGAACTTTTAAAATACAATTAAATATGAATATAGATAACATCAAAACTGAAATACCTCACAACAAAAGGAAGAGCGTAACGGTACTTGGATTGGGTAATATGGGAGCCGCGATAGCCTATACATTTATCAATCAAGGTTATGATACGGTTGTGTGGAACCGTAATGCGGAAAAATGTAAACCACTAGTTGAAGCAGGTGCAGCGGGTATAGAAATACTTAGTGAGGCAGTTGTTGCCAGTAATCAGATTGTGATCTGCTTGTTAAACAATACGGCTGTGGATGAAGTACTCAAACAGGTAGCTGGTGCGGTTGCCGGAAAAGTATTCATCAATTTAACGAGCGGCACACCTGCTCAGGCTCGTGATTTTGCTGAGTGGGCTGAAAAACAGAACGCTTCCTATATCGATGGCAAAATATTGGCTGACCCAATAGACATCGGAACCGCCAAAGCACAGTTATTATTCAGTGGTAAGCCAACCGTTTTTGATGCGCAGTATCCGCTGTTGGAAAAGCTAGGTGCCATTACTTTCTACGGAGAAGACGCAGGAGCCGCGGCTGTAGATTTTTTAGCGCAGGTAGCTATTGGCTATGAATTTTTAATAGGTTTTTTGCATACCCTTCAATTGGTGCATCAGGAAGGAGTGGATTTGGCCGCTTTTGCACATCGGGTTGCGGGCACGCTACAGGGCTATGGCCCGCTGCTGTCCCTAATGGTCAATGAAATTAAGTTGGGTACATACCAGCCCGACTTGGGGCCGCTTCAGGTTCAAGCCGCGATGTTTGATGACCTCATCAATCATCGAAAATCAAAAAATGTGGAAACTCTGCGCATGCAAGAAATCAAAAACCTCATGGACCGTAGAATAGCTGATGGGCATGGAGCGCAGGGATTTTCGAGTTTATTCGAACTACTAGGGAAACAATAGCAACTACCAGCATTGACCACAATATTTAAAGGGGATACAAACAAGATATAACTAGAATAAAAAAGGAAAATGATGAAACAGAAATTTTTTAATACGCACAATGATTATACAGGTCTGATCATTCGACTGACAATCGGTATCGTTATGTTTCCACACGGAGCGCGGGCTATGTTGGGCTGGTTTGGTGGCTTTGGGTTTACCCAAACTTTGGAGGGGCTGCAACAGATGGGACACCCATGGCTGGTGGGGCTATTAGTTATATTAATAGAGTTCTTTGCACCCATTTTTATAATAATGGGCTTTGCCTCCCGTTTTTGGGCAATTGCATTGGGTGGACTTTTTATCGGAATAATTTTATTTGGCGGACATCTCGAGCATGGCTTTTTCATGAACTGGTTTGGCGATAAGGAAGGTGAAGGATTCGAATATCATTTGCTGATGCTCGGCTTATGTCTGGCACTGTTCATTCAGGGAAGTGGAAAATATTCACTGGACAATTTGATATCCAAAAAACTCACAGCTTAAATTTAAACAACGATGATCCCGATTCATGAACTTTTGTGGTTTGCTTTGGCTGCCTTCCTGATGGTTATCAGCCCGGGGCCGAATATGATTTATCTTATTTCAAGAAGCATTACGCAGGGTAAAACAGCCGGGCTTGTTTCACTAGTTGGCGTTATCTGTGGTTTTTTATTTCATATCGTCCTGGCGGGATTTGGATTGACGGCTATATTACTGGCTGTTCCGTTTGCTTACGGAATACTGAAAATTTCGGGCGCTATTTACTTGTTGTATTTGGCGTATCAGGCCATTAAACCCAATGGCAAAACATTTTTTGAAGTGAATGAGCATATTGCCAAAGACAAGCCTCGAAAACTGTTCCTGATGGGCTTTTTTACCAACCTGTTGAATCCTAAAATGGCTGTATTTTACCTGTCTTTTTTTCCTCAATTTATCAAACCGGAATATGGCTCTATATTAGGTCAGAGTATGGCATTGGGTATTACACAGATTTCTATCAGCTTCACTATCAATTTTATTATTGTAATGACCGCTGCAAAAATGGCTTCTTTCCTTACAAAAAATCCACTTTGGGTAAGGGCGCAAAAATGGTTTATGGCCAGTGTACTGACTTTTTTAGCCATAAAAATGGTGATTTCAAAAGCTAAATAATGACAAACAAAATAAATATGGAAAACAGAATAGACATACAGCAGCTTGAGCCGGATGCATTCAAGGCAATGTTCGCTCTGGAAAATTACCTGCACAATTCAGGACTATCTAGAACGCAATTCTATCTGATTAAAATTCGTGCTTCGCAAATCAACGGTTGCGCTTTTTGTATCAACATGCACACTACGGATGCATTAAAGCAGGGTGAAACCGCACAGCGAATTTTCCTGCTCAACGCCTGGAAAGAAACCGGATTATTTACCGAGGAAGAGAAAATAATTTTAGCCATAACCGAGGAAGTAACCTTAATCAGCCAAAACGGGTTAAGCGATGAAACGTACAGAAAGGCCGAACAACTTTTTGATGGAAACCAGATTGCACAGATCATAATGGCGGTTGTTACAATAAATGCATGGAATAGGATTGTAATCAGCACCAAAAAAACAGTACTATAAAAAGAATAATGAACTAAAAATGATAATCAATTATGCAAACAATTCCTAAACCATTCAAGATCCTAGTATCCGTCCTTGTAGTTTCCAATGTCGTTTTGATGATTTGTATCGTCTACCTATATTTAAATAACAGGCCAAACTTTAATGCAGAAAGAATAAATATCAATGATGCTTCGGGAAAAAATCGTGTCGTTATTGCGAACACAGACAACATTCCCGAGCCCATTGTTGGTGGAAAAACGTATAAAAGAGCTTACGCACCAGCGGGTCTTATATTCTACGATAAAAACGGAGACGAAAGAGGAGGCCTTGCTATTACCGATAACGAGGAGACCAACCTGAACGCACTCTCATTTGACTATCAGAATGCAGATGCTATCGGCATCCTGGCACAGGACAATAAACACGACAACTATTTCAGGGCCGGTCTATTGATCAACGACAAAGACCTGTCGGGGAAACCCGGACATAATATCAACCGTATCAACCTGATAACGGAAAATGGGAATGCCGCTTTGATAATGAAGGATAACAATGAAATACCGAGAATTATTCTAAAGGTTGATAGTGTGGGCAACCCGTCCATCGAAATGTTTGACAAAGACGGTAAGCTGAACTGGAAACAATAAACTCAAGCCTTATGAAACAGACATTAAAAACCGTCATCCTTATCATACCCATTCTTATGGCGGTGAATACTTTTGGTCAACAACAAAATCAAGTCGAAATGGAACAGAATAACGGAGAAGAGCGTACTGTTACGGAACATGTCGCCGTCATCGATAAAATCAGCATTCCCAAAAAAGCTATCGCGGAGTATTCCCAAAAATCGCTTTTCATCAGAAATATACTTCGGCAGCAGCCCGGCTTTGTAAAATATGAAATCTTTCAACAGACAGGCGATAGTGGAGACCTTCGGGTCATTACGGTTGCCACTTGGGCAGACCGACAGCGGATGGACGATGCCAGAGTGGTCATACGGGAGGCAATGCAAAAAGCGGGGATTAAAATGCCCGCCTTTTTAGAACAACATGGTATTACGATGGAAAGGGGTATCTATCAGATGGTCGAGGAGTGAGTCTTATAGATTTATAGCAGACTTGATAATTATCTTCAAGAAAGTATAAAACAGTGATGTCTTAATGTCTATAAGAGAACTTGACCGGATTCCGCAAGAAACGGATTTCAATAGATGCATGGTATCGTTAATTTTAAAAGGAACAGCAAAGCTGAGTAATGAAATCATAAAAGGTATTCTAACATGCACATTAAAAGTTACCCTTCCATTCTGTACTTCGGCACACCGGTAGTACTTATCAGTACCAAAAATCCAAATGGTACAGATAATCTTGCACCTATATCTTCGATCTTCTGGTTGGGGTGGCGCTGCATCATTGGTCTTGGGACTTCCTCCCAAACTGCCAAAAACCTTTTGGTAACCAAAGAGGCCGTATTAAACCTGCCCTCGGTAAACGAGGCAAAGGCAGTGAACCTACTGGCCAGAACCACGGGTTCTAATCCCGTGCCCCAATCTAAAATGTTAAAGGGGTATCGTTTCGAAGAAAATAAATTTGAAATAGCAGGATTGACAGGGACCCCGTCCGAAACCATCAATGCCTGCCGGGTGAACGAATGCCCTGTACAAATGGAAGCTGTTGTCATGGCCATTCATAAATTGGCAGAGGATGAACCATCACAACAGGGGAAGATTATCACATTTGAACTTAAAATAAATAGGATATATCTCGACAAATCAATCATAATGAGCAATCATCCAAACCGGGTTGATCCCGACAAGTGGAAACCACTCATTATGAGCTTTCAGGAGTTTTATACGCTTGGCGATAAAGGACATGAATCGACGCTCGCAGAAATTCCTGAAATTTTATACAATACCAACGATAGAAAATCAGCACAGGAGGAAGTTTAGTGAAAACAAAAATAATGACTAAGAAATGATAACAAAGGACGAAATTTTAAATCTCGAGAACACACTTTACGGAGCCATCCAAAATAGGGATACGGAAGTGCTCGACAACCTATTGCATACTGATCTGCTTTTTATAATTCCAGGCGGTCAGACGATAACCAAAGAAATGGATCTGCAAACGTATCGTGAGGGAAACTTAAAAGTAAACGAAATCACTCCCAAAGTAGAAGAACTGCATATCATAGCGGATCTGGCTGTTATTACTTTGCAGATGGAGTTAAAAGGGAACTATAATAACGAGCCTTTTGAAGCTAAATATAAATATATCCGTTTTTGGAAAAAGTTTCCCGAAGGCATAAAAGTAGTTGGCGGAAGCGGAATGGCTATTTAATCAAAAGCCTGTATAAGACACAGGAAATCGGCAAAACAGTAAAGATTAACAAATCAGGACGATGCGATTATGCTTCTATTTGCATTGTATATAAATAAGATGAAAGAAAAGTTCCTCATAACCTTGATAATTACCTCAATCAACTGGCAGTTTTGTACAGCCCAAATTAATTCCATCAATGAATACAACCGTATTGAATTAAATGGTGTCAGGCACAGCGTATTTATTAAAGGGGAAAATGCCCTGAACCCTGTTTTGCTCATATTGCACGGTGGCCCTGGATTTTCTGATTTTTATTTTTGGCAAACACACAATAAGGAACTGGAACCGCGCTTCACGGTGGTTACATACGACCAAAGGGGAACGGGTTTATCCTACAACGATACCCTGCCTCCCGGAAGCATCACTATTGAACAGCTGGAAGATGATGCGCTAAGTTTAATACATATTCTTAAAGAGCGTTTTAAGAAAGAGAAAATATATTTGGTTGGTTATTCTTTTGGTTCTATTATGGGCATGCATCTGATTCAAAAGTATCCATCGCTATTTCAGGCTTACATTGGCGTGGGACAGGTTACCAGTATGTATTTGAATGAAAAGGTTTCGCTCGATTATTCAATTCAACAGGCCAGGTTAAAAAAAGACAGCGTAGCAATGGCTCAATTGCAAAAACTCCGTAAGCATTACCCGTCCCGCTCAAAAAATGAAATATCACACCTGTATTTATCAAGAAAATGGCTCCGGCACTTTCATGGTGATTTTTGTGAAGGTACCAATGTTGGCCAGCTCTATAAAAATATGGATTCCTTTGCCACGCAATATTACAAAGATAGCCTGATAGCTAAGGGACAAGCCTTCACAATGAATGCCATGTGGGATGAAGTAATGCAGGTAGATTTATTTAAAACGGTTCGGGAAGTAAAAGTCCCCGTTTACTTTATCGCAGGGCGGTGTGACTATAATACCCCCTCCACACTTGCTTATAAATTTTTCAGGAAACTAAAAGCGCCTCAAAAACAATTCATCTGGTTTGAAAACTCAGGGCACTATGCAGCTTTTGTAGAACCGGAAAAATTTAATAGGATTATGGTGCAGGAAGTTCTGGCCGATAAAGGAACATAAAGCCTGAAATTCGCTAATATCAAAAATAGAATAAAAAGATGGAGAAACATTATAATAAGTTATTGACCTATGCCTACAATATTGTCGGTTCTTATGAAGATGCGAAAGATCTGGTACAGGATGTACTGGAAAAATACATTACATTGGATAAATCGAGCATCCGCCAGGAATCCAACTTTCTGATCAAGAGCACGATTAATCATGCCATAAATTTTAAAACCCGCCAAAGCAAAAAAGAAGTTTTCGGCGAATGGCTCCCCGAACCTGTTTCATTTGATAATGCCGATGCAAAACTTATTAGGGACGAAACGGCAAGCTATACCATGCTCGTGCTGTTCGAGTACCTGAACCCAAAAGAAAGAGCGGCTTTCATATTGAAAGAGGGCTTCAATTATTCACATGCTGAGATAGCCGAACTGCTTGAAATAAGCACCGAAAATTCACGCCAGCTATTGAGCAGGGCCAACAAACAATTGAAAGACAGTAAATACTCAAGTTATAGCCCACATTTGGGTCACTCATTTGAGACTGTAGGCAGGTATCAGAAAGCGTTGGCTCAGGCTGACATCGTGGAATTGCAGAACTTATTGGTAGACGACATAAAACTCAGTGCTGACGGAGGTACGAAGGTGCAGGTAGTGAGCGGTTCGGAAATAGGGAAAACAGCTACGGCCACTTTATTGGTTTATGTACAGCAGCATTTTCTGATGGGAAAAACATTTACCTTTCAATTTTTCAATCATCAACCTGCTGTCTGCTTTTGGGAGCATGAAAAGCTCCATAACTGTCATATACTCCAATTAAGTGAAGATGGATTGATCCAGGAAATATATTCCATTGTAGACCCGGATAAGCTAAAAAATATTACCAAGCTGTCACATATTTAGTACTCAAATGGTCTTCCATAGAAAGAGTAAAAAAGATGAAGACATTATTGAGAATTGACAGTAGCTTACGTTTAAAAAACTCCTATTCCCGCAATGCGGGAGACAATTTTGTACGGGCATGGAAAGAACTGAATCCGGAAGGGAGCATCAGTATACGGGAAGTAGGCACCTCCCACATTCCTCATCTTGAGCAGGAAGTACTTGAGAAATTTTATACTGCCGGGGATACTTCAGACCGCCTAAAATTGTCTGACCAGTTGATAGCAGAACTATTCGGGTGTGATGAAATCCTTATCACAGTGCCTATGTATAATTTTGGCATACCCTCTTCGCTGAAAGCGTATTTCGACCTTGTGCTGCGGACAGGTAAAACTTTCAGATACGACGAGGACAAAGCAATCGGATTGCTTCAGAATAAAAAAGCATACGTTCTCTCCGCTATGGGGGAACTGGATTCAGCTTTGCCCAATCTAGTGGAAATGCACCTGCAGCAGATATTGAACTTTATTGGCATTAGGGAAATTTACTATTATTCATTGGACGGAACGGATGATAAAGAATCTGTCAAACAACAACTAAACCATCAAAAAGAATTATTTACGAACATCTTAAACAAATAAAAATGGAACAGGCAGAAAAAGCAATCGAAGCATTTGTAAAAGCTGGCGACAATCGTGATGTAGCAGCATTGGAAAGTATCTTACATCCCGGCTTTCAGAATATACAGGACGGGTTTTTCGATGAGAAGGGGATTTTTGTATTCTCGAAATCTGACTATATCGAACTCATCCGTACCAAGCGATTCGGAGGAAGCCCAAGGAGCTTGGTGATAAACAACATAAAGCAATCAGACCATATGGCTATTGCACACACGACGTTGGAAAGTGAGTTTCTTATCTTTCATTCATTGATAATATGTATTCGGGATAATGAGCATTGGAAAATAATAAATAACACACCCACAATCCATGTGAAGTAGTTTTCAATGATGGCTGAATAAAATTCAGCCATCTTAAATCATCTTGAAGAATAATTTTTTTAATGCCTTATTTCTGCATTCTAAACAATTATTCTCCAACCAATAGGGAACCGTCTAAAATTATGCTAATGGGTTAACAAATACTAACGTAAGAGCGGATCGGCACGCTCCGGTCGGAACTCAATAGGAGAATAAATGCGAGTAAATGGATAAATTTTACAATGATAAGTTACACAAACTGGAAACAGTCATCAATGACTTCGAGATTGAAGCAGATTGTTCCATACAATGGATAGAAACCGTTATACACCATATTCTTGAATGCCTGTCCGAAATGAAAGGGTATGTCCTGAAAAGAGGGTTTAAGAATACTGATGAAGAAATCCGCTTTTTCAAATATCAGAAACCTGCCATTGTAGCTAAACTCATCTACTACAATGCCATTTACAAAATCGAGACAAAAAAGCCGTATGGCGCAAAACCTATAAGGAAATACCTCAACAAAGAACTGAAAAAGCTAAAAAGATTCTTTGACAATAATCTCGATTTTTATAAGTATTACCGGAGCAATAATTCGTTCCTTGACGAAAAAATGTTATTACGGGGCAAGCATGATATAAAGCTGTGGTTGGACACTTATTATTTCCAGTCTGACCAAACCTTTTCCACCTCACATGATTATAAAGTCGCCAAGATAATGGCCAATGATTTGATACAGGTTTACATCGAAGACCAGTTATATAACAAATTCCAAAAAGACAAATCGAAAGCCCAAAAGAAGCTGAAATGGACAGGTAGCAAAGTGGCATTGATAGAACTGATTTATGCCCTGCACTATCAAGGCGTGTTTGACAACGGGAACAATGACATAAGGGAAGTAGCCCAATATTTTGAAAGTACCTTTGGTATTGATTTAGGCAACTTTTATCAGACTTATTTGGAGTTGAGAAACCGGAAGATGAACCGTACAAAATTCCTTGATGCGCTTCGGGAGGAACTTATACGAAGAATGGACGAGCAGGACGAAAAGTAAAGTTCAATTTAATAGGTTCTAAAATAGTTATGCGACCGACTTCGGAGGGTGTTAATATCACCTGCAAGGGCAAGTAGTTTTGAGGCACAGAATGAGTTTCGAGCACCTCAAAACATAACTTGCTCTGTTTAGGCGAACAGAAAGTTTCTGAGTTTTTAAGACGGCCATCAGCCGAGCCTGCTTGCGTTCAAGCCATACGACTGCCTTGATAGATAGAGGGCAATATTGCAGGAGGGCATGACGGCTTTCAATATATCAGTCTGACCTAATTAACTTCTTTTGATTTATTCGGTAATGAGAGGAGGTGCTGTTTTGTTTCTCTATCACTACCATTTATTCGTTCAAAGGTCGGAGTATGCTATGTTTCGTTTCATGGGCTAAAAAGGTCAGTGTTTAGCTGAAACAAGGTTTTGACTGAAAAATACTATCCGCAGGTTGGAGATTTTTTAGCAAACCGAAGGCTCGACCTTGTAAAGCGTAAAGGACACTGATTTACCTTTGCCCTTGAAAATGGAACGAATAGCATACCGACTTGTGATAAAATTCATTAAATAGCTGATAAACAATAGTATTACAAAAGAAAAATTAAAAACGGGTTCGATCTCCCCTAAATTTAGGTGATTTTATGAGACACAACATCGAACCCCGAAGATGATTTTCAAGTCAACGTATATCTATCAGAATATCAGTAAATTATAAGGAAATAAAAAAGGGACAAGTTCGCTATTTTTGAACTTGTCCCAAGAGGTGATCCCGCTGGGATTCGAACCCAGGACCCATACATTAAAAGTGTATTGCTCTACCAGCTGAGCTACGGAATCGTTGTTCTTTTATCGAGAACCCTTCGTTGTTTGAAGTGATGCAAAGGTAGGTTTTTTCAGAACAATTCACAATCTAAAAACACTTTTTTTTCATTATTCCCTTAAACAGCCTGATAATAAAAGAATTATTTTTTCAAAAATGCTGAATCGTGACTAAAAATCCACATTTACTTCACCACTGGGTGGGAATGGTCCTTTCATTTACCCCTAGCAAAAATTGCAGCTAATTTCAGCAGACAGCAGTCATGAATCACTGGCTCAGATATACAATCACGCTAATTTGACACTGAATAACAGTAACTTACAAATTCTTGTAGAGATTTTGTAGATGCTTTTTTACCGGACGTATAAACATTGTAGATTGTAATTAATTGTATCTGTCCCTGAAATTAAAAAACTTTGGATAACAAAAATAGAAACTATGTTTTTCATATTCGGAGTCAGAAAAAGTCGTATTGGAACTCAGGTTTGTTCCTCAGCATGCAGTTATTGCCAGCAGAAGGACACATTGGCCCTAATTGCTTACCAAAATTATTTCCATGTGTTTTGGATTCCTCTCTTCCCGCTTTGGAAGGAAGTTCATTCTGTTTGTGTGCATTGCAAGCAACAACGTAGAATGAGCGAATTTAACCCCGAAATAAAACTAGAAGCGATCGAATTAAGGAAACGGTCGAAAACTCCGTTTTTCACTTATGCCTTACCGGCCTGCTTCCTTCTATTTTTTATTATTAGCGCAATTATACACTCAATAAAGTAAAAAATTAAACAATAACATCATGAACAACAAAACATTAGCAGTAGTCGCTTACATCACACTTATTGGTTGGTTAATCGCTTATTTTTCTGGAAAAGAGAAAGCAGATGACTTTTTAAGGTACCATTTGAGACAAGGTCTAGGCATCTTCGTATTTGGTATCTTCCTTTCGATTATTTTGAACATCCTAATGATGGTAACCGGAATTTATTCCCTTGGATACATTGGATTGATCAACATCGTCTTGATGATCATTGGTGCAATCAACGCTTCAAATGGAGTAATGAAACCTCTTCCTATCATCGGTACGTTCTTTGAAAATAAATTCAAGTTCATTAGCTAGTCTGATTGAACGATCACAAAAACTATACATAAAACATTTATTCACTTAATAAACAGATCAATATGAATTACAAAAGCATATATATAGGAAGCCTTCTGGCCATGGCCTTGTTGGCGAGCTGTAACAATACTGACAAAGCAAAATCAGGTGAATCCGAAAGTACTATAGGCGGATTGTTTGGCGGGAAGGATGACAAAAACAAAGCTAGTGAAATCATTAATTTTAACAATTCCATTGTTAAAGTTGATAATTCCCAAAACTCGGCCATCCAAACCTTTGCCAATAACTTTGACAGTTTCGAAAAATACGTAAAGGATAAAGTGGAAAATCCAGAGGGTTTCATGAGCATCCCACCAATAATGATGTTCCCTCCTACTGTCCACAATCTAAAGTCCCTTGTTTATCCAGATGGACTTAGCAAAGAATTCAAACCGCTTATCGATCAGATGAATGAAAGCTTTGATGCCATCAAAGAAATCAATAAGGAGGTAGATTCTTATAAATCCGCTGAAGATTGGAAAGAAGACAAAGGGCAAAAATTAGTTGAATTAAGAGAAAAAGCAACAACCGAAATCAAGAAATACCGTGACGCTTCGACTGCTGTCTTCGCTAAATTAAAACCTCTTGCTGAGAAAGCTGAGGAAACTACCTTGGAAGGCAATCCATTGAAAGATCAATATGTAGGATCCAAAAAACTATTGGAATTAGTGCAGAATACTACCAATATCGCGTTTGAAACAGAAGATCAAGCCAAATTGACAGCTGATTTCAAAAAACAATATCAAGATATTGAAAAGCTTTACAAGGAAAATAAAGACAAAGAAATTCCAAAAGACTTTCAGCCTAAGATTAGAACCTACGGAATGTTCAACGATGATGTAAATGATTTCTTAGGGAAAATGAGGATAGCACAACGTGAATTGGATGCAAATACCCCTTTGAGCGAAGATGCATTGAGAGGATTGGATAACGCTGCTGAATCCGTTCTAAGATCATATAATGCATTTGTAGATTAAGTTTCTACAATTAAAGAGAAAATACTGCTTTTGCCTTGTAACCTCAAGGTAAAAGCATGTTTCAGTGAGAACAGAACACCCATATGGAAGCTAGGAATCAACAGCTTTCAGCAAAATCAAGCATTAATGGAAAAAAATAAATTTACTAACACTACTGCTATAATCCTTGCCCTGTTTATTTCCATGTCATTTTTCACGAGCTGTGATTCATTGACTGGCTCTAAAAAAGATTTCCAATGGAATGAGGAAGTGGCGGACTTAACAGACAAAGACCTCAAATCTTGGCTAAGAAAAGCACCTTTTTCCAATGAACTTAAAGGCAATGATAATGAAGTGATGTTCAGCAATGCTGAACAGGTATTCCCTTTCTTAGGAAAATACTACAATAGTGTAGAACGACAAATAAAAAACTATTCCGATTCTGATGCCGGACATATTTATCAGACAGAAACAGTATTGTTCCAAGATCCGCAATGGGGAGACCTTTTTGTCAATGCGGCATTGATGTACAATAATGATGAGCTTTTCTTAAATGATAGCAACATAGAGTCTGGCGACCCCATGTTTGAAGGAAAGGATGCCATATATAGTACCTACCATGGTGGCTTAATGGAAACTTCTGTCCACAGCAAGGGCCAGGATACTAAAAATGGCTTGTATTGGGGCTCGAACAGTGCGAAAACTTATTTGTTAGCCTTCTATCAAAAAAACAACTTGGTCTTTGAAGTCGCTGTACCTCTAATCGGACAAGACACTTTGGCCACATTAAATAAACTGAAAGAAGTCAACACAGCCCTTGCATTAAATGTCCCGGCGTGGACAAATGCCCAAATTAAGGATCTCAATCCTCTTGACAGCAGTGGCACCTTTTGGAAGGATCCATTTCAAGGGATTTATGCAGTAAACTACTTCATACCGACAGTTTTCCTTAAAACCTTAGATACCGATTTTAAAGAAGAACAATCCTCAACCGATGAAGTCTATCAATATTCTGCAAGCCATAATGGCGGTATGGCAAAATTCAGCACCAAAATAGCTGCCAGCACTTTAAACTTTGAAGATTTTGAAAAACAATACAAGGATTTCGCTCATTATGAATACTTCCACAAGAAAATATATTATGAAGAGAAGGAATCTGGCAATGAAATCCAGGGTAAGGCCTATGCTTTCTATAATCCTGAAAAGATATTAGAATTTGAGTACAGCTACCCTAAAAACAATCCGGAACTAAAAAAACAGATGCATTCCATCTTGAAATACGTCAAGATCACGAATCCCTACTAAAAGAAAATTGTATAGTATAGTTTATTAAGTGAAAAACCCCTTTGGTTCTAGACCTCAGGGGTTTTATTATTAAAAATAGAGAATAGACTTATTTAAAGATTGTTTCATTGACGATCTTGATTTCATCTTGAGAGATCGTATGTCCCATATTCGGATATATTTTCTCCTCTACCTGTGCTCCTAAACTGCGCATCAGCTTACTGCTTTCCTGCACACGTTCCACTGGAACATGAAAGTCAGGGTCTGATGTACCGATAAATACATTTGTACCTTTAAAATCACCTGTATAATGGTCGGCATGTAGCTTTTCACCAATCAGACCACCAGTAAAAGCAACAACACCTCCATATTTCTTTGCATTTCTACTTGTATACTCCAAAGTCAAACAAGCCCCTTGGGAGAATCCCAAGAAATAAATGTTTTCGTTCTCAATTCCCTTCTCATTGGCAATTTGCACTGCCTCTCCTATTAATTCAAGAGCGATGTCCAAATTCGGCTGATTTGAAATAATGGGCGCAATAAAAGAATGTGGGTACCAGGTATTCTGATCAGCTTCAGGCCCTAACAATAAATAATTATCGACTTTTAAATATTCAGCTAGCCCCATGATATCTTGAGCAGACCCACCTCTACCATGAATCATGATCAAGGCTTTCTTAGGATCAATTACATTTCCACTTTGATATATTTTTGACATAATCTTATTATTTAAATTTAATGACTTAACAACTTAATGTTGAGGTAGATGATAATCATCCACTTCAACAAAAATCTTATTTCAATACCGGCAAAACTTTCTCAATAGCTGAACGCTGAGGCTCGTATTGTTTTGGCAATTTTAATGAATTACCTAACTCTGCCAATGGCTCATCTACATCAAATCCAGGGTTTTCAGTAGCGATTTCGAACAATACACCTCCTGGTTCACGGAAGTACAAGGAGTGGAAATAATCCCTATCGATCTGAGGAGTAATCTGTAAACCAGCTGACATGATTTTTTCACGTAATTCCATTTGATCCACATCATCCTTTACACGGAATGCGATGTGGTGATTAGTTCCCGCGGTGTTGATTCCTCGTTGTGCGTTCTCATCAACCAAAATATCAATGATATTTGCAGTATCGATATTTTTGCTTTTGAATCTATAACGATTTCCTTCTTGAGCAATCTGTTCGTAATCCAACAAATCGGTTAAAACCTTTGCCGTTGGCTCTACATCCCTTAATGTTAAAGTACTGTTATGAAAACCTTTAGTAGCTACCTCTTTACCTACTTGTTCAGTAGACCAGCCAATTCTATTATCCGCATCTTTTGGAACAACCAATGATAGATTCAATCCATCAGGATCCAAAAATGGAAGATACAACTCTCCAAAACGCTCAACGGCTTCTCCGGTCAATACATTGTTTTTTCCAAAGCGTTCTTTCCAAAACTCTAAACTTCCTTCTGGAATCGAATAAGCAATTTCTGTTGCCATTCCGCCGCCGGTTCTACCTTTGCCAATACCTTCCCAAGGGAAAAAGGTAAGGATAGTTCCAGCATTCCCTTTTTCATCTCCATAATAGAAATGATATGTTCCTGGATCATCAAAATTCACGGTTTTCTTTACCATTCTTAACCCAAGGGTATTGGTATAGAAATCGTAGTTTCTTTGTGCCAAATTAGCGATGGCTGTTATGTGGTGTAACCCTAATACTTTATTGTTCATCTTAATATTCCTTTCTATTTATACCTTAATTATTTGCTTTTGTTTATCTGCTATACAAAGGTGACTAAATCCGTATAGTTGTGCATTGATGTATGGTAAGAAGTATCTCCCTTTAGTAACTAAAGTTACAAAGCCAAGGTTTTCATAATGTTAACTTTATACTAACCAATATTTAGACTTATGGACACGCATTATAGAATCATCATCATCGGTGCTGGTACGGCAGGCATTATGACTGCCGCCCAACTGCTCAAAAAGGACCCCAACTTAGAAATTGCCATTATTGACCCAGCCAAAAAGCACTATTATCAACCGGCATGGACATTAGTTGGAGCTGGAGCCTATGATTTTGACAAAACTGTTAGACCCATGAAAGACTTGATCCCCGAAGGTTGCACCTGGATCAAGCAAGCCGTAATTTCCTTCTCTCCAGAAAAAAACAGCATTCAACTGGACAACGGAGAGGTTCTTGAGTATGATTTCTTGATTGTTGCCTGCGGATTGGTCAACGACCTCAGCCTAATCGAAGGGTTGCAAGAGGCTATTGACAGAGGTGTGGCCTGCTCCAATTACATCGATCCAAACTATACCTGGAAATGCATCCAAAACTTTAAAGGTGGAAATGCAGTTTTTACCCAGCCGACAACCCCCATAAAATGTGGCGGCGCTCCACAAAAAATAATGTACTTGGCATGTGACTATTTCAAGAGAAATAATTTGGCTGATCAAGTAAATGTAACATTTGCCACTCCGGGATCAGTAATTTTCGGTGTAAAGGTCATTGCGGACACCCTAATGAAGGTCATCGATCGGTACAACATCAATTTTAAACCTTTCTATGCACCAATAAAAATAGATTCAGATAAAAGAATCATCACCTTCAAGAGTTCAGACCCCAAGGATAACGAATGTGTGATAAACAAGGGTGACTCCGATGAAGTTCCACAACAAATGGAACAATTGATTGAAATACCTTTTGACCTATTGCATTTGGCACCACCTCAAACAGCTCCCAAATTTGTCAAAGACTCTATATTGGTCAATGATGCTGGTTGGTTGGATGTAGACATCAACAGTATGCAACATAAAAGATTCGCCAATATCTTTGGACTTGGTGATGTGGCCGCCTTGCCTACTGCAAAAACTGGAGCAGCAATACGAAAACAAGTTCCTGTAGTAGTTGACAACCTCTTAAAGTTGATCAAACTACAAGCGGCAGACAACAAATCCTATGAAGGATATTCTTCATGTCCACTCGTAACAGGTTATGGAAAGATGGTGTTAGCAGAATTTAACTATAAAAATGAATTTACGCCAGACCCCAAATTGAAACAGATGCTGATCAAGGACAGCAGTAAAGAGCATTGGCGCCTTTGGTTATTGAAAAAATATTTATTACCCCACCTGTATTGGAACAAAATGCTCAAGGGTGAAGAGGTATAACAAAGACACACTCTACCTATCATTTTTTTAAATTAGCGATGCAAACTGGTTGGCAATTCTGTCGGCCAGTTTCTTTTTTGGAAGGATTAATTAAATCTAAACTTCACCAGCTTCTCCTGTTGGAACCTGGCTTCCCACTCTTTTGGACTGTAGCCAAAATGTTTCTGGAAATTCCGTATAAAATGGGAGCTCGAGCTGAATCCAACCATATTGGAAATCTCATAAACCTTATAGGATCCACTGTTTAACAACTGTGAGGCTTTCTTCAGCCGAAGGTTATTAATCAATTCATTGGGAGATAAATTGGATGTTTGCTTGATCTTTCTATACAAGGTAGGTCTACTGATGTTCAACTTATCCGCCAGGAACTCCACACACAAGGAAGTATCATCGATATGGTCCACGATCAGTTGTTGTAACTTATCCATAAAATCTTCCTCTATGTTCGTATGCAACAACAATTCGTCAGGGTCTTGCTGTTGTGCATAATGTTCTTTCACAAACATCCTGTTTTTCAATAGGCTCCTGATCTGTGCCTGAAGGAATGAGGGTGAAAATGGTTTCTCTATATAGGCATCAGCCCCATACTCCAAACCCTCAATTTTTGCCTGAAGGCTGTTTTTCGCTGTTAGGATGATAAAAGGGATGTGCTTGTAATTCTGGTTTTTCTTGACCTGCGCACAGAGCTCAAAGCCATCCATCTTAGGCATCATCACATCCGATACGATTAAGTCGATATGTTGTTTTTGGAGGACCTCTAATGCCAGATATCCATCATGAGCCTGTACGATATCATAGTCATCACATAGATCATCTGTCAAAAAATCTAAGATTTCCTGATGATCATCTACCAATAGAATTATTTTGCGGACTTCTAATTCTTGTGACATTCTATTATAGGTTTTTAGGAATAGCGAGAACGAATATATTTAAATTTTCGGAATTCTCTACATACCTTAGGTCACCCGAATGTAGCAAGGCAAAAGAATGTGCCAATGCCAATCCTAATCCGGATCCTTCAATTTGACTGTGCTGATTCGAACGATGGAATGGTTTAAATAACAGGTCCACTTCCCTTCTATTCAATATATGACCATCATTTTTCAGTTCCAATATCCAGTAATTCAACTTATCATCATCAATCAACTGGATATCCACCATTTTATCAGCGTACTTAAGCGCATTCGAAAATAGATTTTCCACAATCTTACTGATCATGTCCTCATCAATCTTTCCGAATATGCCTTCATTAATATCTTGTGTCAATACAATGCCTTCGATCTGAAAGGAAGTCTGATAGTCTTTAATAAACTCCGTGATAAACTCGGAAATATTACATACTGTAAGGTTCAACTGTTTTTCATCGGTCTCTACCTTTCGGAAATCCAATATGCTATTGGTCAGCCGGACCAGCTTTTCAGTATTCTTATGCATGGTCGTCAAGAGCCTGTCTGTCCTATCCTCTCCTAAATTTTTATTGTCAACCAGCTTTTCCAATGGTCCTTTGATTAAGGTCAGCGGCGTCTTGATATCATGGGCGACCTGCGTAAAGAAATCCAATTTTGCTTGATACAATCTCCTTTCTCGATTAGCATTGATTTCCATCAGATGCCTGCGATTTCGCTCCTTAATCTGGTTATCAAAATATTGATAGATAAAAAAGACCAGTAGAATAAGGATTATAGCATATACGGCAAATGCCAATCCGCTTGCCCAAAAAGGTTTGCGAACTTCAATTGGAATCGAAATCTCATCAGAAATTATCCTTCCTTGGCTATCAAGAGCTTTTACCAGCAATTGATATTCTCCCGAAGGCAATTTGGTATAATACGCTTTGTTTTCTTTGGACAGGACCCAATCTGAATCAAAACCTTTCAACTTATATAAATAAGATGTAGATGCGGCATCCACATAGTTCAACGCGGCAAAGTCAAATTGAATCGTAGACTCATCATAATCCAGTAAAACCTTATCATAGTTTAACTTGGTAAATTCCTGTCCATATTCATAATTGACCTCTAGGTTTCTTTTGGATGATCTGGCAAAAGTAAAATAGATAGGCACCATAGTTTCGGTATTCCTTTCTCTAAGAAGGGAATCAGGATGAAATTTTATCAATCCATTGGTGGAACCAAAGTATAGATTACCTTCCTTATCCTTAAACATGGAGTTATAGTTAAACTGTAAATTCGATAAACCAAACTCCTTATTATAAACACTTAACACATATGTATTAATATCTATACTGATCAACCCATTGGTACTGGACAGCCACATATTTTTATTTGAATCCTCCTGCATGGACAGGATTAGATTACTCGGCAAGCCATCCGATTTGGTGAAACGCTTGACGATCTTATTATCTTCCGAACAGATGGTTAGGCCATTCTCCGTAGCGATCCAAATTTTACCTTCTGAATCCTGTTGAATTCTATTGGTCCTATTGCTGTTGATACTCGACTGATTATCCCAATCATGCTTAAATACCTGACTTGATTTCAATTCTGGATCAACTAGATATACACCATCTCGCCAGGTAGTCAACCAAATCCTGCCCATTCGATCTTCCAGCATCGAAGTGAAAAATATGGAGTCAGGAACGGCTTCCACTATTCGGAACCTATCCTTTCCAGGGAAAAACTCATACAAACCATTTGGAGTCGTAAAGAATACTCTTCCATTTTTAGTTTTGTATGTGCTCATGACGAAATTGGACCCTAATTCCGATTGGGTATTTTCTCGGTTATAATGTGCAATGATCTTCTTGTTGTTGATATTGATTATATCCAGACCATTATTGAAAGTTCCTACCAAAAGGCTGTCACCTACGATTTCCAGTCCATGTATATTATTATGCGACAGACCGTTCTTGGTAGAAAAATGCATGAAACTATTATTGCGCTTATCCCAGAAATTTAGGCCGTTATCTTCGGTTCCTATCCAAAGATTCCCATTTTTATCCTGTCTTATTTCACGGACAGCATTTCCAGAGATCGAATTAGGATTCTCCATCGGAAATGTTCTTTCAAATAGATTGTGCTTATGATGGAAATAATTGAGTCCTCCAAAATAGGTCCCGATCCAAATCCCGCCTTGATGGTCCTTTAGGATACTGTACGCCGCGTTATCTGAAATTGACCAGGGATTGTCTCGCTCATGGCAGAATACTCGCCAAGCATTGTCCCTGGTATCTAAAACAACCAATCCTGATTCTGAGGCTATCCATAATTCATGGGCATTTATTTTTTTGATATCCCGAACAAACAACCTGGTTCCATTTTTTACAAAAGGAATTACCTGTTCAAATACCTTAGACTTTAAATCCAGCGATATCAAGCCATTATGTTGTGTCCCGATCCAGATTTTGTCATCATCTTCAAAGGCTATGGATTCTACATTAAGGGATCTATCCTTATTTACCTTGAATAGAATTTTGTGCTTCCCATCAACCGAGAAAAGGCTTTGGTGACCAGCAGCCCAGACCTCATTCTTTGAATTCTTTGTTAAGGAAGTCACATTGATCTCAGAAAAAAGAGGTTCAGCTTTAAGTTCCAATCCTTTGGAATTCAACTTAAAGAGTTTATAGCTGGAAAGGAACCATAAATTCTCCTTTCCATCATGCTGCATCTCAATGATTTCTTTCATTTCAGTGCCAGGCACCAGTTTGAAGGTTTCCGTATTAGCATGAAATTTATACAGTCCATTATCCGTTCCAACCCATAGGACGTTATATTGGTCGACCAAAAGGCAAGTAATATAATTGCTGGCTAGGCCATTCCTTGCTTCAATATCACTGAAGTACTTCTTAAAGGTGTACCCGTCAAACCTATTCAGTCCATCCTTGGTCCCAAACCAAAGAAATCCATTTTTGTCCTGGGTACTGCACAAGACCGCATTATTGGATAATCCTTCGGTAATATTGAGATGATCAAAATTAAATACCTGTCCCCAAACCCTGCCAAGCAAGGAAATCAGAAGCACAACAGATATCAACAGGTTTCTCATCAGATAGGTTTAATAAGGACAAAATAACAATTTTCCCGATAAAGAAACACTTAGCATCTGTAATAAGCTGCTTGTAACAGGCTTTGATACAAAATGGCTATAAATTGAGATAATTAGTCAATTTAATGAAAAGCCCCCTCTTTAAATTTGAGTATCAATTATATACTAACCAATCTTCCAATGAAAAAAAGAAATCTAAACTCTTTGCACATTCGGTATTTATTGCTTTTGGGCTTATCGATGCCATTGGTTCCTATGTTTGTCCATGCTCATCCAGTTACCTTTCGTGCTTCAGCATTACAGCAACAGGAAGTAAAAGGTACTGTTCGCAATCAACAAGGTGAACCATTACAAGGTGTAACAGTATTCCCCAAATCAAGACCAAATGCTGGCACCGTAACTGATGAACAGGGAAATTTCACCGTCACTGTTACTTCAGCTAACGAAACCATTGTTTTTAGAAACATTGGCTATGTTACCCAAGAGCTTCCAGCGAGCAACAATATGGCAATCAGCTTACAGGCTTCAGATGATAACCTGGAGGAGATCGTTGTTGTTGGTTACGGTACACAGAAGAAAGAATCATTAACCGGAGCTATTTCAACGGTAACTTCTAAAGATATCGCAAGGTCGGTTGCTGCCACTACTTCGGGAGCCATGGTCGGAAAGATCGCCGGTGTAAACAGCCGGATGCCAGATGGTCGTCCTGGTGCATCAACCAGTATCAATATCCGTAACATGGGAACTCCACTTTATGTTATCGATGGGGTACAGAAAGATGAAGGACAATTTAACAACCTGGACTTTAATGACATCGAGAGTATCTCTGTTCTAAAAGATGCTTCTGCCGCCATTTATGGTGTGCGAGCTGCGAACGGAGTTGTCGTGGTAACGACGAAAAAAGGATCTCGCGGTGATAAAAATGAATTCAATATCAATTCATATTATGGCTGGCAGAGCATGTTTAGATTCCCTAGACCTGCAAGTGCAGCTACCTATGTAAAAAGTTATATCCAATCTGACGCCATCTTGGGCATCCCCAACCCACAGTACACACCAGATGATCTAGCGAAATGGGAACAAGGAACGGAGAAAGGATACCGACCTTGGGACTGGTATGATTATATCTTGGAAACAAGCCCACAAAAATACCTTTCCGGAAGCGTATCAGGTGGTTCTGAAAAAATCAATTACTACTTAAGTGCCGGCCACTTAGACCAGCAATCTATCATCAGAAATTATGGTGGTTTCAAAAGGACCAATGTTCAATTGAACCTAGAGGCCAATGTATCGGAAAGATTAAAGATCGGTGGTAACTTGAATGGTCGTATAGAGAAACGTAGACAACCAGGTGTACCGGGTGGTGATGATACTTGGCAAGCTTTGTTTGCAATCTATAGAAACTTACCTACCGCAAGACCATATGCCAATGATAACCCATTGTACCCAGCAAGGACAGCTGCCAACACCGAAACAAACTTCGCGATGTTGAATTATGATCTTTCTGGTGAGTTTAGGGATACATGGCGTGTGATGCAATTGAATTTCAATGCAGAATACAAAATCAATGACCATTTGAAATTGACAGGTTTAATGGGCTATTATCTAGCGAACCGCTGGATGGATAACCAAGAATATACCTATAAGCTTTATGGTTATGATGAAGCGACCGATACCTATCCAGTGGTCTTCAGCATGGACAATCCTTGGCGCGAGCGTGATATCCGAATGATCGAAGAATTAAGCTATCAGGGAACCTTGAACTATAACCGCACATTTGGAGAACATACCATTGCCGGTGTATTTGCTGCCGAGGCCATTCAAAGAGATACCCCAAGATTCTGGGCGCATGATAGACCTGCTTCAAATGCACTATCATTGATGTATTTCCAAACGATGGACCAATTTGATGATTTCGGTAATGACACGCAAGCTAGAGCAGGTTTCGCAGGTCGTATCAACTATGATTTTGCCCAAAAATACCTCTTGGAATTATCGGCACGTTATGATGGTTCTTGGAAGTTCCCAGAAAACAACCGTTGGGGTTTATTTCCATCAGTTTCTGCAGGTTGGAGGATTTCACAGGAGAATTTCTGGAAAGAATCAAATTTCGGCTCCAAATTCACCGATTTCAAGGTGCGTGCATCTTATGGTGTTTTGGGAGATGACAACCTAGACCCTTGGAACTATTTCGCATTTGGCTTTATGCCAGGATACACCTACAAACAAGGTGGTTCCGTGATCAATGGAAACTATGTGGTAGGTGCACAGCCTCGCGGATTACCAGTGACTACCCTATCATGGATCAGAGCGAATACCTTTGATGTGGGGGTTGATTTCGCCTTGTTCGGCGGTAAATTATCCGGTTCATTAGATTACTTTAACCGTAAAAGAACTGGTTTACCAGCCTCTAGATATGATGTATTGTTACCTACTGAAGTGGGCTTTGGCTTACCCTATGAAAACCTGAATTCTGATATACACCGTGGTATGGATGGTAGTATTATGTGGAGCAGCACCCTACAGGACTTCAGATATAATATTGGAGGTAACTTCACATTTGCTAGACAGATTGATGGTGAACAATATAAACCAAGATTTGGAAATGCTTGGGATCAATATAGAGGGTCAATCCTAAACCGTTATGCCTTCTTGAACTGGGGCTATGAGTCCCTTGGACAATTCCAAAGCTGGGATGAGATCCGTAACTATGATGTGGACAATGATGGCCAAGGCAATACCAGCCTTCGTCCAGGTGACATTAAATACAATGATGTCAATGGCGATAAGGTTATCAATGGACTAGATCAGCGACCAATCGGTTATAGGCAAGGTGGATTACCTTACTTGAACTTTGCCGTTAACCTTGGTCTTGGATACAAGGGATTCGACCTTGCTGCGGATTTTACCGGTGCATCATTCGCTTCTTACCGCGCAAACTGGGAAGGTATGCTACCATTTCATGATGGAGGTAACAACGCTGGGTATTATATGGAAAACCAATGGATGTTGAGCGACATCACAGATCCAAACAGCGACTTGATTCCCGGTAAGTTCCCGACATTGATCAGAGGAAACCAAAACCACAGTAACTATTGGCATAGTGACTTTTGGGTCATGAACGTGACCTACCTAAAATTAAGAAACCTTCAAGTAGGCTATACTTTGCCAAGTAAAATGACAGAACGATGGGGATTCAGGAACATTCGTGTGTATTCCATGATGCAGAACGTATTCAGCATCGATAATTTGGGCGAGATGAAAATAGACCCAGAAATCACATCCGAGTCTGGAATCCAATACCCTACTAACCGAGTTATCAATGTGGGATTAAACCTAACTTTTTAGTCATGAAGAAATTTAAAATTTATATACTATCAGCAGCATTATTGGCAGGTACTGCGTCCTGTTCCAAGTTTTTGGACAGAGAGTCTGAATCCATCCTAACTGATCAACAGGTCTATTCAGACGAAAAAATGGTTGCTTCCGTATTGGCCAATTATTACGGAAGAGTGAGTTGGGGGCAACATATTGCAAATACCGGCAGTATGGCGATGCTCGATGAAGCTGCATTTTCTTCTGGAGGCCCCAACAATATGCAAGATTATGGTGATGCGCTTTGGCGAGTGTATGACTATACCCTACTCAGAGACCTCAACTTATTTATCAATGGTGTAAGGAACTCATCTTTCAGTGAAACCACACAGGATAATTTTGAGGGTGAAGCTCGCTTCCTAAGGGCATGGACTTACTTCAACATGGCACGAGGGCTCGGTGGTGTACCGATCATCAATGATGAGGTATTTGATTACCAGGCTGGAATCGATATCACGACCTTGCAATATCCACGCTCTACCGAAAAAGAGATCTATGATTATATCATAAAAGAATGTACTGAAATCAGCAGCTTATTGTCCGATGCCAAGAATACCAATTCTGCTAGAGCCAATAAATGGGCTGCACTGTCCTTAAAAGCTAGGGCCGCCTTATATGCAGGATCTATTGCAAAATACAATTACAAGACCCCAGAGGTAAAGACTAGCGGTGGTGAAGTAGGTATCCCAGTTGCAGAAGCACCAAAATATTACACGCTCGCTTATGAAACTGCAAAGGATATCTTACAAAACAGTCCATATGAACTGTACAATAAAAACGCTGACAAAGGAAGAAATTTCTACGAGGCTGTAAGCAGTAAAGGCAGTACGGAGGTTATCTGGGCTAGAGATTATAAATATCCTGGACAAACCCATCAGTACACCAACAATATCATCGCCTCTTCAGTACGCGGAGATATTGATGCCAACATCATTACACCTGTCTTGAACTTAGTAGAGGATTTTGAATACACAGATGACCGTAATGGTGCCTTAAAATTGACCAACGGTGCCGGTGATTTCATCTATTACAATAATCCATCAGATGTCTTTGCCAAAAAGGATCCAAGGTTATATGGAACCATCATTTATTCTGGTGCTGATTTCTTAGGTTCTACCATTACTTATCAAGCCGGCGTAAGGTATTTGGAAGGTGGTACATGGAAGATAAAAACAGCTGAACCTGGAAAATCAGAAGCTCCCTACGGTTTGATTACCAGTATGGACGGACCTACCACTTCCAATGATCAATTTGTCAATAAATCTGGATTCAATATCCGTAAATTTTTAGAAGAAAACAGGGATGCTTCAACCCGTGGTCGTGGTAGCGATATGTGGTTTGTGCGCTTTAGATTGGGAGAGATCATTTTGATCGCTGCCGAGTCCGCTCTGGAACTAAACAAACCTCAGACCGAAGTTGCTGGATTTATTAACCAATTGAGAGACCGTGCAGGAATCCAAAAATTAACGACGGTAACCTTTAATGACATTGTTCAGGAAAGAAGGGTTGAGTTAGCATTCGAGGATCACCGCTATTGGGATCTGAAAAGATGGAGATTGGCACATACCGTTTGGAACGGCCAGCAGGACAACCCTAAGGCTACCATGTATGTACTTTTTCCCTACAAAGTGTATGCCCCTGGAACTGCAAATCATGGTAAGTGGGTTTTTGAAAAGCGTAAATCTAGTCACGTGATGTACCCTCGATACTTTAGGTTCCAAAATTATTACAACTTCATCGACCAAGGTTGGATCGATAGAAATCCAAAATTAGTCCGTAACCCTTATCAATAAGACAATGAAAAGAATAAACATATTAGCCATCGGATTATTCCTAAGCCTTGCCCTACTCTTTTCCTGCGGAAAGGATAATTACGACGCCCCAAATGCAAACTTGACAGGGAAAGTGACCTATAAGGGTGCAGCAGTTGGTGTGAGAGGTTCCAATAATTCCGTTCGCCTACAGTTATGGCAAGATGGATACGCTCTTAAAAACCCAATTGATGTTTTTGTCACCCAAGATGGTTCCTTCTCAGCAGCGCTTTTCAACGGGACCTATAAATTGATTACGGTTCCTGGAAATGGCCCTTGGAAATCCAAGACAGATACCATGACCGTGCAGTTAAATGGTAACACGAATATTGACTTCCCAGTTGAGCTCTATTATGACCTCAGGGATATCAAATATCAATTGAACGGCAACAACCTAACAGCAACCTTCAATGTAGAGAAACTTGATCCCAGCAAAACCTTGGATGATATCAACCTTTTGGTTGGTAAGACCAAGTTTGTCGACTTAGGTCATTTTCTGAAAAGAGCGAATAAATCGGGGGATTCGAACGGAAATGTCACCTTGACCGTGGATATCGGTCCGGAATTGCAATCGAATCCAATCCTATTTGCGAGGGTTGCCGCTAAAATCAATGGTATCACTGAAGCTATTTACGACGCAAACATACATCAGGTTAAATAATTGGATATGCAGATTTTAAGCCGTATTACCCTCATTGTCCTTACCATAATAAGCTTTTGCCAAGCGCAAGAAAAGCCTTATAATGTATTGATGATCTTAGTGGATGATCTACGTCCTACATTGGGAGTATACGGCGATAAAGCTGCAATCAGTCCAAATATTGACCAATGGGCCAAGAATGCCATGGTCTTTGAAAGAGCCTACAGCAATCAGGCTGTATGCGTAGCATCAAGATATAACCTACTCTTAGGTTCAAGATCTACATCTACCGGATTATATGATTTTGGGAGGGCATTTCGGGAGTTTTATCCCGATGCTACGACCCTCCCAGAATTGTATAAGAACAATGGTTATTATACAGCGGCCATTGGGAAGGTATTCCATGTTGGCCATAATACGTACAACGACGAGCAATCTTGGTCGGTGAACCATTGGCATGACAAGGTGATCGAATATGCAGCCAAAGACCATAATAAGGAAACCAGGGAAGAAGCATTATTCGCCAATAAAAGTTGGGAATATGCCAATCAACTGGAAAAAGGTTCTGCTTGGGAAAAACTGGATGTAACAGATGATGCCTACGCCGATGGCCGGGTTGCGAATGAAGCTATAGCACGATTGGACGACCTAAAAGCCAACAACCAATCTTTTTTCTTAGCCGTTGGTTTTGCAAGGCCACACCTACCCTTTACGGTCCCGAAGAAATATTGGGACTTATATGACCAGGATGAACTACCCGTTCCAACCATTCAGAGCAATCCAAAGAACGCACCTTCTTGGGCGGTAAAAAGAGATGGGGAAATATCCCAATATGCGCAGGTGCCTTCGGCAAAAGACAGCGATCTCTTTCCACCAGAATTAACCAAGACCTTAATCCATGGTTATTATGCAGGGGTCAGTTATGTAGATGCTCAAATTGGGAAAGTATTAAAACATTTACATAGGACGGGCTTGGACAAGAACACAATTGTCGTAATTTGGGGAGACCACGGTTACCTATTAGGTGAAATGGGCATGTGGACGAAACATGTAAACTATGAATTAGCCAATCGCATTCCCTTGCTGATCAAACATCCTGCTATGCAAAAAACAGGACTCAGCAAGGAATTGATTGAAACAGTTGACATCTATCCTACGTTGGCAGCGATGAGCGGCCTGGACCTAAAAGAAGCGAAACAACCTTTGGACGGGATAAGCTATGCAAATATGCTGCTTTCTGGAGATGGAAGCTTAAGGGAAACCGTATACCATTGTTTTCCGAGAGATGGAAAACTTGGAAGGGCCATTCGGGACAAAGACTATCGACTGATTTCTTGGCAGGATTTTCAAGGAACTGAGGATCCACAATACGAACTCTACCACTATAAAAATGGACTGGTAGAAACTGAAAATATTTGGAGAGAAGATCACCCAGCATTTATTAAACTTAAGGAAGTCTTATCGGCACAGCCAAAACCTTTGCCCATGAGACCTGCATCTAAACCACGAAAACATTAACAAACAAGAATATGATGAAGAAAACAATTGCAATTGCATGCTTAATTGCCGCTTCTATCACGGAGGGAAATGCTCAGAACTGGGCGCCGGTCCGCGATAAAATCCTTACTCCATGGGCGGAACAGGTAACCCCTCAAAATGCGCACAGAGAGTATCCAAGGCCACAACTCGAACGAAAGAACAATTGGCAGAACCTGAATGGTTTATGGAAATATAAAATTACCAATAAAGACCAAAAAGATATCCCTAGCTCTTGGGATGGTGATATCTTGGTGCCTTTCGCTGTAGAATCAGCCCTTTCGGGTGTTGCTAAGCCAGTAACGAAAGATGATGCCCTTTGGTACAACAATAAGATCAGCATCGACAAAAAACTGAACAAAGGTCAGATCCTGTTGCATTTTGGTGCTGTTGATTGGGAATGCGATATCTATGTAAATGGACAGCATGTAGGAAATCATCAAGGTGGTTTTGATCCTTTCAGTATTGACATTACAAAAGCAATCAAAAAAGGAAAGTCCCAAGATATTGCTATCCGCGTTTGGGACCCTACCTCGGATGGTCCGCAACCTAGGGGTAAACAGATCAACAATCCACATGGGATTTGGTATACGCCAGTTTCCGGAATTTGGCAAACCGTATGGTTGGAATCTGTACCTGAAACGCATATCGTAAGTACTAAGCAGACTCCAGATGTAGACAATTCAGTTTTGAAATTCTCCGCTGAACTATCTTCAGCAAAAGCTGGTGACGAGATCTTGGTAGAAGCTTTTGATAACAATAACAAGGTTGCAGAAGCAAAAGCAAATGCTGGAGAGGAAACCCAATTAAAAATCAATGACCCACAATTATGGTCTCCTGACTCACCAAAACTATATGACCTGAAGGTTAAGGTATTAAGAAAAGGAAAAGTTGTGGATGAAGCCAGCTCTTACTTTGCCATGCGTAAGATCAGCGTGAAGAAAGATGCCAATGGCATCCAAAGAATGTACCTGAACGATAAGTTTGTCTTCCATTATGGTCCTTTAGACCAAGGTTGGTGGCCAGATGGTCTACACACCGCTCCTTCGGATGAGGCTTTACGCTTTGATGTAGAGAAAACCAAGGAAATGGGTTTCAACATGATCAGAAAACATATCAAGGTAGAACCTGCTAGATGGTACAGACACTGCGATAGCATCGGCGTTTTGGTATGGCAAGATATGCCAAGTGGTGACCTAGGAGGCAACATCTGGGATATGAACCCTGGAAAGATCAGGATCGGAAAACATGACAAAGACCGTACACCAGAATCAGAAGCCATCTATAAAAAAGAATGGAAAGCTATCATGTCCCATCTGCATAACTTCCCTTCCATCGTGGTATGGGTGCCTTTCAATGAGGCATGGGGACAATTTAAATCCAAAGAAATTGTGGACTGGACGATCCAAAACGATCCTTCCAGATTAGTGAACGGAGCATCAGGTGGTAATTTCGATGCACCTGGACATATCTTTGACATCCACAACTATCCAGATGCTGCAATGCCAAGAGCTGAACTGTTTGGTGACAAATATGTATTGGTACTGGGCGAATATGGTGGTTTAGGCCTACCGGTAGAAGGCCATACCTGGCAACAAAAGGATAATTGGGGTTACCAGTCTTTCAAAAATGCGGATGAGTTGAAGAAAAGATATCAAGAGGTGGTTTCTGACCTAAGCAAATTAATCCCTAAAGGATTATCTGCTGGAGTATACACACAGACCACGGATGTGGAAGTCGAAACCAACGGATTGATGACATATGACCGAAAAGTTATGAAGATCCCTGCGAATGAATTAAAAGAAATCCATAGCAAACTTTACCAAAGTGATCTGGTTAAATAAACGATTATACCCAATAATAGAATATAGCAAAGCTGGTCGAGAGCAATTTCGACCAGCTTCTTTTTTAAGTTTAATTAACCTAAATCTTCTTTCATTCGACCTTTAATTTGACCTTATTCGAGACACATTCGGAATTTTCGCAATATGGCCCGAACATGCCTCGAATATGGCTCGAAACTTATTCTCCATTTTTGATTGAAAAATTCCAGATATCACCGCTATTATTATTGGAAATTCCTTAATAAAGAAAAGGCTGACTAAACAAATAGACAGCCTTAAGATAATATTATATTAGAGCACTAATAACGTACTTTAAGCACAATCTGCCCCAAATCGTTCAGTTCTTCTTGACCCGTAAAATAAGCTTTCCCACCTTTTGAAAGTACATTCCAAGCGATATTGGAGACAATATCATCGACAACACCCGCTTCTTTTGAATCATCAACCAAATCAAAAGTACGGTCGGATGTCATCTTAACGGGCTGCTCATAATCTTGCTGTACCATAAGTAACTCTCCTCTGCCGTCAATGGCTGCTTGATAGATATCTTGAAGGTCTGTCAATACCTGACCGGAGGATACGGCTTGCTTCAAGTCTCCAATAGCATTGGAACGCTCTTCTTTTTGCAGGTCCTTTATGCTTTCAAAGGCCTGCTTTGCCATTTTATCAGGTTCTGAGGCATCATAGTTCATATTATCATGGGCTATGTACATCTTAGGAATATCGGCGACCTCCATGAGCATCGCATAATTGGGCTCCGTGGAGATAACCACAACATCCAGATCATTTGCATTATGGACCTCAACAACTGCCTTATCGATTTGATTGAAATATTCTTTCAAACGGTTTTCAACTTTATTATTGTCGGAACCCGTCACTTCCAATGGATTGGCATCAAACGGGAAATCATCATTTACGATTTCTTTCTCAACTCCATCGTTTAATGCTTCAAACAGATGGGCACCACCTTGGGCTATGGACAAAATCATATATTCTT
Source organism: Sphingobacterium sp. NPDC055431 (assembly GCF_053644255.1). NCBI lineage: Bacteria > Pseudomonadati > Bacteroidota > Sphingobacteriia > Sphingobacteriales > Sphingobacteriaceae > Sphingobacterium > Sphingobacterium sp. NPDC055431. The sequence goes on from NZ_JBSHLH010000010.1 coordinate 85,950, forward strand.
TGGTTCTATTCAATGCCTTGATCAAAGGTTTAACAGCAAAAGAATCATCAATAAAGACGGCCTCATTATCCACCGGCCATGGTGAAACGACCATTTCATCAACCTCCTTGGAAATAAATACATGCAAGCTGTCCATTAATTTTTGGGATGTTACCTTTTCTGGCAATGCTTCCAATTTTTCTAGGATCTCTGGAATATCTCTTTTTCCATACTCTACAAGTAATCTGCTTTCCGCTTCCTTGATCAGGTTTTTGAGAATGATTGGATTTTTCTCGCTATCAGGAAAGGTTCTATAGGTATTAAATGAAAGTGTTATACTTGGAGATTCATTTTTTTCTGTCAACGACTGAATTATATCTTTTAATGCCATAGGTTTTATTAATTAAAATAGTGAAAAACTGCTTATTATCTATATATACAACAGGTTGGAGGGCTTATGGTTTTAGATAATCTGGATAAGGTCCAGCTAGTTGAGGGATTAAATGCAGAATATTACAAAAGATGGATTAGGATAGCTAAATTTGCCTTTTAGAAACTATTTATGAAGAACAAGCAGAAAAATTTCTTTCAAAGGCATTTGGATGAGATCAAGGATACTATCTTTCCCTATGATCCAGAGGACAGTCCTGGACAGAGGCGAAGAAAAAAATTAGGTTGGGTTATGTTTTTAATTTTGATGACATGTGGACTGCTATCCATGGTAATAGCCGTATCCTTTGCTCACTAAGGATATTTTTACTGAACCCCTATTTTGTAGGTTATTGTCTTGCTTGGCTCTTCGTGAGGTACAGCAGGTTGTCAGGGCATCCTATACCCTATATCAATAATTGGCTTACAGATTTTGTCTTTGTTCCCTTGATCGCCCATTTTGCCTTTTGTGCAGGAATATTCATACTAGATCTAAAAAAAGGCTTTTCATTTCCCTTATGGCAGCTACTGGCATTGGCTTTCATGACATCCATTTTCTTCGAATACCTAAGTCCAAGAATCACAGATTACAATACTGCTGATATAGTTGATGTGGTCTGTTATTTTTCAGGTGCTCTTTTCTATTATTTCATCCATCAGCCGTTTAATAATAAAAAATTAGCTCATGAGGAGCGCAGGTTACCAGCGTCCTCCAGCTCCACCTCCTCCTGAAGAACCACCACCAAAGGAACCACCACCACCAGAGGATCCGCCTCCGCCTCCAGCAGATGAACCACTGCCCCCTGAACTTCTTTCTAATTTTGGAATGATATAGGTGCCCAATACGATCATGTAATCACAGTTTTCGCATTTGTCGATCTTTTCACCTTCACCAGAACTCGTATAGGTAGCTTTCTTGATAACTTTTTCTTTATCCTTCTCCAAGGTAAAAAAATGACAGTCCGGACATTCATAAAGCCGCTTGTTGACATCCCATGGAATTAACTTGATCTCTTGGGATTTATTGTTTTTCCAGATCTCATATCGACGTGACCCAATCTTTTCTTCTTTTATTTGCCCTTTGTTCAGATACTGGCTAGTTTCAGCCTTTTTGGAGGTTCTTACAATTCTTTCCCAATCCCCAGAGTTATCGGGTGGATCATAACGATGTTTATATTTATTCAGACGGAACAGGATACCGCCCATATTGAATAGCGCTAATGGCGCTAAGATGGAAGGAATTAAAGTCAAGCCTGCAAATTTTTTCAGCGCTATTCCTTTTTCTTTCTCATCCACATAGCTCTTTTTGATAGCTTCTTGGGTATCATGAATTTTCATCCACAGGACCAAACCCCAAAAAACAAACAAGAAATATGGCGTATTCTTTACCTGATAGACTTGTTCGAAATTTTTAAATATAAATGCGAAAATGAAAATAGAAACAAACATTAAGAATCCCATACAGCCTAATCCATAGAAAAACGGAGCTATGGGCTTTAGTTTTTGTTTGTCAGTTTTTAACCGTTTACCTATTAAATGTATATAGATATAGAGGAGCAAAAAAAAACCTATCACTAAAAGACTATTTTTGAAATACGGATTTTGAAAGCTAAAAAATGGAATAGCTTCGGGCATCATGGATTTTAATTCTTCCAGCGAGTTAGGTGATTTTAGGATTTTGGAAATAAATTCACTGGCCTGTAGTAATCCGATTTCATAATTTCCCTCCTTAAAATTGGGTACCAGATATTTTTCACCTACCTGCTTAAGATAGATATCAGGAAAGATCCTTTCCATTCCATAGCCAGAAATAAAACGGTATTGACGTTTTTCTTTAGCAATGAACAGCAAAAGGCCATTATTGGCCTGTTTGTTTCCTATCCCCCATTTATTGAACAAATCAAAGGCAAATTGAAAATCATCATCCAATTGATAATCATTGACAAGCACAATGCTATATTCTGCTCCTGTCTGTTTTTCGATATCTAAGGATATACTATCCAGTAAACTGACTGTATAGCTACCCAATATCCCATCTGGGTCACTGACGTAGTAATCTTGACCTTTAGATTTAGGATTAGGCACCTGATCGATGCTATAGATTGTTTGGGCAGTAAGACCAGATGAAAAAAGCAATCCACTTAGGATTAAACCAATCCATAATAAATTTGTAAATTTTAGTCCTAAATGATGTTGGATATCGCTCTTCATCGATTCAAAAATTGGGTTACATAAAAATAATAAAATCTAAGCTGTCATGCTAAATCCGTTTAATAGAAATATATAAATCGACAAACATTATGTCATGTTTTTGGGTAATTAGATTAGGGAATTGTAATTAAATGGTTACTAATCAAGCCATAATGATAGCATTACAGTTTCTTGACATTAATTTTGTAGAATGGTCTATATTTTGAGAACAGCAGGTTATGACAAAGATATTGAAAGTATTAATCGTTCTAGGATTGATCATTGGAATCACTTGGTTTGTATGGGAAAGGATAAAACCAGCTCCCACAAAAGAGACCAATCACCAGATATTAGTGGAGAAAATCGAGTCAATGGGTAAACTAGAACTTGTAAAATATCGCTTGAGCGATGTCGTGGAGCATAAGAATATGACAACTTATCTTCCCGATGCCAGTGTTTTGTTGATCATCAAAGCGGATGCGGTTGGTTGTATTGACTTGGGAAAACTGAAAGCAGAAGATGTAAAGGTCATCGATGATTCAGTTACCATTAGTTTACCGAAACCAGAAATCTGCTATGTAAAAATAGACCACAAAGCTTCAAAGGTGTATGATACTAAAATGGCATTTTTTAGGGAAGCGACCTTGGTAGATGAAGCTTTTAAGGCGGCTGAGCAAGAAATCACCAATCAGGTTAAGAAGTCTGATATTTTGGAACAGACCAAAAACAACGCTACGCATGTATTGCGTCCTTTATTAGAAGGATTAGGCTATACAAAAATCAATTTAACTTTTTATTAGAACAAGGATGTCAAATAAAGAGCGGAAAGATGTATTTAAGGTATATGATATCATTGGGGAAAGCTTCTATGAAAATAGAAGCCAGAACCTGATGGAAGAAAAGTATCTAGAATCGATCTGCTCGTTGATTCCAAAAGCAGTAAAAATATTGGATCTGGGGTGTGGCTCCGGGAAACCGATCTTCGAGTATTTCAAAAAAAGGGAATATAAACTGCTTGGCGTAGATGCCAGTGAAAAAATGCTGGCTATCGCCAGAAAAAACTTTCCTGAAGATGATTTCCTATTGATGGATATGCGCCAATTGAACCTAGATCAAAAGTTTCATGCCATCATTGCTTGGCACAGTTTCTTTCATCTGGAGGCAAAGGACCAAGAAAATATGTTCAACATATTCCAAGAACTTTTGGAGCCTAATGGAATATTGATGTTTACCACTGGCAATGAGAATGCGGAAGTTTGGAGTGAAAATTATGGGCAGAACTTATATCATGCTTCCTTATCTCCTGAACAGTACCAAGAGCTATTGTCGGTACATCAATTTAAACTTATCCAGCATAGCGTTGAAGATCCCGAATGTGGCGGTGCTACAGTTTGGATCGCTCAGTTAATCCAATGATTCCTTAAACTTCACTTTTTTCATATTAGGAAGGAAATATGCCGTGATGCCAATTAAAGGCAGATACGCACATACCATATAGATATTTTCCAGTGAGGTATGATCCGCCCAATAACCTAGGATTGCTGCTCCTATCCCTCCCATTCCGAATGCAAATCCATAAAAAAGTCCGGAAACCATCCCTAATTTTCTCGGTAAGAGTTCCTGTGCATAAACTAAGATAGATGGAAAGGCAGAAGCCATGATCAGCCCTATGATAAATACCAATATGCCGGACCAGAAAAGGCTAGCGAAAGGCAACAACAGACTGAATGGCGCACAGCCAAGAACGGAAAACCAAATGATATACTTCCTGCCCAAATAATCTCCTAAAAAGCCTCCAAACAGGGTTCCCAAAGCAATAGCTATCAAGAAATAAAATAGATATACCTGTGACTGTACATCGCTGATGGCAAATTTTTCCATCAGGTAAAATTGCAGGTAACTGGTAATGCTGGCAATATAGACGTATTTAGAAAATATCAACAGCAAAAGGATAAAGATGGAAAAGTTGATCGTAGCATTCGATAGGTCAGGCAATTTGACCATTTTTTTGGCCTGTCCCTTTACGGCAGTCAGGACCTGCTTGTACCAAACCGCAATGTAGGAAAGCACGATCTGCGCAAACACACCTACCAATAAGAACCATAAAATATAACGTTGACCATGCGGAACGACAAACAAGGCCAGTAATAAGGGTGCCAGTGCAGAACCTGTATTTCCCCCGATCTGAAAAATGGACTGTGCCAAGCTCCTTTTCCCGCCAGAGGATAAAAAAGCCACCCGAGAAGATTCAGGATGGAAAATGGAAGATCCAATACCAACCATAGTTACCGAAAACAATACCGAATAATAATTATTGGAATAGGCTAATGCAATAACTCCAATGATACTGAACATCATGCCGATCAGTTGGGAATATGGTTTGGGATGCTTATCAGTATAAGCGCCCACAACTGGCTGCAATAAAGAGGAAGATAGTTGGAAACAGAAGGTAATCACGCCAATCTGCGCAAAGCTCAGGTGAAAGTTTTCTTTCAATAGTGGATATGAAGCGGGAATAATCGCTTGGATCATATCATTGGAAAGATGGGCAAGGGCGATAGCAAGGAGGATTGGGTAAGAAGTTTTCGATTGATCGTATGAGAATGATTGTTTTGGCATAAACTGACAAATAAATTAAATTGCTGAAAGCAAATCATTAAAAATCAAAGCGTATATCCAGACAATAAAATCTTATTGGGAGGGTAAACTGCACAAATGTAAGGCATTAATAATTGGAATTCCAAAGAATCCGGTATAAATCTCCTTAAATGAATGCGAGGTTTTAAGAATTTACTTTATCTCAATAAAAAAAGCGCGAAAATCGCGCTTCTTCTCTCATTATTAGTCTATAAAAGCCAATAATAATGGATTATTGACCGTAAAAAATCTACTCATTTATTCTTAGGGCAGGCTTGATATCTTCATAAATAGCCATGTATTCCATTCCTGCCTGGCCAGCATTGATCACTTCACCCTGTACCATGACCTGCACATTTCCGTCTTGCTGTGGAACCTCCAATACTTTTGAAATCTTGACATGTCCGCCTACTGGAATTTCAGATTTCAGCTCTGCATTCGGCATACTGTTCTCTGCTGAAAGAAAATATCCAGATTTTCCACCATCCGAATGCGTGTAATGATAGTAATAAAGGGGTTCTTTGGTAATGAAAATATTGTTTGCAATATCCGCGTATTTAGGATCTTTGGTCACATCTCCCTTTTGACCTGTACAGGCAGAAAAAATCAAAACCGATAATACAATGGCTATCCAACTTAAATGCTTCTTCATCATGTGCTATTTTTATAAGTTTAAAAATTAATTTGTTTCTATTTTCTATTGATGGGATAAAGGTCAGGATAAAGCCCTAAAAGCAAGAAAATATAGAATGACAAAGCGTATACAAGGCATTTTTGGCTTATATACAATTTATATACAGGAAAATTAAGCGTACAGAATCTCCCTCAAAGTAAAGGAGTTAGGGATGAATAGATTGGAGATATGAGACCTGTGCAAGGACACTTTGGCTTTTTTGGACTTATTCCATCGAGGGCAATATGTCAAAAATAATCTTCGGGAAAAAAATTGTGGGTCTGGATAGCCAGAGATATCCAACATTAATTTCGTTGGTACGAAGGATGGATTTCAGAATAACGCATACATCATTGATTTTGTTGAGGATTGCATTTCGCGTACAGTTCCTGGACCTTCGGTCCAGGATTGCATGACCCATTGAGGCATGAACCGTCCAGATTCTTCACTATTCGTTCAGAATCAAAATGCGCTAAAGAGGGATTCAGAGTGAAACGAAGAATCTATTTTTCGGTGTTTTTTAGGATCGTGGTCTTTCCGAAATCGTAAGATGAGGGAACTATTTCAAATGTAGTAGGGATAGTTCCGAGACCCTTCGGGGTGCCCTCAGGGTGACACAGAAAGGGTATAGAAAAATATTTCACCCACGCTGTGGGTTGGCCATATAAAATATCCAGATTCTACAAAGATTCCACCCCCTGGGGGTTTATTATCTGTCCTAAAAGGAAAAAGGAGTTAATCACCCTAAAGAGAGATATTGATGTTAGGATTGCAGCAGACGGGCTTATGCAATAAGCCCCTACAAAATCGGCTACCTTTCCAGCGACAAGATGGACACGATCTTGGCCCATCCGATAGGTGAGCGGAGCCGATCGCCTCATCCCGAACATCTTGGTTCATTCCATGATCTTGGTCTATCCTCTCATCCCTTTAATCCTGGTTCAATCTAACCATACCACTTAAAAACACATATTATTTAACACTAAATGTTTTGGAAGAATTGGATGACTTGATTCAAGTTCGTGTCTTTCAATATGACTTTTTTATTCTCATCCATTAAATAAATGGTAGGTGTAGCTTTGATCATGTACAATCCTTTGGTAACGACTGTTTGATTTTCATCTAAGCCATTGATCCAGTTGCTAGGTATATTTTTTTGATAGTTTTCCCAAATCTCCTTATTACCATCAGGGTAAAGCGCTAAAATCTTAAGGGCACCTTTTTCAAGGACAGCATTAAAACCGGGGTTAGATTTTATCTGACCTATGGCCTCTTCACAAGTACTACAACCAGGCTCATAAAAGATAAGCATGGTAAATGGCGCTTTGATTTCATTTAGGGAAGAAATAGAGCCATCTGCTGTAAGGAAACTGAAATCAGTAGCTGCGCTTCCCGGTTTATTTTTCCTTAACAGGGGCAATAAGGTTTCATATTTAATCTTTTCATCTGGAGAAAGCTTACCTGACCCGATCAAATAGTCTAAAAAAGTTTCATAATACTGATCATTTCGCATTGGGGAATTAGGATTTCCTAGATAGTTGTCAAATTGGTACTTAAAGAATTCAAAAACTGAGTTTTCGATCTTCGCTTCATTGAACAGATTTTCTATACCATCTTTCAGGGTATCCGGTTGAACCAATGGAAAATGTCCTATATAATCAGCGACAGCTTGTTCTCCATAATTAGGGTCAAACAGCTTGCTGGTATCCCTAAAATTGAAGTTGTCCCAGAAATGGTTGAATACATAAGTGATCTTTGCCTCCTCCCCTTGGATATTATCAGGTGCTTTTGGCGGGGTATAGGCAACAATTTCGGTAGGTTCACCTAAGGCTTCGGCATCATTGTTTTTCGAGTTTGTATTTTGGTTACAAGATGACAATAAAAGAAATCCGGCAAGGAATCCTAAGGTCAATATATTATTTATTTTCATATTCAATTTATTATAAGGCATTAACTAGAAATACTGTGCCAAGGTAAGTTTTTTTGATAAAATAAGAAGGATTGTTGGGGATTGGAAGGCATAAAAAAAGAGAAGCCTTGAAATCGGGCGAGATCAAGGCTAATTATTAATAGTTAGTGAATCTAAGCTTACCTATTCAGGGTATACTTCACACCTACCGAGGTAGATACGGCCCCTTCAAAATTCCTTCCTCCCACTTCACCATCGAATTCGTCACCATACAGGTTACCCCTGATATCCAATGTGAAATCTAACTTATCAGTTAATCGGAAAGTTTGCAGCACTCCAAGGTTAGGACTGAATTTCAGTGATCCTGGATCAGACAATACGGCTCCGAAACCGATACCCACGTAAGGAATTAAATTGTACAAACGATTTGGGTCATAGCCCAATGCATCATTAGTCCAATTGAACATAAAATCTGCATGAACATTAATGAAGTTAAATTTTTGGTACTCCAATGATTGACCAGAATGAAAAACTTCACCAGTTGTGTACATTTTAGTTTGGGTAAGGCCTTTGTAATGTAAACCGTTCAGCCCAAGTCTAATTGCAAATTTTTCGTTAATCCATTTCCCTCCATACACCTCAAACTGAGGCGTGATTCTTTTTCCGACAGAAAGTTGTTTGTCATGGTCACCAAAATATATTTGACCGCCCACACTTGCACCAACAAACCAATGATTCAATTCGGAACTTTCTTGGAAAGCTTTCTTCGCTATGAATTGCGTTTTCCAAGGGGTGTCATTAACTGGTTCCTTCGCGAAACCTACAACTGCAAACAATGTTGCAAAAACAATACTACTTAACTTTTTCATTAATGTTGTTTTATGATTAAAAAGAAGATTTTTTATTACTATCAGTTTATATACTAGCAAACAAAAATCGCTTCTTCTTTTTACGAACGCTTCTGAATGTAATGCATTTAAACTATACAACCAGCTTAAATACTTTTCTATAATTTTTGAAAATTAATAGTTAGTGTGATTCTATTTTTTTCAATTTCTCTCTGAACAACATTACGAATATACATGCTATTTTAACAGGAGCAAATTTATCAGAATCTCAAAATTATACTATTAATTAATTTTAAAACATCAAGATTTTATATATTTTCATCAAATATTTAAAATACATTCAAAGACGACGTACTGAAAGAAACAATTTTGTCTTTTTATGACATGAATTTACTCATAACATTTTTATTTAACAATAAATTGAGTTTGACTTTAAATGATTTTGTAAATGTTTATCTACAGTCAATTTTAACTTGGAAACTGGGGAGAATCAGGAATATTAAATGGAGAACAGCAAAGGGCTGTCCATGCCGACAGCCCTAAATTATGAATTAGGATAGAATGAAATTATTTTCGGATACATCGAGTATTTAAGTTCCCTCCCCAAGAGGATGCCGCCCAGTGTTCCCAGACATAGTCACCAACAAGCAAATATCTTCCATCACTAACGCGATAGGTAAAAACTCCTGTGATGGCTCCACCGGCAAAACCTGTTTCGCTGGTCCAAAAATATCCATTAGTACCGTCCTCATTTACACCAAATAGACCGGCAATAACATGGAAATACCCAATTTTATTAACCCTCATTTTGTTGCTAGGATAAGGAGCTGCTGTTCCTGTTGCCACGTATTCAACATAATCATCAGTCAATTGACGACTAGATCCAGTTTGCGAAATCAACTTGTCAGTCTCAGCCCTGTTAGGCATTTTCCATTTTCCTAAAGGATAAACTCGAGTACAAGGGTCCTGGGCACCAATGGTACCCCCTGGAAACGGAGCTTTAAAATTCCAATATTCCTCTGAAACCCTGCCATATATAGGCTCGATCTGATGTCTGAAACGATAGGCTCTATCTGCCTCACTAAAGTAAAGGTTCGCTCTTGACCAACGAATACCATTTACAGTTACGGCCGATTCAATCAAGTCCATCGCACTGGTCAATCGATGTCCCCATGTCATGTCTGGCAAGTCCATTGAAAATTGGAATGGAGTCGAGAATGTACGTGTCCCTACGCCATTAAAGACCTTATCTAATTTTATCGTAAAGGTTTGTACATTGACAGTCATTGCAGGGATTGGAGTTTGTGCAGCAGTATAATAAGAAGCAACTTTAATCGTATCCTTTGTTTTTACACTAAAATTGGTAAAAACAAGATTACCAACATCAACTGACGTCATACTTTCATATTGTCCGGTAAGAACATTTAAAGTCCCTTTTTGGATATAATTTGTTCCTGCAAAATTTGCCGTAATGCTTTCTAAGCCAGCAAACATCCCTCTAGCGCTCAATTCAGCACCGATTTTTGAGGTTCTGTGCGCAAACCTAACCAGCAATGGCTTATCAACATTTCCAGCACCTGTAACCGTTACGGTTCCTTTGGCGTACAACAACGGTTTATCCACTGCCGATTCAATTACTGGAGCAGCTGGATTGGCCACATCTGGAATGTTATCAGTCGTATTATACGAATATGCATACCAAGTATACTCTTCACCTTTCACGACCTCCACATGTGAAGCTACACCCGACTGAGCATGTAAGGAAGTAACAAATTTACCGTCTTTATAAAGCAGTAATCTGTACTTAATTCCTGGGTCCATAGCAAGGGCTTTTGTCGCTGACTTTCCTGCTGTTCCTTTTGCAAACTGATTGTTGGAAACGGTTCGGTCTCCAGCAACTTGATCTTCTTGCAGTCTTACAATAGCATCAAATTCTTTGTAGGTCACATCTTTTTCTTCCAATACCCCTGTAGGCAATTGGGATGAACTCCTTGAATTGGAAGCTTTACTAGCTTTAGTATCGATTTCGTTTTCAATTCCCTCTACCTGAATGCTTAGGGATGCTGCAGACCCAGAATCGGCACCGTCTCCTGCACCTGCATTCTTATCACAACTTGTCATTAATCCTAAGGAGATAACTCCTAAAACACAGAATCTAATAAGACTTGTATTTGACATTTTTTGATATAATTTCATTTTATTTGTTTGCCCTTAATTCTATAAATCAATTTCATGGGTTTCCTTAGAATCCATCCAGTTATCAATTTCTGGAGTGTAATTCCCGTTGGTTCCGTTGCCCGGTGTAAAAGTTGCGGATGATGCAAGGATTCCTTGCTCGAGTTCAATTTTTAAAAGCACAATTTTTGGTGATACATATACACCCAATACTTTCTTTTTCATAGTTATTTTTTTGTTTCCAACCATTCTCATGGTTGCTTTTGAAGGATCTTTGATTTATTGATAATATAGATATACTGTTCCCCAAGATTTTATAACAGCATCTTCTAAACCCTTCTGTCATCATTTGACTTCTCCCAAGCCAGTTAATTAATTATTGATTCATTCTTTAAATAATAATAAATTATCATTATTTATTGGCACAAAAATATGGCAACATTATAGGGTATTCAATCATTAGATTTAATTAATTCGGTTATGTAGTAATAACCTTACAACCAGATTGTTACAATAAACCGAAAATAAATAATAGGTTTAATTTTAGTAATATTAGCGTCTTGAGTAAGGTTTAAAATGATTTCAACAACAAAAAGTTTTAGTAATTATACACCCCATTAACCTCAAATAAAATATATTAAGCTGGCAAAAGGTTTATGAATTAAATTTCGGAAGGAAAAATAGTTGCAGTGCTAATTTTTAATTGCACGACAAGAATTACATTTGCTAAAACGATATTATCATGGAAAAAGTAACCATTTCTGTAACTAAAAAGGCCATAACAAACAATTTCGCACTATTTTGGGTAAGTATATAGGAAGGTTCTATCACATTTGAGAACGGAATTAAGTAAATTAGGTCAATAAACCAACGAAAGGAGGAAATCATGAAGATCATCACTAGGATTTGGCATGGGATTACCAAAAAGGAGGATGCAGACGCATATTTAAATTACCTTTTTGATACAGGGATCAAGGACTATAGAAGCATAAAGGGGAATCTTTCCACCAAAGTCTTGAGGAGGATTGACCATGATATTTGCCACTTTATGACCATTACCGAATGGGATTCGGTCATTAGCATCCAGGAATTTGCTGGAGAAACCTTCGAAAAAGCAAGGTATTACAAGGAAGACAAGAAATACCTGCTAGAATTCGAAGAGTATGTTACGCATTTTGAAACTTACTTGATTGATTAAGGCTTTATCATTGGAAGCCTGAAATAAAAGGTACTTCCGACTCCCAATTCACTTTCGACACCAATTTTACCGCCTTGATTTTCAATGAAGTCTTTGGAGATAGATAATCCCAATCCTGTTCCTGTACGTACGCTGCCTGGTATTTGGAAATATCGGTCGAATACCTTTGAACGATAGGCCGCATCAATACCTTTACCATGGTCTTTGACGGAAAACAATAAATGCTTGTTTTCCTTTTTGAGGGATACAACAATCTTACTGTTTACCGGTGAATACCTGATTGCATTGGTGATAAAGTTGGTTAGCACCCAAGCCGTTTTTTCCTCATCCACATATATCTTGGATATATCATCTTCTATTTCAGTGCTGATTTCAATATGCTTCTGTTCGGCTTGCATCCTGGTCGCATTTAATGCATACTGAATAATTGGCAATGGGTCCGATATTTGGGAATACAGCTTAATGTTCCCTGTTTCAACCTGCGATACATTCAATAATTCGCTCGTAATGCGTAATAGTCTAAGGCTATCCTCTTCAATTCCTTCTAATAGCTTTTTCTGTTCATCGGTCAATGATCCTGTTCTTGGATGTTTAAGCAACTCAGAGCTCAACTGTATGGATGCAATTGGAGTCCGTAACTCATGCGAAACCGTTGCGATGAAATTGGTCTTTGCCACATCCATCTCCTTAAAGGCAGTGATATTCTTCAGTACGATCAACTCCCCTATCTTCTGGCTTTTCAATTCCCCTGTAGGCGTAATTTCCATAGGAATGACTTCCTTTTCAAAATAACTTTCCTTATTGTCGGCAAAGATCTTTAGCGTTGACTCTCTATTATTTACATCGATCAGATTACGGACCAAATCATTGTGATTTACCAATTCATCAATATTGCTATGTAATAGGTCTGTGCGCTTTAGTCCTGAAACCTGTAGGCATTCATCATTGATGAAGATGATCTTTCGGTCCTCATCCAGACCAATTACAGGATCATGCATGCTATTGACAAGGGTTTCTACCCTTTTCTTCTCTTCGAGGATCTGATCTAATTTACTGTTCGAGTACTCTTGAAGTCGTTCAGCCATACTATTGAATGAGCTCGCCAGTTCAACGAATTCGGAATCTCCTTCGAAATATAAGCGTTGTTTATAGTTTTGACGGGCGATCTCAGAGATGCTTTCCGTCAGTTTTTTGATAGGATTGGCAATATTGCTTGGAAGATTGATAAATAATACAAAACCAATAAGGAAGCAGAGTGCGCCAATAACGGAAATCAGGACGAAAGCATTGCTTGCCATTTCCTTGGCATGATCACTTTTCATGACAATGGCATCCATATTCACGGTCATCAGTTTCACCAAATCAGCACGGAATTCCTGACCTACAATGGGATCGTCTGGGTTTTCCTTTAAGCGGGCCAACTGCGTGGAAAGCCTCTCGGTGATGTCCTTTTCACCCTGTTCAGTTACATTTTGTTTCTGCCTAGCAAAATTGCTTTCCAATTGAGCTATGGCTTCTTTATTCAAATGCATTTCATCTGAAGCCTTTAGCATATTGCGGGCATACTCCACAGAATTGTAGTTTGCAGAAAGTACGTTCTCCGTATCTTTCTTCAAGGAGCTGACAAATAAGGTGCTTACCGCAGCAAGGATCAGGATCATTAGAAATAACAACCCGATACCTAAATAGAGTTTAGCTTTAATTTTCATGATAGAATAATGATGTCAACTTGAATCTTTTCCAATTTCTTTAATAGTCTTCTAAATATCCCCATGGACCAAAGGATCCTGAGGAATGGCCAATATGGCCAACCAACACAGAGGGTCGTGATCTCCATACGAAGAACTTGATCGACGATGTTCTCCGGTACATCCTTCCCTTGGACCTGGATAACCTGTCCACCCAATTCGGTCGCCAATTTAAAATTATTAATGAGATAACGTTGCTTATCGAGCGCTATTTTATCGGTGCTCTCTTTCGGGGTCTGTATATAAAGGACAAACCAATCGGCTTGATAGTAACTCGCAAGCCTTGCTGTTCTCCTAATCAGGTTCTTGGCTTTTTTTTCATCTGTTCCAATGCATACCATAAACCTTTCTGCCTTTCGCTTTGAATCTGGTTTTTTTTCACGTTCATGTTTTTTGATCGCATGGGCAGCAACTTCTTTTAAAGCCAGCTCCCTCAACAAAAGCAATTGCTCGGATTGAAAGAAATTCTTTAGCGCAGTCTCAATCTTTTCCTTTGTATAGATCTTACCTTCCTTTAATCGACCGATTAGGTCCTCAACTGAGATATCAACAAAGACTATTTCATCTGCTGACTGAATTACCCGATCTGGAATGCGCTCATAGACTGGAACAGATAACAAATCACCAACATCTGCCTGTAGACCTTCCAGATGTTGGATATTGACGGCTGATATTACATTTATGCCAGCATCCAGCAGTTCCATTACATCCTGCCAACGTTTTTCGTTTTTGCTTCCCGGAACATTCGTATGGGCAAGTTCATCCACCACCACGACCTCAGGATGTTTCTGCAAAACCAGATCGACGTCTAGATCTTCTAACTCATTGCCTTTATAGTATATTTTCTTTCTTGGAAGCAACGGCAAACCGGCCAATTGTGCAACAGTCTCCTCTCTATTATGGGTTTCAATATAACCTATCTGCACATCAATACCATTCCTTAATAGGTTATGCGATTCCTGCAGCATCCTGTAGGTTTTCCCAACACCAGCACACATCCCTAAATAGATCTTAAACTTTCCTCTTCTGGACTGTTTGATCAGTTCCAGAAAGTGTTCGGCCGATTTACGTTGTTCTTCCATTTTAAATAACTGATTAGAATCGCCAACCTAAGGCAGTGCTGATTGTAGTACTATTGCTTTTTAATTCAGATTGGTTGTTCACAAATATTTTTTCAGAGGAATTCAAATTCCTGACTTCGGTTCTCCAGATCAATCCTTTATACAAGTCTACATCAAATCCTGCAGAATAGCCAAGAATGTTTGTCCCTACCTCTCCATACCTTCCGAACACTACCCCATCCTCATCATTAAAATACTCCAATCGTGCATTCATTTTAACTTTAGGACCAATGGCATAATTTGCTTGGATTCCTGCATTCCACCAATGGTAATTTTTTGAAAGGAGCGGTTGCTTCTGCATCCCGTAATCCCAGTTTGCCAAGATATTCATCTTATCGTTTACCGCAACATGAACATATAAATCATGAAAAAACCTTAAGCTGTCTGAGCCTTCATCACCTATATACGAGCTACTGTTCAAAACAACAGATTCAACTGGCTTATACTGGATTTGATGCCCGAAGGACATATTTTTACTTGTATTTGGCAACTGTACTCTTTGCCATCCATTTAATGCAACGGCAGCTAAATATAGTTTGGAATCCTTTGTGGTATAGGAAAGTCTTGCTCCTGTTTCAAAATAAGGGGAATTCTCCGCTGCTAGGCTCCTGCTCAAGCTAATATTATCCAAACCTATCGCACTTTCCCCTCCTATATGAGAAGGCAATACACCTGCATCGATCCAGAGTTCATGGTTCTCTAAAAGTTTAAAACCTACATTGGCCTCATACACATTTTTCCAAACCCCCTCTTCTCCTGCATAATTAGCATTCATATAACTCCCAACAGCTATAGCCAAGTTGCTTCGAACTCTTTCCCCATCATACGCTGCTTTGAGCATCGCCAGATTAACAGAAAACTCATTGCTACGGTTATGGCTATAAATAAATGACGGCCTTTTGTGGTCCTCAGGTTTATTGATATCATAGGTATAATACGATTCGATATAACCGGAGATTGTCAGGTTCGATTTCAATGAATCGGAGATTTCCTGTGCCTCAACAAGACTAATACTTAAAAATCCCGCAGCAGAGCAAAGAAATTTATTGAGCATCTTGAACTCCTTTCTTATTGGACATTTCGTCTAATGCTAAGTTTAGCTCCAATACATTCACTTTCTCGGGACCAAACATACCCCATAATGGCTTCTCAGTCTTTTCCTGGATCAGTTCCATTAATGCAGGTTCTTCCAAACCTCTTAACTTAGCAATCCGAGGAACCTGAATTTCCAAAGCATTAACAGAAAGATGGGGGTCAAGACCGCTTCCGCTTGCTGTAACGATTTCGGTTGGAATCTGTT
This sequence comes from Sphingobacterium sp. NPDC055431, assembly GCF_053644255.1. Lineage (NCBI taxonomy): Bacteria > Pseudomonadati > Bacteroidota > Sphingobacteriia > Sphingobacteriales > Sphingobacteriaceae > Sphingobacterium > Sphingobacterium sp. NPDC055431. The sequence continues at coordinate 102,157 of NZ_JBSHLH010000010.1, forward strand.
CTTTGTTCACATCTGGGTTATGTGCCAAAAAATGTTCGATCCTGCCCTCCACTTCCTGTATATATTCTGGGTTAGAACCTGCTTTGTTCCTGCCACCAGATCCTGCAGCATTATAATCTACAGCTGATGGTCTAGACCAGAAGTATTGATTTTCTGTAAACTGCTGTCCGATATTTTTATAATATGATTTTCCATTTCCTTCTACAAGAATGCCTTTTCCTTGATTAGGACTCAATTGAGCGATTGCCCACACAACAAATGGATATAGTATAGCAAGTAAAACAAAAGATAAGATACTCATCTTAATTGCCGGTAAAATATGTGTTTTCATTTCTGTTTAAATAAATACTGATAATAATAGATCGATCAATTTGATACCAATGAATGGCACAATCAATCCTCCAAAACCGTAGATCAAAATATTTCTACGCAACAAAGCGGATGCACCGATAGGCTTATAGGCCACACCTTTCAAGGCCAAAGGAATCAACATAGGAATCAGGATAGCATTGAAAATAATAGCTGAAAGGATTGCTGATTCAGGGCTGCTCAACTTCATGATATTTAATGGAGCCAATGCAGGGATCATGGCAACAAACAGAGCTGGAATGATGGCAAAGTACTTAGCAACATCATTAGCTATACTGAAAGTGGTCAATGTTCCTCTGGTCATCAATAGCTGTTTACCGATTTCTACGACCTCAATTAGTTTGGTTGGGTCATTGTCCAGATCCACCATATTACCAGCTTCCTTGGCCGCTTGAGTACCGCTGTTCATCGCAACACCCACATCGGCTTGCGCTAATGCTGGCGCATCATTCGTTCCATCACCCATCATGGCCACCAACTTACCCTCACCTTGCTCCCTACGGATGTAGTTCATCTTATCTTCAGGCTTCGCTTCAGCGATAAAATCATCTACCCCAGCCTTTTTAGCGATATATTCAGCGGTCAAAGGGTTATCACCAGTCACCATCACCGTTTTGATTCCCATCTTCCTCAAACGCTCAAAACGTTCTGAAATACCTGGTTTGATGATATCCTGTAATTCAACGACTCCCAAGGCTTTTTCATTTTCAGAAACAACCAATGGCGTCCCACCATTCCCGGAAATGCTTTCCACCGTTTTCATGACATCCTCCGGAAAATTATTGCCTGCAGATTCAACCAGTTTTTTAATGGCATCAGTGGCACCTTTTCGGATCCGCTGATTGGCGATATCCAGCCCTGAACACCTTGTCTCTGCAGTGAATTTGATAAATCTGGATTCCTGTAATCTAAAGGGCGCCAAATCTAGACCTGCTAATTCGACTATAGACTTCCCCTCAGGAGTCTCATCGCTCATGGAACTCAATGTCGCTGCACGGATTAATTCCGCCGAATCAACACCTATTGCAGGATGAAACTTCGTAGCCTTTCTATTTCCAATGGTAATCGTTCCGGTCTTATCCAATAGCAATACATCCACGTCGCCAGCTGTTTCAACGGCTCTACCAGACTTCGTCAATACGTTCGCCCTTAGGGCACGGTCCATCCCAGCAATACCGATTGCAGATAGCAAACCGCCAATCGTAGTTGGAATAAGGCAGACAAATAGCGATATGAAGGCTGCAATGCTAATAGGCACATTAGAATAATCTGCAAAGGGTTTAAGGGTCACACAGACCAGGATAAAAACCAGGGTAAAACCAGCAAGTAAAATGGTTAAGGCAATCTCATTTGGTGTCTTCTGTCTTTTGGCACCTTCAACTAAGGCAATCATCTTATCCAGAAAAGACTCCCCCGCAGTTGCGGTAACCAATACAACGATTTCATCAGATAACACTTTTGTCCCACCTGTCACGGAACTACGGTCACCCCCAGCCTCTCTAATGACAGGTGCTGATTCCCCTGTAATAGCACTCTCATCAATGGTCGCAAGGCCTTCAATGATCTCCCCATCGCTGGCGATAATATCTCCCGCCGTACAGACAAACACATCTCCTTTTTGCAATTGCGAAGATGGAATGGTCCTGCCATCTTTCAATTTAGCTGGCGTTTCCTCCCTCGTTTTCCTCAAACTATCAGCTTGAGCTTTTCCCCTAGCCTCTGCCAAGGACTCAGCGAAATTCGCAAACAATAAAGTGATCAATAAGATAAGGAAGACAATAAAGTTATATCCGAAGGAACCTTGCGACTGATCTCCCAATAATATGGCAATACATACCACTAACATCACCACAGTACAAACCTCAACAGTAAACATGACTGGGTTACGAAGCATTTCTTTAGGATTGAGCTTAATAAATGCCTGTTTAAAAGCAACTTTTAACAACTCGGTATCAAAGAATGGATTATTTGATTTCATTTTGAATCTCAATTAATTATTTAATAGAAAAATACTCTGCAATTGGCCCTAGGGTCAAAGCAGGGAAAAACGCCAGTGCAGCAACAATCACGATCACGGCAAATACCATAAATCCAAAACTTGCTGTATCGGTTTTAAGGGTTCCGGCACCTTCTGGGATATATCTTTTTTCAGATAATATTCCTGCTATGGCAATTGGACCAACGATTGGAATGAACCTACCAAACAAGAGCACTATACCGGTACTGATATTCCACCATAAAGTATTATCACCTAATCCCTCAAAACCACTACCGTTGTTCGCTGAAGCGGATGTGAATTCATAGAGCATTTCAGAAAAACCATGGAATCCAGGATCATTGGTCGTACTTGCTCCAATACTAGGATAGGCAGCAGCAATTGCGGTCCCAATCAAAATCAGGAATGGATGGATCAAGGCTACAATCATGGCGATTTTCATCTCCCTTGCCTCAACCTTTTTACCCAAGAACTCTGGCGTACGTCCTACCATCAATCCAGAAATAAATACCCCTAGGATAATGAATACAAAGAAATTGAGGATCCCTACGCCATTTCCGCCATAAAAAGCATTGATCATCATGGCCAACATTTCATTCATTCCCGAAAGCGGCATACTGCTGTCATGCATGGAGTTTATCGAACCGGTAGAAATTACCGTAGTTACAATCGACCAGAAACCTGATGCCGCCGCACCAAACCGGATTTCCTTTCCTTCCATGGCCCCCAAATCCTGCGTCACACCCAATCGTTCGATGGCAGGACTTCCCTGTGCTTCCATCAAGACGTTTGGAATAGCGAGGCATAAGAAACCTATGGTCATCACTCCAAATATCATCCATGAAAGTTTTTTTCGATTTATGAAGAAGCCAAGTGCAAATACCATGGCCACTGGAATCACAAATTGCCCTATCATTTCGACAATGTTTGAAATATAACTGGGGTTCTCAAGGGGATGATTTGAATTCGCACCGAAAAAACCTCCCCCATTCGTACCCACATGTTTTATGGCAACAAAAGCAGCCACTGGTCCTCTTGACACTTCCACGGTATCACCCTGAAGGTTTAACATGCTATCCTTGCCTTCATAGGTCATTGGTGTTCCTTGGAAAACAAGGATCAAGGCAACGACAAATGAAATCGGCAATAGGATTCGAGTACATGATTTCAAGAAAATATCGTAGAAATTACCAAGCAGCTTACTGCCCTTATCCTTAAAGGCCTTGAACAGTACAATTGCAGCCGAAATCCCAATACCTGCACTCACGAACTGAAGGAACATCAATCCAGTTTGGGATAAATAGCTTAAACCAGTTTCCCCTGAATAATGCTGAAGATTACAGTTTACCAAAAAGGAAATGACGGTATTAAATGCCAAGTCTGACGACATATTCGGATTACCATCAGGATTTAAAGGGAGATAGGCTTGAAACATCAAGACCAACATCCCTACAACAAACCAGACTAAGTTGATGGTCAATAGAGCGACTAAATGTTCCTTCCAGGTCATTTCCTTCTTAAAGTCAACACCTGAAAGTCGCATAATCCCTTTTTCGACCGGACCAAACACTTTATCCAAGAAACTAGGTTTGTCGGAAAAAACATTGGCGATATATTTACCAAGGGGTATAGCAAGGATGATAGTTGCTATAAACATTAAGACAACTCCCCATATTTCTGTGTTAATTAGATTCATTTTTTCTTTTCCTTAAAATTTTTCAGGATTCAACAATACATACATGGTGTACAAAAAAACCATGATGGCGACGATTAATAATGCGATCATATCTCTAATTTTCTATAATAGTTTTTACATAAACTGACCTCATTTCCTTTGGAAAAAAGGTAAGATGTTTCCTTAAGCTTGCCGGAGATTCCATGGAAGCCATTCGTTCCAGAAACTCATTCTCAATGGCATTCTTCACATGCAAAGATCCCCCGCCATACAAAATCCCTATGACATGCAATGCTTCACGGGTCATTTGCTGTTCATCTGAAGAACCTTCAAAATTTGCCAAACAATATTCAGCAACACGTTGAAGAACCTCATATTCTGACTCCAGCTTCCCGCCCTTCACACAGTGAGGTAGCCAAGCTTTTACGGTTGAAATAATTTTACTTTCCATGTCCTTAGATTTTGTCGAAAAAATCAACTGATTTGAAGAATAGAGCAAAGCAGACAATGCCCAAAATCAATAATGCTACGGTTAATATCATGTTACTTGATGTGTTGAATGATGTAAACTTCCTTAAGACCTTGAGGGAGCTCTGAGATAATCTTGCTCCATTGCTTGGAACTGCACAAATGGTCCATTCTCGTTAAGCAGTGCATAAACAGATACTCCACATGTTGCCTGATCTGCTGATCACCTTTCTGATATAGGATACCTACGCAGGCTAATATCCGCTGCACATATCGGAAATTTTTCCTTTGACATAATTCGCGCATATAACTCACGATCACCTGCATAACCGCAGCCACATTACCTTCAGATTTTAGACTCTTCAGCCGTGGTGATAATTTCCGGATATGCCTTCCTACATAATTTGCCATCTCTTGGGATGTAATCTTTTCCATAATAAAAAAAATCATATTTGACCCTAGATGCCAATCTCTATTCCATCCAATGAAACAAACCCCTAACTAACTACTTATCAACAGGATAAATTAAAACAGGAAAATATAGGCAATAAAAAACCCTATCATTTTGATAGGGTTGTTATCATTTTGAGAACCAGGATGAATGGGATTTGAGGATAAACCAAGATCATGGAATGAACCAGGATGCATAGGATTTTAGGATAAACCAAGATTATACTACAAACACATATGAAAAGGATTACGTTCAACCCTATTTAGGGATGGACATAGGTCTAAATACTAAATACTTAATACTAAATACTATATCTTGTACTCCTCAATTTTTCTATACAAGGTAGCTACTCCGATTTCCAACAAACGTGCAGCTTCGGCCTTGTTTCCTTTCGTAAAGGCCAAAACCTTTTGGATATGCTTACGTTCCATTTCGGCGAGTGCCATAGCTGATAAGCTATTGGAAGTACCTTCTTGCATACAAAACTCATAGGGCAAAGCGTTCGCATCCAACGTATCACCTTCAATGAGAATCAAACTTCTTTCGATACTGTTTTTAAGCTCCCGGACATTACCTTTCCAGGTATGCTTTTGCAGTAAATCAATATAGGAATCATCTATTTTTGGAATAGGCATATTCAATTTTGCAGCTTGGAGAGCCACAAAATGTTTCACTAGCAACGGAATATCAGATGTACGATCCTTTAGAGAAGGTAGGGTTATCGTGAATACCGAAAGCCTATAATAGAGATCAGATCGAAACATTCCTTCCTCAGCTTCCTGTTCCAAGTTTCTATTGGTTGCGGCAATAACGCGAACATTGACTTTCGTTGGTCTACTTTCCCCTACTTTCAGGAACTCTCCCGTTTCCAGCACCCGCAATAGTTTTGCTTGCAGTTCAATGGGCATTTCACCTATTTCATCCAAGAATAAGGTTCCTTGATTGGCTTCCTCAAACAATCCTTTTTTATCTTTCAGTGCACCGGTAAATGCTCCGGCCACATGGCCAAACAATTCAGATTCTAAAAGGTCCTTGCTCACTGCAGAACAATTTAAGGCGACAAAGGATTTCGAATTCCGCTTGCTATCATAGTGGATTGCTTGTGCAAACACTTCCTTCCCCGTACCCGTTTCACCTAACAATAAAACTGTGGCATCAGTCTGGGCAACCTTCTTGCCAAGGGATATCGCATTTTGCAATTCTTTAGATTTCCCTACGACCTGATCAAAGGAATATTTCTTACCAACTTTCTCCTCCAGTTGCATCAAGCGTTTCGCCATTTCTACCTTTTGAAAAGCCTTATTGATCAATGGAATGACTTTATTGTTATCATCTCCTTTGGTCATATAATCAAAAGCACCGTTTTTAATGGCTTGTACACCATCGGCAATTTGCCCAAATGCTGTCATCAGTAAAACTTCGGCCAAGGGTTGTAGCTTCTTGATTTCCAGAACTGCTTCTACCCCATTCCCATCCGGAAGCTTCACATCACACAAAACCACATCGATTTCTTTGGTTTTTAGGATCTGATAACCAGCCTTGAGATTGGCCGCCTGAAAAACTTCCAGATCATCCCACTCCAATTGGATAATCCTAGCGAGTAATTGGCGTAGTTTATCCTCATCATCAATAAGCAAAATCTTCTTAAGCATGGTCTAAATTAGTATTTACTAATTAGTATTTACAACATATGGAGCTAAATTGTCAAAATAATAGAAAAATCCCAAGGCGGGGAGCCTCAGGATTTTATCAAACCAATTATTAACCTAAATTATGAAATTTCTTTTTTTTACTTTTTTACTTTGTTGATGATATAACGCAACTCAAAAGCAAATCGCGTCAACCCTTGCCAATCTTAACATAATTTAACAACTCAGCCCTGTTGCTTATTCAGGCATATAAAAAAACTATCCTTCTAACTACAAATGCATTAAACTATACAGATGGTAATATTCCTGCTATGCGGTTTGTAAGGTGGAATTGATTGCTATTTTTGCAGCATGACATTCAAACATCTACTGAGCATATCCTTCCTGCTTTTATTGATTTCCCAGTCTTCCTTCAGTCAGGAATTGCTAAAGGGCAAAGTGGTAAAAATCTCAGATGGGGATACGATGACAGTTTTGGACAGTCTAAACCAGCAGCACAGGATTAGGCTCCATGGAATTGATAGCCCAGAGAAAGGTCAGGATTATTATCAGGTGGCTAAAGATTATGTAGGTCAGCTCTGCTTCCAAAAACAGGTAGAAGTAGCCATCCTGGATTACGACCATTACAAACGAGCCATTGGCAAAATATATGTTGATGGTCTGGAGGTAAATTTAAGCCTATTAAAGGTTGGTCTTGCTTGGCATTTCACACAATTTGACCAATCAGAAGAATATGCACTTGCTGAAGCTGAAGCAAAGCTTAATAAAATGAATATCTGGTCCCTTAAAACCGTTACTGCCCCTTGGGAATTCCGAAAAATCAAGAGACAGCAACAGAGATTGAAAGCCAAATAGAATTCTAATTGGCTTTATTTCTAATCAGCTTAAATAATTCATTGACAAAGAGTGGCACCAAACCAAATCCTAAAACTTTTAGCCAATCATTAAGCCCAATAATTTGCAATTTAAAGGACTCCCTCAACACTGGAACAAACAGCACTAATAACTGCAAGGCAAATCCTAGGATAATTGCAAACACTAAATACTTATTTGAGAATATTCCAACCTTAAAGATGGATTTGCTCTCGCTCCTAAATGACAAGGAATAAAACAATTGACAGGCAATAATGGTCAAGAAAGCCATAGTCCGTGCATAGGAATGTATATCTTCAGGAATTTGATCCTTAAATGGGTTGTAGCCATGTTCAAAATAACCGATCAAAAAGGCTGCTGCCGTCAATAGGCCGATCAAAATTCCCGCTACGATAACCCTTTGCGTACCGCCATGTGAAAAAAAGTTTTCATTTAATTCCCTGGGCTTCTCCTTCATCACATTCGGATCACCCGGATCCATCCCTAAGGCAACTGCTGGCAAGGTATCCGTGATTAGATTGATCCATAACAATTGTGTCGCCAATAACGGAACAGGCAAGCCCGCCACGATGGTCACCAACATGGTAATCACCTCGCCCAAATTACTGGCCAATAAAAACACGACCGATTTCTTGATATTATTATAAATATTTCTGCCTTGCTCTATCGCCCCAATGATTGTCGAGAAGTTATCATCCGCAAGGATCATATCCGATGCGTTCTTGGCAACATCTGTCCCTGTAATCCCCATGGCAACCCCGATATCGGCAGCATTCAAGGAAGGCGCATCATTTACCCCATCTCCGGTCATGGAAACAATGTTTCCTTTCGATTTGAATGCTTTTACGATATTGACCTTATGTTCCGGAGAAACCCTAGCAAATACCCGGTAATCAGCAATATGGGATTCCAGTTCTTCGTAGGAAATAGCGTTGATCTCTTTCCCTGTTGTAACCTGATCAAAATTTTCGGCAATCCCTAATTCCTTCGCAATGGCAAATGCTGTATTGCCATGGTCACCGGTAATCATAATGGTTGTCACCCCAGCTTCTTTCGCCTTTTCTATGGAGTCCTTCACTTCCTTCCTTGGAGGGTCAATCATACCCACCAGCCCAATAAAAACCAGGTCCCTTTCAAACTCCTCCTTCTCTATTTTGGAATCACTCTCCTTAAAAGCTACTGCTAATGTCCGCAATGCTTTAGTAGACATCGCCTCCACGGCATCAGTGATCTGCTTTTTATGTTCTTCGGTTATGGGATGTAATTCTTCATTTTGAATAATATATTGACAGTGAGGAAGAAGGCTATCCACAGCACCTTTGGTATACAAAATATATTTAGAATCATGGTTATGCAGGGTCGACATCATTTTCCGATCCGAATCAAAGGCTAACTCATCCACCCGTGGTTGATTGCACTGAAGTTCCTTCCTGTCCATTTCCCATTGATCAGCCAAAGCCAGTAAAGCAACTTCCGTTGGATCACCAGTCTGTTTATCTTCTTCAAAGGTTGCATCGGATGCTAGTACCATGGCTTCAGCCAATAGGTTTTCTTCAAAAGTATTCTCCCCTTCATCATCCACGGAGATCAAATCATCACTAAAGGTAAAAGCTTCCTGAACCGTCATCTTATTTTGGGTCAATGTCCCAGTCTTATCAGAACAGACGATGGTTACCGACCCTAGGGTCTCTACTGCCGGAAGTTTCTTGATAATGGCATTTTGCTTGGCCATTTTAGTAACCCCGATGGACAGCACGATCGCAACAATGGCAGCTAGACCCTCCGGAATGGAAGCAACCGCTAAGGAAACCGAAGTCAGGAACATCTCCGTCAAGTCTCTGCCCTGGAAATAAGATATTATAAATATGACCACACAGATACCAATGGCCACTTTACCCAGAGTTTTGCCTAAATGGTCCAGACGGATCTCCAATGGTGTCTCCTCCGTTTCCCCAGTATCCAGAAAACCAGCAATTTTTCCAACCTCGGTCTGATTGGAAGTTCCGATTACCAAACCAACTCCTCGCCCATAGGTCACCAAAGTTGACATATAAGCCAAGTTGATCCGATCTCCTAATGGGATGTATTCTTCATCAAATTTTGCCCCTGCATCTTTTTCAGCAGCAACAGATTCTCCCGTAAGGGCAGATTCATCAATCTGAAGATTCGCGGATTCAATCAAGCGTAAATCAGCAGGAATATATCGGCCTGCCTCCAGCATCACAATATCACCAGGAACCAATAGCTCAGAATCAATCTCCAAAACCTTTCCTTCTCTTCTCACAATAGCTTTTGGATGGGAAAGGTTTCTCAAAGCATCAATGGCATTGTTTGCCCGCACTTCCTGAAATAGCCCCAGAAAGGCATTGATCAATATGACGATCAAAATGATGATACCATCGGTATATTCACCCATAAAAAAGGTAATCCCTACAGCGGCAAAAAGAACATAGATCAGCGCATCATTCAGCTGTTCAAAGAATATGCGAAAAATGGATTTCCGTTTCTGTTCCTGAAGTTTGTTCTTGCCATATTCCTGCAACCTCTTTTCTACTTCCGGACCGCTCAGACCCTCCGATGGATTTACGCCCATCTTCTGGAGAGACTCTTCTACACTTAATGAATAACTATTGTTGCTTATCGATTTTTGTTCTTCTGCCATATTATAGTAAATACCCTAAACCCAAAAATAGTTCTAAATCATCTTTCTTTCGATGATTTCAATCACTTTCACTCAGCATTTTAGTTAATATGGGACACCATTCTGCCCTTCCAGGGGTAAAACTTGATTCAGGCCTTTCTTTTGGCTATATTTGGGATACACTCATCCTACCGATAGTATTATGAAAAACGCACTTTTAATTCCAACCGACTTTTCTGAGAACGCATGGGTAGCCATTAAATATGCCGCAAACCTAGCCATCAAATTTAACTGGGATATTCATGTACTCCATGTATATCAAAAGTTTGATAGACTGCTTGCCACATCAGAATTCAATGAAGCCGTAGCGAAACACAATGAAGATGCTTCCATAGGTGAAATGCAGAAATTGGAAATCAGGATAAAAACTGATTTTCCTAAACTTGGATTGACTACCGCATGTATCGACGGAAATTTGACGGAAACAATTTTAAAGGTCGCTACGGAAAACAATGCACCCTTCATCATTATGGGTACAAAAGGTGCTAGCGGATTAAAGGGATTGGTGTTTGGCAGCAATACCTTCGAAATTATCCAGGAATCCCCAATTGGAGTAATTGCCGTTCCTGAATCATATCAGGACTTTAAACTGGAAAATATCGGGATGCTGACCAATTTCCAGGCTACAGAATTTGACCTCATCGATAGTTTTATCCATAGAACAAGTCCTGCAATTGACTTGACACTTTTGCATGTGCTCGAATCCAATAAAAGCAATGACCAGAACACTATACTATATTGGGAAGAAAAGATGCTTAAACATACCGGCGTGAATTCAGTCACGTTCAAAAGTAAACAGATGATCAATAGGATTGATGTCAAACAACCAATCCCCTATTGCATCGAGCAAATGATCCTGGAAGAAGGAGTAGATTTACTCCTTCTTACTTATACCAGGAAAAGCTTCTTTGCTAATTTATTTTCTAAAAGTTTGACAAAATCAATTGCCAATGAACTGACTGTACCGAGCTTCTTTATGCGAGAATATTTTCTCCACCCATTAAGGGATCAGTAATACTTGCTTTGCCATTTTCTATATGACCTGCATATTTAATGAATAGGTCTGGATCTTGATCCGAGGTAACCTCAAAATCATACCAGCCATTGGATTGATCCAATTTCCAATTCTCTTTTTTGCTTTTATGAGCAACAAGGATCTTTGGCGAATGTCCATAGGAAGGATCCTGTACTTTCAGGTCCACGGTACTGTTTTTCAATTCCAATTGGAAACCCATATTCGCATGACCGCTTACAGATTTTAGGGTTGGAAATGCTGACTTCACCTTCCCTTTGAATGCTCTATAGAATCCATTCGGCCCATGTACGGAGAAACAGAAGGTATCATTTTTTATATCGGAAAGATCTATGCTGTAAACCAACTCTTCTTTAGCTTTAACAGCAAAATTCCAGGTTCTCCCGATTTCGTTCTTCGCACCATAGGCGGTATGCGAAATCAATTGAAAGGGTACTCCTACCGTTTTACTATGGCTTAGGTTTCCATAGAGGCCAAAATGGAAGTATAATTTCCCTCCCTCCACAGATAGGTTCACATCCATATCATAAGGAATGGCACAGGCTGGTTTTGTTCCTTTCTCTTGCAATCCAAAACCGGTATTAAAGGAAAGGTTATTCTTAATCTTGGAAAGACTATCAGGGTTAACGGCCTTGAAGTTACCAGGAATGGACTTATCCTTTGCTGAAAATATCCGTTCTACATATTGATCCCTGTTGACAAAATCAATGGTCGGACGCTGATTTTCTGGAATCGGCCTGAAGGAAGATGTTAGGTTTCCACAGATCAGTCTTCTCCAATCGGTCAGGTTTGTCTCCTTGACTTCTTTCTTATATTTTTTCTGGATAAAATGCTCTAAAAACTGCAAGGTCGAGGTATGGTCGCATACTTCTGAATTTACCCACCCGCCTTTTGACCATGGTGAGGCAATGACCAATGGCACACGATATCCTAATCCTATTGGACTATCATGAACCCCGGTTTCTCTTCCTGTTCTCTTATTCTCTTGCTCTACGGTTACATATTCGTCTGCTGTATTCATCCCTTTTGGAACTGCACCAGTTTCCTTTTTACTGCTCAATGGTGAAATAAAAGGCGCAATATGATCAAAGTAACCATCATTCTCATCATAGGTCAGGATAAAGATGGTTTTCTTCCATACTTCAGGATTGGCTGTCAGGATATCCAAGCTTTCAGAAACATACCAAGCACCGTACCATGGTGATCCTGGATGATCCGAAAAGCGACATGGCGCTACCAACCAAGATACTGCAGGCAGGTTTCCTGATTTCACATCCTCGCGGAACTGATGAAAAACATCACCCTTAGGCACTTCTATCTCGACCCCATCTTGCCCCTTGATCTTGGAAAGCTTATGGTAATTCGGGTCATTTGTATTGGTCGCAAAGGCACGAAGATGGATTTCTTGCTCTTGCTTGCTTAATTTCTTGAAATTCTCTGCTGAATATTTTTCTACATCCTTTTTATAACCTTCCAATTCATTCACCACCTTTTGATAGGCTTCTTGGTTCGCAAATTTAGCTACGGTCAGTAAATGCTCGATTTCCTTAACTTTTTTCTGCGCAAAGCTATAATATGCTGGATGGAATTTTACCTGATATTGTTTATGGAATTCTAGGTTATTATCGGTAAAGTTGGCCAACCAATCCTCTTCTTCACCTTCGAATCCAACGGGCAGACTCAATTCATTCTGATATACCTTCCATGAAATTCCAGCTTCCTGCAATCGCTCTGGATAAGTTTTCCAACTCACATCTTTGTAATTGATCTGCGAATTATCGACATGGGCCGTAGATTCTGGATTATGGGGTTCTTCTCGCACTGTACCCGACCAAAAATAGGAACGATTGGCACTGGTACCCGTCAGGGAGGAACAGAAATGTTGATCACACACCGTAAAGGCATCCGCGAAAGCATAATAAAATGGAATATCCTTTCTTTCAAAATAGCCCATGGTCAGTGGGATATGTTTGTACTCAGGATCTCCGGCTTGTTTAGCTTCCAACCAGGTATCCATCTTCCCCTCATTGCGGGCGGCGACCATGTCGCGCCAGCCATGTGGTAGGCTTCCCATCCAGGTAATCTTGGTGTTTTCAATATCTAAATGAAAGGGAGCATAGATCTCCGCTTTATTATTCTGTTGGTACCAAACCGGCAAACCACTGGGTTGAAGCATGGCCCGAGGATCATTGAATCCACGGACACCTTTCAAGGTACCATAACAATGGTCAAATGATCGGTTCTCTTGCATTAAAAAAACAATGTGTTCCGCATCCAAGTAGCTACTTCCTGGTTTGGCATCAATGGCTAAGGCTCTTTGTATTGATTCAGGTATTAGGTTTATGGCAGCAGTGGAACCTGCAAGCATCGAAGCTTTCTTTAGAAATTCTCTTCTATTATCCATTAAAAATTAGTTTAGACAGCAAAGCTATCATTTTAATCAGTTTAAACTTTAATATAGGCATTCTAACCCTAAGATTTAACCAAAACTTATCATAACCTTAATATTATTACACAAAAAAGCCCAACCTTCCGGTTGGGCCAATCTATAAACTTACCTAATCCTATTCGTAACCAGGATTCTGCAATAATTTAGTGTTCCTGTTGATTTCATCTCGGTGGAATGAACTAAAGTACATCTTATCATTCCAGCTTCTGTTTTCAATACCTGGATTCAATGTATTTACCGTATAGATATACGTGTAATTTGCTGGATCATGTTTGTAAAGACTTACGGTTTTTCCCGGTTTCAATTGCCCGAAAACATCCATGATCGTTACTTTACGACCTAAGGTGGTCGAAGCGATCATCCAACGGCGGGCATCAAAGAAACGGTGCTCTTCATATGCAAGCTCAATACGTCTTTCGTTACGGTAGCGCTCTTTCAAGGCTGCCCCCGCTTCGGTAATCGCTGGCATACCTGCACGGAAACGGATCTTGTTTAACCAAGTTTTCGCTTCTGCATCCTCGCCCAGTTCGATACATGCCTCCACATAGTTCAATACGGCTTCGGTGTAACGCAATAATGGCCAAGGAATCTGCTGACGTGTATTTTGATCTACGATTGCCGGGTTTGGATCCACAAATTTCCTGTAGTAATAACCGGTGTACGAACCATTCCAATCCTCAATCGGACTGTTTCTGGTATCCAATCCGAATACCACTGTTTTCGTTCCTGAACCGTTACCGATTTCATAACGGCCTGTCTGGATCTGATTGAATGGATCTCTATTCCGAACGTCTTCCGTTCTTGGTTTCCAACCTGCACCATCAGCACTGATGGTCACGTAGAACCTAGGGTCACGATCCGTATAAGGTGCTGCTTTATGGGCTGGATTGTTCCAGTCAAACTTCACACCTGACCTAAACTCATAATCATCAACCAATAATTGAATTGGTGAGTTTCCGGACCAGTTATGGTATCCGTTAGGACCGTTATCACGACCTACCCAGCCACCACGCTCATCTTTCAAGTCAACAAAGAAACGACCTAAGATCAGGTCTTTCTTACCATCCGCATTCGCCACTTTACTTCCACCACCCATCGCTATATCCAGGTAATTTGCCTTGCCCTCTTCGGCTGTTGCTGGAGCAGTCAAGCTCATTTGATAACCGTACTCAGCACGGTCAACAACTTTCTTCGCTGCATCCTTAGCTTTTTGCCATCTTGCTTTTCTGTCACCTGACAAATAACCCAAGAATTCTGGCTTTCCATATCCACTGATAACAGCAGATTTACCTTTGGCTGTTGGGATATCATGCAGGTCTGATGCTGCATAGGTCAATACCCTAGCTTTTAATGCAAGCGCAGCAACCTCATTGGCACGACCGTTAACTTTCGCTACGCCTGTCAATAATGTTGTCGCCGAATCACAATCGCTCACGATCAGGTTCACACATTCCTCATAGGTATTTCTTTCTTTCATGTAGTCTGCTTCCCCTAATTGGTAAACCTTCGTCACCAATGGAACAGCACCATAAAAACGCAATAACTGCTGATAGAAATAGGCTCTTAAAAAATAAGCTTCTCCTAAAAGTTGATCCGCTTTTGCTTTATCGATTTCCGGGGCCCTTAATTTTTGGATGGCAACATTCGTCGCACGGATGCGGCTATACATGTTCCCATAGCTGTAGGTACCCATGATATAACCTTGGTCGGCAGCATTGGATCTGCTCTCGGTTACGGTATTGATTCCACGTCCTGGATGGGTAAACAATGCCTCATCCGTCATCGAAGCCATCTGTTGCTCTTCGAATCCTCCAACCCCAAATCCATTGTAGATCTCATAGATAAAGGCTTGTGCTAATGCGGCATCCGTCCACACTAGTTCCTCAGGCGCTTCGTTTAATGGTCGTGTGCTGACGAAATCATCATTACAGGAAGCCATTAACCCCACAAAGGCCAAGGATATATATTGTAATTTGAATTTAAATTTCATGTCTGTCTATTTTTAAAAAGAAACCATTACGCCTGAATTGATCAATCTAGCTTGTGGGTAATAATGCCCAATAGCATTGGTCGATTCCGGATCATAAACTTTCATTCCACTCCAAGTCAACAAGTTCTGTCCACTTACAAATACCCTCAGGCTGCTTACTCCGAATTTCTTCGTCCAGTCGGTAGGTGCATTATACCCCAATTCAACGTTTTTCAAACGTAGGTAATCGGTGTTACGCATCCAATAGGTATTGTTGTAGGAGAAGTATTGATCACTACGGTCTGTAATACGTGGATGTTCACTGCTTGGGTTATCAATAGACCAGCGGTTTTCATAGAAATCAATCAGGTAGTTACCAATGGCTCCGGATTCATCCGTACCGATACGCGTTTCTGCCCCCATGGCTCCTTGGAACAACACTGATAGATCAAAGTTCTTATAGGTAAACCCTAGGTTCAAACCGCCCTGGAAGGTTGGCACATTGTTCTTGTCACGACGTACACGGTCATCCGGTGTGATCTTTCCATCGCCATCATAATCCTGATATTTCATGTCCCCAGGACGTAGGTTCCCGGTGATATCACTGTAATCGATTTTGTTCGCATCAATCTCTGCTTGATCTTTGAAAACACCATCATAGATATAGTACATGCCCGCGTTGATCGCTCTTCCTGTACTCTTTTGCCACTCTGGTGCTCCTGGTGCTTCATCCCAGAAAATGATCTTGTTCTTCGCATAACCTCCGTTCACCGATGCACTGAATCCTAGTTCACCGAACGTCTCACGGTAGCCGATATTCAAGTCGAAACCGGAGTTATCTACCTTACCGATGTTCTCTACCGGTAATGACATCCCTGTACTTTGTGGAATAGATGCATTTCTTCTCCAAAGGATACTTTCACGACTGTTTTTGAAGAGATCAAATTCAGCATTGAATTTACCGCCCAAGAATTGTAGATCAAAACCTAAGTTGTAGTTGTTGGCAACCTCCCATGTGATGAACATATTCGGAACGCGACTTTCTCTTAGGGATTTTACGATCTCATTATTGATAATGTAAGAGTTGAAACCATAGGTGTTGAAGTATTGGTATTCTTGTAATGCACCTTCAAAATAGATATTATCGTTACCCATCTGTCCATAGGATGCACGGATTTTAAAATAATTTACAAATGGCACATTCTCTTTCCAGAAATTCTCTTCAGAAACCATCCAACCTAACATCGCTCCTGGGAAGAATCCATAACGGGTATCTGTAGGGAACATGTAAGAACCATCCACACGCCACAATAACTCAGCGATGTATTTGTTCTTATAATTGTAGTTGAACCTACCGAAATAGTTCAAACGAGCTCTTTCCCATGCACTACCATTGTTATCCTTTTCTGTATCACCACCAGCGAATAGATAGTCGATATTATTGGAGATAAAGTATCTTCTAAATGCCGAGAAATTGTCGTTTCGGATCGTTTCGCGGTTTACCCCGGCCAAGATATTAAAGATATGGTCACCAATGGTTTTATCATAAGATGCAACAGCACCCAATAATACGTTCATTTGATCTTCACTACTTTGGTTTAATCTAGGCTCTGCAGGACCTCTTTTACCAGCTACCAATTTTGGTGTGGTTCCATCGGCTTCGTAGTCACCCTGCCAGGTATATAGGAACCATGGAATCTCCCATCTTTTGGTACCTCTTACATATTTATCCACGGCTGCTGTACCGGTCACTTTCAATCCTTCCACACCAGGGATCTTGATCTCGATCTGTCCGTTGGTTTGGAAATAATAGCGCTTGTCGCGGTCGTAACCTGTTGCATCCGTAGAAATTACCACTGGGTTTTCCCCGTATTCGATATCAGGTCCCGGCATTCCATTTGGCCAGTAAGCTGGCATGGTCGGGTTACCACGCATCAACATACGGAAAATGGTTCCTGCACCTTTTGTTGGAAAGTTCCTGTTTTCCTGTCTGCCCAATATACCAAACTGTGTTTTGATGTATTTGTTAATATTGGCATCCAAGTTCACACGGATATCATATTGTTTATACCCCGTTGCTGAATTCTTGTAATATCCATCCTGGTTCAGGTAACCCATCGACATTAAGTAACGAAGGTCTTCGGTACCACCTTCCAATTGCACATTGTGCTTGGCTTGTGGTGACCAGTTCTTTAATGCTTCTCCGTACCAATCGGTATTCGGGTGACCCCAAGGATCAGATCCATCAGCGAATAGTTTTTTGTCCTCTGGATCAAATGGAGCCGTTATCGTGTTGCCATTCGGTCGCTTATAGGAACCTGCTGAATTAAAGGCATCCAATGCAGCGCCCCACTCGGCCACCGGAAGTTTGTAGATTTCCAGTTCATTTCTCATTTCGGCATATTCGCTTGCATCAGCCAATTTTGGGACTACAGTAGGTTGCGAAAAACCTTGGTTGAAGGTATAGGAAAGCAATGGCTTGCCTGTCTTACCGCGTTTTGTCGTTACCAAGATTACCCCGTTTGCTGCACGGGCACCATAAATGGCTGCCGACGCATCCTTCAGCACCGAGATGTTCTCGATATCTGCAGGGTTCAAACGATCGATACCTCCAGCACGTGCAGGGATACCATCGATTACGATCAGTGGACCTGAATCTCCCAAGGTGTTCGTACCACGGATTCGGATGTTGGAACCATCATAACCCGGTTCACCACTTCCATTCGTTGCTACCACACCCGGAACACGTCCGGCCATCGCATTGGATAGGTTGATTGCAGGAGATTTTTTCAGCTCTTCCCCCTTAACAGCTGATACCGCTCCTGTTACGGTTTCTTTCTTTTGTGTACCATAACCAACAACTACCACCTCATCGATATTATCCGATGTCGGGGTTAGATCTACGTTGATGCTGGATTGATTGGAGACCGAGACTTCTTTTTTCTCTAGTCCCACTGAAGTAAATACCAAGGTTGCTGACCCAGGCACACCTTCCAAAGAATAATTTCCATTTTCATCGGTTGTTGTGGCTTGGTTAGTTCCTTTAACACTTACAGTTACTCCGGCCAAGGGTTGGCCTGTCGAGATATCTTTCACTGTTCCTCTTACAGTTACTTGATTTTGCCAATGCGTTGCAAAATGAGTTGCATGCACTGCGGAATGGGAAAATGCGGACACAGAGGCAATACTGCAAAGCATTGTGATTCCTCCAACCCGAAGCATTTTTAACCCACCCTTTCCATTGAAAAGATGGCGGCGTTTAACCATAGAATTAAGGCGTTTAAGTTATTATAGATTTATGTTTAGTTATCCTAAGATAGACAAAAGGATAAGATGTGCAAACCATTCGCTAAATAAAACGCTAATTATATCCGGTAAATTTTCTTTTTAAAGAAATTAAATGTTCAACAAACATTTATCAACCTATTGCTTTTCAATAAATTAAAAAACATCCGAGTATCTATAGTAATTTCACAACATATTGTAACAAAAACTAAAGATCATCTAATTAACAGGCTAAATTTTCAAAAATTTATAACAAGAGCTCAATTTATTTCTATACGAAATATTTATAAGTAAACAAAAAATTAATATATATTTATAACTAAAATATTGACCTTCAATAATATTAATATTATCTTGAAAGAAATATTTTCAAGAATTAATTATTAACATGAAAACCATCCTAACATTATTAATCTTTTTCAGTAGTTTTCTTTGGACTGCCGTATACTCCATAAAAACCCAAATTATGACCAGCGAATGGACCTTGTTTTTTGCTTTATTTATCACTTCCCTTTTCCATCTATGGATCTATAAGAAAAAATATAAAAGAGTACCTCGATATTAAACAGATCCTTCCGATATTAACCTGTAGAAACTAACTCAAAAACGCTCTTGTTTTTGATCAGAATACCCCGTGATTTATACAGGTTTTATTCGACACTCATTCGAGACATATTCGAGAAACAGCCGAAATTTACCTTGAAAAAATATGGTGATTGATCATGATTTTTTCAGCATTCTTTCGGACTTGACTTTCCATCAAGTTAAGAAGGCTTCGAATGGAATGTGGATATAGATTGATGCATATTGCGAATTTTGAAAACAAGACCAAAACAAGGTCAATACTTGACTACATACTCCCCTCCCCAGACAATATCATTTGATTATTTTTTTTCATACTGAGGTTCATCCGAAGTATCTCGGAGCTATGCAAACCTAATATAAAAGAATTTGGATTGGCGTACAGTGCGTCAATCTTATATAGTTTGGGTTGGCGAACAGTTCCTTCACTTTTGCTGCAGCATGACAGGATCTCTGGGAGGAGAACCCTACAGATTCTTCACTTCACTCAGAATCTATTTTTTTTAGTCATACTGAGGTTCATCCGAAGTATCTCGGAGCAATGCAAACCTAATATAAAAGAATTTGGA
>NZ_JBSHLH010000010.1:122324-154252 GCF_053644255.1 Sphingobacterium sp. NPDC055431
GCGTCAATCTTAGATAGTTTGGTTTGGCGAACAGTTCTGCACCTTTGCTGCAACATGACGGGACCTGAGGGAGGAGAACCGTACAGGTTCTTCACTTCACTCAGAATCTATTTTTTTTAGTCATACTGAGGTTCATCCGAAGTATCTCGGAGCAATGCAAACCTAATATAAAAGAATTTGGATTGGCGTACAGTGCGTCAATCTTAGATAGTTTGGTTTGGCGAACAGTTCTGCACCTTTGCTGCAACATGACGGGACCTGAGGGAGGAGAACCGTACAGGTTCTTCACTAATCGTTCAGGATCAAAATGCGCTAAAGGGGGATTCAGAGTGAAACGAAGAATCTATTTTTTATTTTTTTTGGGAATTTGGGGTCATTCCGAAATCGTAAGATGAGGAAACCATTTTTTTTGATTTAATTCCATTTAGAATGATCTATTGAAAAATATTTCACCCACGCTGTGGGTTGGCCATTTCAAACATCCACTTTCTACAAAGATTCCACCCCGGCTGTGGGGTCTAGAAACAAACATTATCTTTCCGAAGGAACCCCTTTAGCCTCTGGCTCATTTCCAATGGCGGTAAAATGGAAAGAATACCGTTGCCATGTGGGATGGGATTGGCCTTGGAATGCTTTCAAGAGATCATCCCATCAAAAGGGATGATCTCTTGAAAGATATTCCCGACAACAAGGTATTCTTTTCATGTGTGCCGGATAGAGCGAAAAGCCATCTTAAATGAGCCGAAGCATTTTGGTTACTTTTGGGCTTCAAAAGTAACTAAGAAAATTATTTGAAATCCAAAAATAAGGGTGATTTCAATTGAAGTGGGAGATGCGAAAAGCCATTTTAGATAAACCAAAACCGTTACGGCTACAAGTTGTTTTTTGGTATCCTAGAGTTTGATCCAAAAAGGCAGAATAAAGCCCCAATTCCTTGGGGCCTAAAACAATAAATAATTTTAATGAATAGAATCCTTTATTTCAAGGCCTCTTTCAAAAACATGAGCGTATGATTCCATGCGCGTTTAGCCATCGTTGGATTATAATCAGGAGATTCCGGATTTGTAAAAGTATGTTTGGAATTGGCATAGGTAATGATCTGCCAATCTGCTTTCCCATCATTTAATTCCTTGACCAAGCCCTCATAATGTTCCGGTTTTACCCCAGCATCATCTGCGGGGTGCTCGACCAATACTTTGGCTTTGATTTCGCCATTTGGTCGGTCGGCAGCTTTTGCTAGTCCTCCATGGATGCAGACCACTGCTTCTACTGGTAAACCTCCCCTAGCCGTTTCTAACGCTCCGGTACCACCAAAACAATAACCTATAACAGCGACCTTGGTTGCCCCAGCTTTCTTTAGCTCATCTATGCCCGCTTGGATCCTTTTTTGATAAGCTTGGTAATCATTCTTATACTGCGAGGACAATTTTGAAGATGCGGCATTATCCGCTGGTGTATTGCCGACTCCATAGATATCAGCAATAAAAGCGATATAACCCTCTTTTTCAAGTGCTATAGCGGCATCTTTTGCCTCCTGATCGATACCCTTCCATGCCGGGAGAATGAGAACTCCTGGAAGTTTTTGGCCCGCATTACTGCTGACCATCCCTTTTAAGGCCTGATTACCTTCTTTATAGTCCACTTCTTTGAGCTCTTGGCCAAATGCCGCATTGCTCAACAGCAGACTTAATAAAATTATAAAAGATTGATTTTTCATAATTTATAGTTTTGATTTACGATTCTAAATTTCCATGCTCTTTGATGAATGGGATAATGCTCATGACATCCATTGTAGCAAACCCAGCATCCTTGGCTCCCTGATAGGTCTTTAGGATATCTTGGGTCAATGGGTAATCAGCACCGGCATCTACCGCCAATTTTACATCTTTCAGCATAAGGTCAACCGAAAAGGCTGCGGGGAATTCATTCTTGATGATGGAAGCGGTCTTAACTTTGGAGGCTCCACTACCGCTGGCGCTTTCATTGATAATGCTCATCATATCTTCTCTAGATATTCCCATTTTTTCTGCAAACAGAACAGTTTCAGCCATTCCTTGATATAATATGGACAGGTAATAATTGATACAGAGTTTTGCCGAAACACCCTTTCCATTTTTACCCATATATTTCACCTCCTTGCCCATCAATTCCAGATAAGGCATAATGCGCTGTTTGTCCCCTTCCTCGGCACCGACCATAAAAATCAAGGTTCCCTCTTTGGCTGGCTGGGTACTACCAGCAACTGGCGCATCGATAAAACTGGCACCTTTCGATTTCGTGATTTCAGAAATGGTCTTGGAAGCATCTTGGGAAATGGTACTCATATCCACAAACAACTTCCCTTTGATGTCCATGGTCAATATCGTCTCGTAGACGGCATGTACGGCATCATCATTGGTCAGCATAGTAAAAATGATATCGCAGTTCTTTACGAGGCTTCCGATATCATTGCAAGGAGTGCTTTTTTCAGCAAAATCTTGCATTTTCTCTGCAGTCCTGTTGTATACATAGAGGTCCAATCCAGCTTTTTCTAGATTCTTTGCCATTGGCTTCCCCATATTTCCCAAACCGATGAAGCCGATTTTATTTTTTATATCCATGCTGCAATTTAAGCATTTGGTACTGGAGCTTGTTCAGAAATAATCTTTTCATGTTTCAGCTCATCCCAGAATCCACTTGGTATTTTCACCTCAAAGGAAGCTGCATTTTGCTTGGCCTGTTCTGCTGAACTAGCTCCAGGAATAACAGAAGACACCACCTCTGGTGCTGCTGAAAATTGCAGAGCTGCTGTCCTGAGATCAACCTGATGGTTATCGGCTACCTGTTGAAGCTGTTTTAGCTTTTCGGCTGCAAATTCAGGGATCTTGGATCCATAGAGGTACCGAGGCTTGCCGGCTAGGAAACCCGCGCATAGTGGAGCGCCTACCACAATGGATAAACCTTTTTCGGCAATTTTAGGAAAGACCTGGGTAAGGTCGTCCTCATAATGGATCAGGGAATATTGGCAGGCTGAGAGGAAAATATCCGGATCTGCTACCTCCATCGTCTTTAAGATAGGTTCAATCGTATTGACCCCTAATCCCCAAGCCTTGATGATTCCCTCCTCACGCATTTTGGTCAGTTCCTTAAATGCTCCATTCTTTGCCGTTTCAAAATATGAGAGCCAATCTTTCCCCATATCGCCATTGTCGGGAGACAGATCATGGACAAATACAATGTCCATCGACCCAATGCCTAATCGCTGTAAACTATCTTCAACCGATTTCCTTGCCCCTTCAGCCGAATAATCATATTTATAGGAGGCATTCATTTGCCCCTTCCACATCAAACCTTCTTGTTTGTAATTATCGTGCGGCACCAATATCCTTCCAATCTTGCTGGATATGCTGTATTCCTCCTTGTTTTTTTCTTTCAGATACAGGCCCATCCTTCTTTCACTGATACCTAGGCCATACCATGGCGAAGTGTCAAAATACCTGACTCCAGCATTCCAAGCCGCATCCATGGCTTCATGACAAGCCAGGTCTGTGTTATGATTAAATCCATTTCCTAACGCTACTCCTCCAAAACCACTAAGAGTTTTGGGACGAAACCTTCCTGATTGATTGTTTTTTTCCATTAAATTTTCTTTGCTTATCGGTCTATTTCCGGCATAGGATTTCCAGCCTAAGGAAAGGCTGCAACCTAAAACTAAACCTTGGTTGATAAAATCTCTTCTATTCATTCATTGATTATTTAAAGATTTATGAAAACCCTCTATTAACTGAACAGATAAAATTTGTATTTGTTGTATTAAAACAAAAAAAGCCTATCATTAAGATAGACTTATTTCTTGTATTTATCGTGTAAACCTTTTCCTTCGAGGATCAAAGGTTTTATTTTTTCCACCCGACTGAGTTTGGTTTTCTCTTGTTTGGCTTCGTCAATGTATTCGATATATTCTTTTTTCTTTCCGGGAGTAAGCTTTTCAAATGCTTCATTGAATATCCTGTCTTTCGCAAGCTCTTCTTTCAACAGGCCATCCACTTGTTTTGGGGCAGAACGGTCTGGTTTGATTTCCTTTCCATCCTTGATGGTCTGTACGGACTCTTCGATATAGGCTAGGATTTTCTTTTCATCCATATCCTTGATATCGGTAAACCTCCATTGCCTTAAAGATTTGGTTTTTCCTTCCGAAGCTGTAACCAAAACTTGTTCTTTATCCTCAAGGAAAACTCCATTGTAGAACCACAAAGAAAAGAAATCCTTGAATCCACCCCATCCAATGACGTTCTTACCTTCGTAAGTATAGACATCGGATCCCCATTTAATTTCTCGCTTGAGTGGCGTTTTATTCTTTAAGACGATTTGGTTCATCAGTTCCTGACAATCGTTCCAGCGTTCATTTTTGGTTTCCCAACTAGGATATTCCTTTTCTTTTAATCGCTCGGCATTGAATTGGACGATATCTGTAATTAATTTTTCAGGCAGCGCTTGGTCCAATGGAATTTGAATGGCTCCTTTTGAGGTTTTATATGGCTTAAGGGCATCTGCAAAATGTTCGATAGCTTCTGTTCCGGGATACAGTCCAAGGTGATTTTTGAACATGGCAAAATGGATCAAGTTTCCATTATACCTAAAAGTTGGCATCCTGTAATTGATAGTTTCCTTGGCTTCATTTGGAGCCGCTTTTTTGATGATTGCGCGAACATCTTTCAATGTTTTTTGGGCTTCCCCATCAAAGCCTGCAATGTATTCATCGATATTGGTAAATGTTGACATAGGTAATCAGCTTAAGGTTTCATAAAATCAAAAGCCCCTTTTCTCAGGTTAATCCCATATTCAAGGCTAGCTTTCAGCGATGAAAGAAAATTAGCCCAACCTTCAGTTTGTCCAATGGCTTGCTTTATACCTTCTTCATTGACCGGCATATAGCTTTCCTTGATTCGGACTACCGTAAAATTATCATGGAAAGGTTCCAAAAAGATCTCTACCATCATCCCTTCTTCGCCTCCACTCCAATCAAATGATATGTAATCGTATGCCCGGATAAATTTTCCGGTTACCGGAAAGATATCTTCAAACTCAGGAAACTTCCATTCTACCGTCACTCCTTCCTCTAATCTTCCACTCGATCTTTCAATAAAGTAATTGCTCATTTTTTCAGGATCTACTATAGCCTCAAAAACCTCTTCGATAGGTTTCAAGATCTGTATCGATGCTCTCGCACTTAGATTTTCGTTCATGTTGTTTTATTTGATAGTGTAAACCTAATTGAGTGTTATGCTAGGCTGAAAATGGATTATTAAAGTAGCTCTAGTTTTGTTAACGCCCTCAATTATAAATCTAATTTAATGTTTAATTTATCTTGAAAAAGATATTATTTATAAATCCATCCTAATGGACAGAATAAAACAGAAAAGATGATTACATTGTTTTATCATTAACGACGGACTAATTTATACAAAAAACCAGTTTACATAACATATGATGGATAAGATTGTACAGCATCAAAACATCAGTTTATTTTCTCAATCCTTTGGAAATAAAAGAAATCCTGCCGTGGTACTGATTGCAGGAGCAACAGTTTCCATGTTGTTTTGGGACAGCGAGTTTTGCCAAAAGCTGGCGGACAAGGGTTTGTTTGTGATTCGATATGATTTTAGGGATACCGGTCAATCCACTTCTGTGCCTGAAGGTGAAGCAAGCTATGACATTGTAGATTTTGCTGAGGATTTGGTCGCTATTATAGATGCCTATGAAATTCCGGCAGCGCATTTAGTCGGTATATCTTTGGGCGGAATGATTGCGCAGATTGTAGCAATCAAGCATCCTGAACGGGTAAAATCTTTATGCCTATTCAGTACGATGCCATGGGGAGATTCGGACATTCCCGTCCCGGAAATGGACCCTATGATTTTAGAATTCCATGCAAAAGCAGCTGAAATTGACTGGGAAAATGAAGACAAGGTCATCCATTATTTGCTGGAGGGATCCCATTTGATGAGTGGCAAAAAACCTTTGAACGTTTTGCGAGCAGAGAATTATTTACGGGAATCCTATCGCAGGGCAAAAAATTTCAGGAGCCAATTCAATCATGCCAGTATTGCCGGCGGTATGGAATACTATAATCAGTTGGATAAAATCAATGTTCCGGTCTTGGTGATCCATGGTACAGAGGATATTATCTGTCATTTTCAAAACGCCATATCCCTGATGCAAAAAATAAAAGGCCAAAATTTGGTTGTGCTTGAGGGTACAGGCCATGAATTGCATGAGGAGGATTGGAACCTGATCATCAATTCGATCAATAACCTAGTGAAGATTGGGGAGCAATAAATTATTTCTTGCCATAGGGCAAGTTGATGTAAATATTAATCCTCTAAATTCGACTAACACAAGAAAAAACTATAACTAACACAAGAAAAAACTATAATGGAAAAGAAAAGAATTCACATTGAGACCTTAATCAATGCTCCTATTCAAACAGTTTGGGATGCTTACAATAATCCAGAAGATATTAAACAATGGAACCATGCATCAGAGGATTGGCATTGCCCCTCTTCTGAAAATGACTTACGCGTTGGTGGTAAGTTCAAAAACAAAATGGCAGCCAAGGATGCCAGTTTTGAATTTGATTTTGAAGGCACCTATACGGAAGTTACCGCCATGAACAGCATATCTTATGTATTGGGGGACAATCGCGAAACGGACATCAAGTTTAAAGACGAGAATGGAAAGACAGCTGTCAGCATTGACTTTGACATGGAGGCTTCAAATCCTGAGGATATGCAAAGGGAAGGCTGGCAAGCGATCTTGGATAATTTCAAGAAACACGTGGAAAGCAAATAAAAAACGAAGAACATGACAGAAAAGAAATATAAAGCAGGTCAGATCGTATGGGCAGATCTGACGACCAATCAAGCTGATTCCTTGAAGGAATTCTATAAAGATGTCATAGGTTGGCAGGAATATCCAGTAGCCATGAAAGATGGCGAGGAATCTTACAACGATTACGCGATGCTCTATGACGAGAAGAATCCAGCTGGAGGCATTTGCAACCAACGGGGAATCAATGCGAGCATCCCTCCACAGTGGATCATGTATGTCTGCGTAGATGATGTGGCAGCTACACTGGAAAAGGCTATTGCCCGTGGCGGAAAGCTTGTGCATGAAAACAAGAAAGCCGATGGCACCTATAATTATGTAATCATTCAGGATCCAGCTGGTGCAGTTTTTGGGTTCGGTAAATTCCAATAAAATGAAAACAATATATTTTAGCGAGCAAATCAATGCTGATGCAAAAACTGTTCATTCCAAAATGCTAACCCGGGATAGTTATCGGGAATGGACAAAACCCTTCAGCCCTACATCAGATGTAAAAGGCAATTGGGAAGAAAATTCGAAAGTAAAGTTTCTATCCTTGGATCAGAATGGCAATGAGGCTGGAATGGTCTCGGTAATAGACAAGAATATCCCTGGAGAGATCGTGATCATCCGACATCTGGGCATGTTTGACCAGAACGGCGAAAAATATGAAGGTCCAGGAATTGACAATTGGCGAAATGCGCTGGAGATCTATAGGTTTAAGGAAGAAGGCGGGAAGACAAATGTCCTCTGCTCTTTGGAAATTTCTGATGAAGATGATCTACACATGTTTGATGAAATGTGGCCTGATGCATTAAAGAAATTAAAGGAAATCTGTGAACAATAGTTATGGCTAAAGTAAAAACGCAATTTACTGCAGATGATGTCTATGCATATATCGATGAAATAGACAATGAACAAAAGAAAAAAGACTCCTTGGCACTGATTGAGCTGATGGAAGAAGCTACTGGAGAACCAGCAATAATGTTCGGACCAAGTATTATCGGTTTTGGTCAATATCATTACGTATATCCTACGGGGCATCAGGGCGACGCCCCTTTATTGGGTTTTTCTCCTAGGAATGCTGCCATATCCCTATATGTATTTACCGGATGTGAGGAACATAAGCATCTCTTGGAAGGTTTCGGAAAATTCAAGATGGGTAAAGCCTGTATCTATATCAAAAAACTGGAGGATATAAACATTAATGTTCTCAAGAACATGATGAAAGAATCGATTGCATTTATTTCAGATAAATACGAAAGGATCCATCCAGAAAAATAAACTTAATGTTTGCAGTTGACAAACTGTTGTCACTCCAAGGCCCTAATTTTATTCTGTAATCCAAAGAATGTATCATGAAAGTACATAGCACGAATTATTACAACACGTTGATCACTGTGGCTGAGGACTGTAAAACTTTAAAAGGTGAAATACCACCTCTAAAGATCGACAAATTGACTGTTGCCAATATGCAATATGATAGACTGATGAAAGAACCTGCAAAGGTTAATTCAGATGATCTGATCTTTGACATCCATGCGCAAAGGAAAGATTTACTTGAGGAGGAATTGGGAGAAGAACGAGAAAAATTCTATTCCAAAGGCCAAGCCTGTTTAAGGGCCTCACCTCTTGCAAAAACCTATGGATGGGGTATTTATTACGATTCAGAAGGTAAAATACGGTTGATAAACAGTTCTAGCGATGAATATCAAACCATGTTAAGGGATGACTCGATCAAGAAGCTCCCAGCCATGCGTTCTTCTAAAAAATAGCTGACCATTCCATTTTTTTGAACCGAAGTTTCATTACTTGTCCTATGGCAAGTGGATTCCTTGAGTCGCTCCGTACCTTAGATTTACTATTTGAAGAAAAAACAAAACATATAAGCCATGGAAAAGAAATTTCAACATCAGATCAAGGAGAACGAAGTCATCATCACACGTACATTTGAAGCTTCTCAAGAACAAGTATGGAATGCATTTACCGATGCTAAAATATTAGACGAATGGTGGGCTCCCAAACCTTGGAAATGCAATACCAAAGAACAGGATTTTTCTGTTGGAGGACGCTGGTTATACAACATGACCGGTCCAAACGGAGAGATCCATTGGTCCTACCTACACTATAAAGAAATTGACCCTCAGAATTATTATACGGGAGAAGATGGTTTCTGTGATGAAAATGGAAACCCAAACAAGGATTTTCCAAGTTCAACCTGGAGGAATGACTTTTCTTCCAGTGATGGGGTCTGCACAGTGACCTCCTCTTGCAAGTATGACTCGGCAGAGACCCTTAAATCCTATTTGGATATGGGCTTTCTCGAAGGCTATGAAATGGGATTGAACAACTTGGAGGCTTTACTGAAAAAGTAATCATAGACAACAAAAAATTAGACACATTAATTAAATATAAACCAGAAAAATTAAAACATTATGGCAAAGGTTCATGCTTATTTAAACTTTAACGGTGATTGTAAACAAGCTTTTGATTTTTATCAGAAGGTTTTCAAAACAGAGGTCCAAGGGACATATCTATTCGGTGATATGCCAGCAGATCCAAATTTTCCACCTCTACCTGAAGATGCCAAAGGAAAGGTCATGCATACCTCCCTGCAAATCAATCCTGATACCATGTTGATGGGTTCGGATGTAGTGGAAGGTTTCGGACATAAACTGACCAATGGAAACTCTATTTATATCATGTTGGATGTACAGACTCCTGAAGAAGCCAAGGAACTTTTCAATTCGCTTTCTGCAGGAGCAAGAAATATTGAAATGCCATTGGAAGAAACTTTCTTTGCTGAACTTTATTCTTCTTTCCAAGATCAATTTGGCATCAATTGGATGATCCATTTTGAAGGAAACAAGAAAATGGGTTAAAAGACCTCTGATCACTAACAATTAATCAATCAGTACCACATTTTCTGAAATGTGGTACTGATTGCTAAGGAATTCATTTTATTGCAAGGTATCGTATGGGAAAATTCAAACTCAATGCTAGCAACAATATCGCATTAAAGATTCCAGAAGATTCATTCGAAAAGACATTACATTTCTATCGGGATATACTCTTGATGGATACCGAGGAAATTAAAGTAAATGACCCTTCCGTCAGCAGGTCAGCAAAGGTATCCTTTGGTCCTATCTGCCTTTGGTTAGATGCAGTTCCTAATAGAAAAGAACCGAAAGTACTATTTGAACTCAGCACAGACCAGCTTCATAAAGCTATTGCTTATTTTAAAGCTAATGATATTGAGCTGGTCAATCCTGATGAAGAAGGATTAGAAAATGTGGATTGGATCAGGGATCCTGCAGGAAACATCCTTCACTTATCCACTGAAAACAAAGATTAGTAGCTCGGCTTCTAATAAAAATCACACGTTATGAGAAAATTAATCGTACAAGAATATGTTTCGGTGGACGGTTATGCGGCCGACCGTGATAAAACCACCAGTTTCTTTGATGGAACGCGCATGCATATCGGAAAAGAGGTAGATACGTATATGGTCGAATTCATCAAAACCATTGACAGCATCCTGTTAGGTAGAAAGACCTATGAAATGTTTCTGGACTTTTGGCCTAATGTTGATCCTTCCCAGGAACCAGTGGGACCTGGTCTGAACGCCACAGAAAAATATATTTTCTCCAATACATTGGAATCTGTTTCTTGGGGCGATTGGGATTCAGCCACCTTGGTGAATGAAAACTTTGCAGATTTCATTCATGAATTGAAAGCAAAACCAGGAAAGAATATAGTAGTCTGGGGAAGCCTCAGTTTAACGAAATCCTTGTTTGAGGCCAAGTTAGTAGACGAACTACATCTCATGGTCTGTCCGGTAGCCATTGGAAAAGGTTACCATTTTTTATCCGAACAGGAAGAACTTTTGAAGTTAAAATTAGTGTCGAACAATTCCTTTCCATCATCTGTTGTAAACTCGATATATCAAGTTTTGTATTAGGTGCAGAATCCAATAAAATAGCGTAGCCATGTCCTTTATCGAAGAAATTATACTCCTCACTCAATTAAACGATATTATAAACTATAAAATAATGGCAAACAAGATAATCCCTTCACTTTGGTTTGATAACCAGGCTAAAGAAGCATTTGATTTTTATACGGATGTATTTCCAAACAGCTCAATCATTAAAGACAATGGCGTCGTGGTTGAAGTCAATATCATGGGTTTGAACTTTATTGGGATCAATGGCGGTCCTATTTTCAAACCTACCCCAGCAATTTCCTTTATGCCGGTCTTTGAAAGTAGAGAACAGATTGACCAGGTATGGAACAAATTGTTGGATGGCGGTCAAATATTGATGCCATTACAGCAATATCCTTTTTCTGAATACTATGGATGGATTGCTGATAAATATGGTTACAATTGGCAGCTGTATTATGGACAACTGGAAAATGTCAACCAACAAGCAATTGTCCCTACCTTGATGTTCTGTGCTGAGCAACAGGGAAAATGTAAAGCGGCATTGAAGTTCTACGAAGAATTATTCCCAGATTTTGAGTTACAAGGCGTTTTGGAATATCCAGAAGGTCCTATAAAAGGACAGGTCCAACATACGCAATTTAAGGCAAATGGAGTGATCTTGGCTGCCATGGACTCTGGAGTTCCTCAACCATTCAGCTTCAATGAAGCTACATCAATGACCATCGTATGTAAAGATCAAACGGAAATCGACTATTACTGGAATAAAATTACCGAAAGCGGCCAAGAAAGCATGTGTGGCTGGTGCAAAGATCAGTTTGGGGTAAGTTGGCAAGTGGTTCCAAAGGACATCAGTAAATTGCTTCAGAATAAAAATGCTGCTGATGCACTCATGAAAATGAAAAAAATTGAGATATCTTCGTTAGTAAATGCTTAACGAGAACACTAATTATGCAATATATTATCTTCTTAAGGGCAGTAAATGTTTCAGGCAAGAACCTGATCAAGATGGCAGAATTAAAAGAAAAGCTCGCTAAAGCAGGCTTTCGGGATGTGCAAACCTATATTCAAAGTGGCAACATCGTCCTGCAGTCGGATGAAGATTCCGAAAAGGTTGCAACACAAATTAAATCGTTGATCCTTCAAGAGTTTGGGTTAGATATCTCGGTCTTTGTTCTCACAGAAGAAGAATTAATGGCCTCACTGGAGGCTTGCCCCTTCCCTTCTGAATTTGCTCCGAATCATGTTTTCATTACCTATTTGGACAACCAGCCTGAAAATGCTGCTTTAGAAGGTTTTAAAGCTATTGATCTTGGACAAGAGGAATATTTGCATAAAGGAAAACTATTCTACTTTTATTTGCCTTCGGGGATGGCAAAAAGCAAGTTGAACAATAATTTCATTGAGAAGAAACTGAAAGTGAATGCAACTGGCAGGAACTTGAATACCATTAACAAAATGCTAACGTTGATAACTAAATAATATCAAACAAAACAATTAACCACAGATGAAATTTTTAAAGTATTTTTTATTGACTGTACTAGGTATAGTTGCATTAATTCTGATCATAGCGGCTTTTGTCCCTAAGGATTTCCATGCTGGTAGTGAAATCAGCATCAACAAACCGAAATCAGAGGTCTTTGAGTATGTGAAACTAATGAGGAATCAAGGAAATTACGACAATTGGTCCCGACAGGATCCAAATATTGAGCGTCATTACGAAGGCACCGATGGTACTCCAGGCTTTGTTTACACTTGGAAAAGCAAAAAAGTTGGTGATGGCAAACAAGTGCTGACCAAAGTGGATTCTGCTGCTGGAAGAATTGAAATGGACTTATTCTTTAACGGAACAGGAGACGCCAATAAATCTTTTATGCAAGTCGATGCGATCAATCCGGAAAGCTCAAAAGTTGTTTGGGAAATTGATGGCAAAATGCCATATCCTTTCAACCTCATGGGCTTGTTCTTTGATATGAACAAGGATTTTGATGCAGGATTACGCCATTTAAAGGAGATTCTAGAAAAATAGGTAAGATGAAGGCAATTGCGCCCCAGGACTGTGACAATGCACCCAAGCGAAGAATCATCAGGGACCTCAATATTGCCTTTGCAAAAGGTGATGTTAAGGCACTCTCGGAACAGTTCCATAAGGATATCGAATGGGAAATGATTGGGGATCAAACCATATCATGCTATGATGCTGTAGTCGAATATCTAGAAAAAATAAAAAGTTCCAAGGCTAATTCCTTGGAACTTAAACAGATCATCAGCCATGGAAAACATGCGGCAGCAAGCGGAATTCTTTGCTTTAATACCGAGAAAATAGCCTTTCATGACTTCTATGAGTTTTCATCCGCTAGCTCTGATAAGATCAAGAGAATCAGCAGTATGGCAATTTCCATTTAAATAGACTTCAGTTTTTATTCAAGAATATTATCTATTTTTATTGTACTAATTATTAACGGTATGAAAAGATATTTTTTCTTTGCCTTAATGTTGGGGGCCATGGCATGTAGCAATAATACCCAACAATCAAAACAAGATCCCTTAGATACGCTTGCCAATCTTGAATTCGATAAGAACCCCATCGGTAAAGAAGCTGGCTGTAAATGGCTAAAAGATAGTATTGAAAGCTATTTTGTAAAAGATAGTGGCTTCGATAAAATGAAATTGTTGACCACCGAGGATTATTACAACTTTAAGGTCGATGCCATGAATACCGGATTGGATATAGACAGCAGCATCACCAAATTTGAACTCAACCAAAAATGGGGCAATAAATTTGAAATAGATACAGCTAGTCTAGGACAAGGGTTTTTGATCTCTGGACAAGACTGGGGAGAAATCAAAGTTTCAAGCTGCGATCTCTTGGATGAAAACGCTTCAGAATTGAACTTAAAGCTGATTATTTCAGATTGCAAATTGCAAACGGACTATCACCGTGACATTAAACTTGTGCTAGACAACAATCAGATCAAGATTGCTAATGTAAAGGAGTATGATTAATGCTCGTTAGCATAGGTATCACTTAACCATTTGAATACTGGCTTTTTCTCCTGTTGCATCAGTTTAATATCCAAGATATTTAATAGCTCTTCTATAAAAGGATTGATTTTCTTGTCATCTCTATTGGTAAACAGACTGATATTGATGTCTCTCAAAGGAATGCTCATCACCAAATTATTGAAACCTGTGCTTTCTCCGGTATGGAAAAACACCTTATTCCCAAATTGATCGGTGGCTACAAACTTGCCCATACTATAGGAACAGTCCTTATTTATAGCGATGATGTTTTTATCAAAAAATTCGTTAAAGTTTGAACCCTCTTCCATAGATTTAATGAAAGCTTGGTTCCAAAGTTTATATTCACTCGCTGAGGTATATACCCCACCATCTCCTTTTGTAGCACTGGTAAGGCTTTGATCAGCAAAAACAAACTCATTATCCTTCAAATGATATCCATAGGCTCTATCCTTAATTTCGTCTTCAGGAATATAGACTAAGGAATTGTGCATATTCAATGGCTTAAAGAAATGATCCCAAACAAATTCGCTAAAGCCTTGTCCCGATACTTTCTCCACGATCAATGCCATAAGGCAATAGGCCGTGTTGCTATAACGAAACTTAGTTCCAGGACTGAAATATACTCGATCTAAAGGCTCAATTAATTTCAGCACATCCGAATCATGTAATTGTTCCTTCAGACCTTTAGGAATGATCTCTTCATAGTCAACAATTCCAGAACTATGGTTCAAGAGTTGAGGTACTGTCGCATTCCTGATTTCTCCTTTAAGGTTTGGGAAGAAATCGCTCAACTTTGCAGAATTAACATCTATTTTGTTCTCCTTTATCAATTGATAGATAGCAGCAGCCGTAACCTGTTTGCTGACCGATGCCATTCTGAAGTTTGTTTGGACATCAATCTTCCTTCCAGTTTTTAAATCAGCAATGCCCTGCCCTTTTGCATAAATGGATTTATTGTTATTATCATAAACTTCCAGTACGATTCCCGGATCATTATCCTTGGGATAATACTCCTTCATAAGGTCATCTATCTTTGACTTCACATCCTCTTGTGCGAAAGTAAACTGCAAATTGAATAATAAAATAATGGCAATGATGGTCTGCTTCATAATTTAGGTATTAATTTCAGCCAATATAATTATTATTAATTGCAAAGACCTGAAACAAAAATTATTTAACTAGATAAAAAAATAGGCGTTAATTTTCATTAACACCTATCCCTAACTTATACTTTACTTGACCTAATTTACTGTGCTAATTCCAGTTTTCTGGAACTTTCTATAGCGATCTACCTCATCTGCTAACTTTGAAATTGCAAAGCCAACGATGGAAGCGTCATCCAACCATCCCAACACAGGGATAATATCTGGAATAGCATCTATTGGGGAAATAACATAGACGATAGTCCCCACAATAATGGACATATTCCATTTGTTCATCTTGTATCGACCGGAAAAAGTATCCTTAATCATCGATATCAATAGTTTGAACTCATTGGTTTTGCCTTCTAAATGCTGAGCTTTTCCTTCAGCGATCTCTATATCTTCGTTTGTTAATTTTCTATTCTTAAAAGTATTAAACAGTAACAATGCCCTGTTAAAATAGTTTTTTTTCATTCTGTTTTTCATCAGTTTTTAATAAGACCTCACAAATGTAAAACGGTTTAATGAGCAATTCATTATTTTCTCTCTAATTTTTAAGGACGCTTAGCTACACAGTTAAAGTATTGAAAACAAATAATTAACATTTACACAATATCCAGGAAACAATAACGTTATCATTATACAAAAGAGGTTATTTTAAAATCATTGAGACATTAGTTTCAAGAAGAAAAAGTTAAGATAACTTTTTAAGTGAAAAGGTTGACAATCGAAAAATGTCAACCTTTTCTATTTTATGAAAGATTTTTTTAATATTTTTTTCCTAAAAAAAAGCTTGTTTATTGCCCAATTGAGGGCATTATTAAAAAAATATTAAAAAAAAGTTAATAGATGCACAATATTGCAGATACTAGGGCGTTTATAATTATACAAAAAAGGTTATTTTATTTTCAATTATGACGTGAGTTATAAAAAGAAAAAAAGAAGATAACTTTTTAAAGAAAGAGGCCGACTGTAAAAAGTTGGCCTCTTTTAATTTTTCTAGGAAGGAACTTTCCTGCTGTTCTCCCTTTCCCAGATTCTATGCTTTTTCAATGCCTGGATAAAATCATTGATCCAATTGGCTCCCGCAGATTCACAATTTACTGCTGCATCTTTATCAATAAAAGATTTCCCAATGAGTTTCTCCGCTTCTTTTGCAAAGGCTAAAGCCTTACAATGTCTATAGCCCTCATTTACAAATTGAAGATAATCTGGGTTTTGACCAAGTTTATCAATATTATCCCCAGCTGGAGTATAGAAACCATCAAAACAAACCGAAGAATCCGTCAGGTAAGAATGCTGCACTTCTTCCCTATCGCCTTCCAAATACCTAAGATTTCCAACATGCGAGGAAACCAATACCGCCATTGCTCCTTCTTTCATCAATGCTTTGCGCATTTTATCCACCGACTTCTTACTAACACCATCATCTACCAAAAAAGCAATCTTTCTACTTGCTATGGTTCCTTCATCGTCCTTGACTTTCATGCTCAGGAATGCAGACTTTTCTACTTCTGGTTTATTAGGCTGGATCGGATAGTTTGGATGGTTTTGCTTCGCAAACTTTACCGTCAATGGATCTAAGGATTTTGAAGGCTTCAATCCAAGGTTTTTACCAATTGCATTTGCAAGGGCGGGCTCAACTTGATAAAGTATAGCCAATTCCCTTTTACGGATATCTTCTTTATTGACTTTTGACAATTCAAAACTGAAGGCATTTATCAGGTGAGTCTGTTCTTCTGTACTCAAGGAATGAAAGAACAACCTGGCTTGTGTAAAATGATCTGCGAAGGAATTGGACCTTGCCCTTACTTTCTTTCCATCTACTTGCTGCTTACCGGTCTGATAGCCCACCTCTCCTTTCATCATCGCTTGAAATGGACAACCATTTCCTTGACTATTTGGAAAATAACTCGAATTGCCTTTTAGGATATCCATCCTCGCAAACCCATCTTTTTGGTTATTGTGCTTTCCATTGATGGGCCTATTGATTGGCAGTTCATGGAAATTTGGACCTCCAAGCCTATAGTTCTGCGTATCCATATAGGAAAAGATTCTTCCTTGTAATAGTGGGTCATCTGAGAAATCAATCCCTGGCACCACTCTTCCTGGGTCAAATGCAGCTTGTTCTGTTTCTGCAAAGAAGTTTTCAGGATTACGGTTCAGGGTCATGGTTCCAATGATCTTTACTGGCACCAATTCTTCAGGTATTATTTTCGTTGGATCTAGGATGTCGAATGAAAATTTCATTTCATCTTCCTCTGGAATCAATTGAACACCTAGATCCCATTGTGGGAACTGTCCATTTTCAATGGCTTCCCAAAGGTCCCTGCGGTGAAAGTCAGCATCAAAACCTGAAATCTTCTGGGCTTCATTCCACGCTACAGAATGCACTCCTAGTTTAGGTTTCCAATGAAATTTCACGAAAGTAGCTTTACCGGCAGAATTGATAAATTTAAAGGTATGTACGCCAAATCCCTCGATCATCCGAAGGCTTCTTGGAATTGCTCGATCAGACATCACCCATAAAGACATATGTGCGGACTCGGGCATCAAAGAGATAAAATCCCAAAAGGTATCATGTGCAGAAGCCGCTTGAGGAATCTCATTGTTGGGTTCAGGCTTTACGGCGTGGATGACATCTGGAAAGTTCATAGCATCTTGGATAAAGAAAACAGGAATACTGTTCCCAACCAAATCATAGTTCCCTTCTTGGGTATAGAACTTTACGGAAAAACCTCTCACATCCCTTGCTAGATCTGTTGAACCCTTAAATCCAGCAACCGTCGAAAACCTCACGAACAAAGGAGTCACCGTTCCTTTTTTGAGAAAGTCTGCCGAAGTATATTCGCTCATATCCGCGGTCGCTTCAAAATATCCATGAGCACCTGAACCACGGGCATGAACCACCCTTTCCGGTATCCGTTCCCTATCAAAGTGCATGAGCTTATCAAAAAAGATATGATCTTGCTGTAAAGACGGTCCTCTATCTCCAACCTTTAGCGTATTGTTATTGTCATAAACAGGCACGCCGTCATTAGTGGTCATTACCTTGTTCATATTGTCAACAAGATGGCTGTCAATATGAGGTGCATCAGTATTCTTTCTTTTTTTCATGGTATTATAATTTTAATTAGACATTTATCTTCCAAAAGCGAAGTATGATGACAGTTTATGTTTTTTTCCTTTTAACCAATCCGAGACCATTTCCATCCCTGTTACCGAGAAGGTAATCCCATTCCCTCCAAAGCCTAAGACAAAATATGACCGTTTAAAATCCGGATGAGTGCCGATATATGGCAGACCATCTTTGGTCTCACCGAATGTCCCTGCCCAGGTAAAATCAGTTACAAAAGACTTATCCTCAAAGACCTTATTAAAGTCCTTTTCCAATTTCAATGATTTTTCACCCAATAGCTCATCCCGCTTCTGAGGGTTTCTGAACTCCTCATCCTCACCGCCTATTAAAAATCGGCCATCATCTGTGGTCCGCATATATAAGTAGGGATCTGAGGTATTCCAGATCAGATAATCATTGTATTTTTCGTAAAGCTTTTGATTTACCTCCGAAACGATGGCATAGGTACTCAGGAGATCGACAAACTTCTCCTTGATCAGATTGGCACTTTCATAGCCAATGCAATAGATGATATGTTTGGCTTTTATCTTAGCCTTGGTATCCAAGTGAACAAGGTTGAATCCCTTTTTCTCTTCCACTCTCACAAGCTCGTTCTTATCAAAAATCTTTAATCCTCTTTTTTGATTGTACTCCAATAAATCATGCGCCAGACGGAAGGCATCGACACTTCCGCCATGCTTGGAAAGAATCCCTCCATGTGAATCTTTGATTTCCAACTTTTTCTCTACCTCATCCTTTTCCAACCAGCTCACATCAAATCCAGCTTCCTTTCTGGCTTCAAATTCCTTTTTCAACCAAGAAATATCTTTCTTTCTACAGGCATAGTACAGGGATAATTTCTTTTTGAAACCTGCTTCAGATTTTATCTTCGAGGCGATTTTCCCTAATTTATCAATGGATTCACAACAGGCCTTATAACTTTCTACTGCACCTTCCTTTCCAACCATATCTATCAATTGATACAAGGGGGTATCAATCTCATATTGCAACATGGATGTAGTAGCCGAGGAGCTCCCGTTCACGACTTCTCTTTTATCGATCACGACCGTTTCATAACCCAGCTCCACGCATTGGTGTGCAATCAGACTACCCGTAATTCCAGCCCCAACGACCAGAACATCGCATGCTAAATCATTTCTCAAGGAAGGATAAGATGAAATAATTCCATTCTTGACCAACCAAAAAGGTTCATTAGACTTTAAATCCATATAAAAATCTTAAACTATGTTACAATATCAACTTGGAATATTACTCTAACCAATAAAAGGAGGCTAATGTTTTACTTTTTTAGTTTTCGTGTTGTGATTTATCAAATTCTTTAAATAAAAAATCGCCCTTATGAGGCGATTCCAGATCTTATTTAATCTCTGCATGCGCAGAACCCAGCTTTTCATGAAGGAGGTCCTCATCCAAGCCCTTTTCATATTTGGCGACCACTATGGTAGCAGTAGCATTTCCAATAATATTTGTCAATGCCCTAGCCTCACTCATAAAACGATCAATCCCTAAGATCAAACCTACTGCCTCAACAGGGATATGCCCTACAACGGGCAAAGTTGCCGCAAGGGTTACAAAACCACTCCCGGTTACACCAGCAGCGCCCTTAGAAGTTAATAAGAGAACCAAGAGCAAGGTAATTTCCTGTTCTAGATTGAGGTGCATATTAAGGGCCTGTGAAATAAACACAGCTGCCATGGTCAGATAGATACAGGTACCATCCAGGTTGAATGAATAACCAGTAGGAATAACTAAACCAACGATCGGTTTGGAACAGCCTGCATCTTCCAATTTTTGCATCAGGCCAGGTAATGCCGATTCAGATGAAGAAGTACCCAAAACAATCAATAACTCTTCTTTAATGTACTTTAGTAACTTGAAGATATTGACATTCACATAAAAATAGAGCACGGCACCAATCACACCTACAATAAAAACGATACAGGTGCCATAAAAACTGAGCATCAATAACCCTAAGGAGGATAATGCTTCGATCCCATACTTTCCAATGGTAAAGCCCATCGCCCCCATTGCACCAATCGGTGCCAAATACATGATCATCTTAATGACTGCAAACAAACCTTTTAAGAAGGATTGCAGGACATCGATCACTGGGGCTGAAGCCTTTTCACCAATTTTCGTAAGCCCAATTCCAAACAAAACAGCAAACAATAGCACTTGAAGAAGATTATCTGATGCGACGGCTGCAATAACATTATTGGGAATAATGCTCAGGATAAAATCCATCACGCTATTATGTTCCTTGGACTCTTGTATATAATGAGAAACGGCTGAAGGATCTAAAGTCTTGGGATCAACGTTCATCCCCGTACCTGGCTGGATCAGGTTCACAAATACCAATCCGATGATCAGGGCAATGGTGGTCATGATCTCAAAATAGATCAAGGAACTCAAACCAATCTTTCCGACTTTCTTGATATCCTGCATTCCGGCGATACCGATTACGATGGAACTAAAGATCAACGGGGCGATGATCATCTTGATCAACTTAATGAATCCGTCACCGAGAGGCTTTAGTTTAACAGCAAAATCAGGATAGAACACTCCGCATAAAATACCGATAAGGATGCCTAATATGACTTGTACATATAAACTGGAGAAAATTTTCTTCATATAAATCTTTAGATCCGTGAACGAATAGAATAGGTTTCAAAACTAAATGTAAAAAAAAAATGAATTCCCATTGCTATTCTTCGCAGCAAGAATTCATTAATTAAGAAGTAGAAAAATGATATTCAAAGGGTTATGACAAAACCCTGTGTCACAATTTTTCGATAAATTTTGTTAGTGAATCACCCAAGATCCTTTCCCAACCCGACTCAAAACGTTCTTGGGAAAATTGTTCTCCGGCATCTCTGAAATGTTCCAAACCTTCATGGGTCAAATGCAAAGTGGTTGCTCCCCTCCTTGGAATAAACCTCCAAGTAATAACTGAATTCCCTTTTTTTTGCTTTGGATGGCGCCAAGTAAACTTAAATAGTTCCTCCGGTTTTACCTCCAAAACTTGGCATTGGTGAAAATCCTTTTCCTGCCTTTCAACCTTTGAAAACTCAAATTGGGCACCAACCTCCGTACTGAAATTAGGAATATCAAAGAACCAGTCCTTTAACTTTTGCTTATCGGTCATAGCCTGCCATAATGCAGCTGTAGAAATTGGGTATGTACGTTCAATATGGATAATGTCGTGGCTCATCAATGACCTCCTTTGTAGTGTACTTAAATATATGAATTTTCAACGCTACTTTATTATAAAACGGTAAACTGTAAGTAAAATAAATGTAAGCTTATTATTAAAACAACTAACTGATTTATAAGTTTTTGTATTCCAAAATTTATTCTAAAAATTAATTTGATTACCTGAACAAGCACTTATCTTCAAGCAACAAATTGATTAGGTGTTATTTAGGTTAATTTTAATCCATTTCAATTCTATTTTACATCTTCCGATTTCATAAAAAGCTCCGTATCTTTGTTATTACATGAATGTAAACAAACTGTTAGAACGTGCCTTGAACTTTGACTTCTTGACAAAAGAAGAAGGCATTTTCTTATATAAAGAGGCGGCAACTGCAGACCTTGCTTTTGTAGCCAACGAACTGCGTAAGATTCAAGTTCCCCATGGTAAGGTAACTTGGCAGATTGACAGGAACGTGAATACGACCAACGTATGTATCGCTAACTGCAAATTCTGTAATTTCTTCAGACGCCCGGGCCATGAAGAAAGTTACATTACGGACATTGATACCTATAAGCAGAAAATCGAAGAAACGTTCCGCTATGGTGGTGATCAATTACTGTTGCAAGGTGGACATCACCCTGATCTAGGATTGAGTTTCTACACCAACCTATTCAAACAATTAAAAGAACTTTACCCAGCCCTGAAGCTGCACTCCTTAGGCCCTCCCGAAATTGCCCACGTTGCAAAATTGGAAGGCATGAGCCATCTTGAAGTCCTGACGGCCATGAAAGAGGCCGGTCTTGACTCCTTGCCAGGTGCTGGTGCAGAAATATTGAATGACCGCGTACGCAGATTAATCTCTAAAGGTAAATGTGGCGGACAGGAATGGTTGGATGTCATGCGTTCTGCCCATAAAATCAACTTGCCAACTTCAGCAACTATGATGTTCGGTCATATTGAGACCATCGAAGAACGCTTTGAGCATTTGGTATGGATCCGTGAGGTACAAAGCGAAAAACCTGCCGATGCCTATGGATTCATCGCATTTATCCCTTGGCCATTCCAGGATGACGGAACCTTATTGAAACGCCTTCGTGGCATCACCAATGATGTAACGGCAGATGAATACATCAGGATGATCGCCCTAAGCAGAATTATGCTCCCTAACGTCAAGAATATCCAAGCTTCTTGGTTAACCGTCGGAAAGCAGACTGCACAAATCTGTCTTCATTCTGGTGCTAACGATTTTGGATCCATCATGATTGAAGAGAATGTAGTTTCCGCTGCTGGTGCTCCCCACAGGTTCACTTCAAAATCCATTCAGGATGCAATCATTGAAGCTGGATTTGAACCTCAACTAAGGACGCAGACCTATAAGTTCAGGGATTTACCAGAACAGATGGAAGAACAGGTTATTAATTATTAAGCATCGTTTTGAAAGATATAATATTAAATATTGAAGCTATCATCTTTGCATCTTCCGAAGGAATAAGCCAGAAAGACCTGCGTGAAATTTTACAGGAAGCCTTGGCCATTGAGATCAGTAAAGTGGAATTAGCAGAGTTTATTGGAAAACTTAAGGCTAAGTATGAATCCGAAGATTATCCCTTGGCATTGGTTTCCATTAATGATCAATTGCAGTTCTTGACAAAACCGGCCTACCACGATGCTATCAATCAGCTTCAAATCCATAAAGAAAGAAAAAAACTGAGCCAATCAGCACTAGAAACCTTGGCAATCATCGCCTATAGGCAGCCGATTACCAAATTGGAAGTAGAACAGATCCGCGGTGTGAACTGTGATTATTCCATTCAAAGGCTTTTGGATAAAGGCTTGATACAGATTGCAGGAAAGGCGAACAGCATTGGAAAGCCCCTGCTATATGCGACCAGCGGCGAGTTCATGAACCACTTTGGGCTATCCAGCACCAAGGATCTCCCTCAGCTTAAAGATATTGTAGCTGAAGAGAACAGTATCGGTGAAATCGTCGATTAAATCATTATAAGGTAGGATAAAATTTGTTTTAATTATTTTTAAAAAAAATTTATCAATTGAATTTTCTTCTATAATTTTACATAACAAAAGAAAAATATCATAATAAACAACATGGCTACAATGCAAGCAATTGAAACAGATGTAAAGGTTGATGAAAGAGTGCTCAACTTCAACGGTCCTGATGACGATGATGATGACTTTGATGACGATGATGAATTCGGATTAGACGATATCGATTCGATCGGCGGCTACGATGATTTTGACGACGATGATGAAGATTTTTAATCTTCACTAGCCAAAAAGCAATTAATTTACCAGAATACATCTAGTAAAGGAACATGTGCGCGCCCTAAGGTATGGGGTAAGATAAAACGAATTTTTATGGGCTTGAATTGATTTCAAGCCTTTTTTAATCTCTCCAACCTATTAACCTAAAAAAAGCTCCAAGACTAATCTTGGAGCTTTTTTTTCACTAGGTATTGATCAGTCTATTGATCGTCCTTACTGATGGAGTAAGGAAGGTCAGCTTTATTGATCCCTCTTTTCTTATTAGGCTCTGCACCCATGTCAAACTGCAGATTAGCACCTTTCAACAATTCACTATGATTGATATAGTTCTTTGTATAGTTCTTGCCATTCCATTTCATGTTCTGGATATAACGGTTCTGGTCAGAGTTGTTCTTAGACTCGATATTCACGGTCTTGCCATTGCTTAAATGCAAAGTGACCTTATCAAATACTGGCGATCCTAGCACGTATTCATCGGTAGCAGGAGTTACTGGATAGAAGCCTATGGCTGAAAACACATACCAAGCTGAAGTTTGGCCGTTATCCTCGTCACCACAGTATCCATCAGGATTTGGCGAATACATTCTGTTCATCGTTTCCCTGATCCAATACTGAGCCTTCCAAGGAGCTCCCACATGATTGTATAAGTAGATCATATGTTGGATAGGCTGATTACCATGCGCATATTGACCCATATTGGCAATCTGCATTTCACGGATCTCATGGATTGGGAAGCCATAATAGCTATCATCAAAAATTGGAGGTAAGGTAAATACAGAATCCAATTTGATTTCCATTGCTTTATGTCCACCTAACAATTTCGAAAACCCTTCAACGTCCTGGAATACGGACCAGCTGTAATGCCAACTGTTACCTTCTGTAAAAGCATCTCCCCATTTGAATGGATTGAATGGTGTAGACCATGATCCATCCTTATTCTTACCGCGCATCAAGCCTGTTGATGGGTCAAATAACTTCTGATAGTTATAAGCTCTCTT
The DNA here is from genome assembly GCF_053644255.1 of Sphingobacterium sp. NPDC055431. NCBI lineage: Bacteria > Pseudomonadati > Bacteroidota > Sphingobacteriia > Sphingobacteriales > Sphingobacteriaceae > Sphingobacterium > Sphingobacterium sp. NPDC055431. The sequence continues at coordinate 146,893 of NZ_JBSHLH010000010.1, forward strand.
TTTGTAGAAATCTTTATCGGAATCTTTGTTCAATGATTTTGCTAATTGATAGATAGCAAAATCATCATAAGAGTATTCTAGAGAACGGGCAGCATTTTCGTTAATTTTCACATCATACGGCACATAACCCAATTCATTATAGTATTCGGCCCCTGCTCTACCTACGGCTGTTATTGGCCCTGCATTGTTGGCACCTTTTAATACCGCCTCATACAAGGTCTCAATATCTTTAGATCTAACCCCTTTGATGTACGCATCAGCTACTACAGAAGCAGAATTGTTACCGACCATGATATTTCTATATCCAGGACTCGCCCATTCAGGCAACCAACCACCTTCACGGTAGGCGTTTGCCAAGCCTTCCTGCATCTTTTCATTGATCTCTGGGTACATCAAGTTCAGGAATGGAAATAAGGCCCTGAACGTATCCCAAAATCCGGTATCAGTAAACATATAGCCTGGTAGCACTTTCCCATTATATGGAGAATAGTGAACCACCTCGCCCTGTGCATTGATCTCATAGAACATCCTTGGGAACAATAACGATCGGTACAGGGAAGAATAGAACGTACGCATCTGGTCAATGTTTCCACCTTCTATTTCAATCTTTCCTAATTCCTTATTCCAGATATCCTCTCCTTTTTTAACCTGTTCGTCAAATGTTACACCATCTAACTCCTTCAAGTTCTGAACCGCCTGTTCAGGACTAATAAAAGAAGAGGCAGCTTTCATCAACACTTGTTCACCTGCATTCGCATTCTGGAACCCTACAATAGCGCCCACGTGGTCTGCTTTTACCATATACCGGCCATCAGTCAAAACTGAATCAGCGAAAGTTGAAACATTCGCAAATGGCTTATCAAAGGTCATCACGAAATAATTCTTGAAGTTCTCAGGAACTCCACCGCTGTTCTTCGTACTATAACCAACGATTTTGTTCTCCTTAGGAATAACTTCTACGTAAGAACCCTTATCAAAAGCATCGATCAATACAAAAGCTGAATCTGTTTTTGGAAAAGTAAACCTAAAATATGAAGCACGTTCTGTCGGAGTTAGCTCCACCTTCGTATCATAGTCAGCAAGGTATACTGAATAGTAATGTGGTCTTGCAACCTCGGCCTTATGCGAAAAGTAACTCGCACGTTTGTCCTGATCGAAAGTCTTATTATCGACCATCGCCATAATGGAAAATTGACCATAATCGTTCATCCAAGGTGATGGCTGATGGGTCTGTTTTATTCCACGCAATTTCTCTGCGGTATAGGTGTACATCCATCCATCGCCCATCTTTCCGGTTTGGGGACTCCAAAAGTTCATCCCCCATGGCAGGGCTATCGCTGGATAAGTATTACCGCTGGATAAAAAATAAGTAGATTGTGTACCCACCAAGGTGCTCACCAAATCGATCGGTTTCTCAACCTTCCCAACTTTTTGAGCAAATCCTGATAAGACAGTCGTACCTATCAATAAAGCTGTAGTAATAAATTTTAAGTTCATTTTGTGAAAAATAGGTTTTATCAATTTCTAAATATAGGAAAATAATTGACAAAGCCAATCGCTAAAAGTATTTAGCTATCCATTCTAAGCACTATTTTCCCATACTGTTCTGGACTCTCAAAATAGCGATGTGCCTCAATTACCTCCTCAAAGGGAAAGATTTTAGTTAGCAGTGGTCTGATCTCCCCTTTTTCTAAAAGAGGTAAAATATTTGTTTCAATTTCTTTTGTCAACTCTCCTTTGAAAGAAAGGTCTCGCCCTCTCAATGTCGAACCCGTCACCGTGATCCGTTTTTGCATCAGCTTCAGAAGATTCAATTCCACTTTTCCGCCTTCCATGGCATTGATCTGTACCAACCTTCCATCTTCATGCAGCAAAGCGATATGCTTGTTGAAATATACCCCACCTATACTGTCCAATATTACATCCAGACCTTCCGGCTTGAGGACATCAACAAAATCTTCAGTCTTATAATTAATGGCTTTATCAGCACCAAGGTCCAAAGCTACCTTTCTTTTTTCTTCTGACCCTACGGTACAATAGACTATGGCACCAAATTGCTTACAAATCTGAATTGCCGTGGTCCCAATGCCTCCTGTTCCTCCATGGATCAGTACCCGCTCACCCCTCTTTAATCGCCCCCTTTGAAAGACATTATGCCAAACAGTATAAACCGTCTCCGGAATACAAGCTGCCTCCTCAAAACTCAAGTTTTTGGGCTTTGGCAAACATGCTCTTTCTGATACGCAAGCTTGGGTCGCATAACCTACACCTGGCAACAGAGCCATCACTTCATCCCCAACCTTAAATCTGTGCACCTCTGGTCCAATGGAGCTAACGATACCGGAAACTTCCAAACCTGGAATTTCTTGGATGACATGCGCTGGAGCTGGATAATGCCCCTTTCTTTGAAAGACATCTGGACGGTTGATTCCAGCAGCCTTGACCTCAATCACTAGCTCATCCCCAGTCGGTGTTAAATATTCCCTTTCTTCAATTTGAAAAACCTCAGGCCCTCCAAATGTTGTCATTACTGCTGCTCTCATTTATTTATTCGGATAAGTTTGCAAACGTAGGTTAAAGGTCAACATAAAGTATCGCCCCAACCTATTGTTCCTAGATTCAAATACATCGTTACCAACATATGAAGTCATTACCCCCACATTCTTGTTCTGGTCCATGATATCATTACATTGTAACCTAATTAATGCTGCTTTGTTTTTCAAAAAGCTATATTCTAGGTAGGTATTGATAATAGTTGGATTTACATCACTCAATTCGCTCACATAACCATTATAAAACTTTTGCGACATCTCAGCACCTAAAACAAAATTCTCCGAAAGATAACCTCTACCTGCCAAACTCAACAAAAAGGAATGGGCAGCAATCTTATTTTTATAGGGAAGCTCGTAAACAGCACGGTTCAGGAAATAATTGGTATTGAAAACCGATTCAAAATATTCATTCGGCAAGTACCTAAACTGCACATTTTGGTTAAATAACACCTGTTGCGTCGTACTCTTCCTATCGTTGATATAGGACAGGTTATTATAATAATCTACATTTCCTGAAAGTCCTAAGTTCAGCTCATCCGAAAAAATAGGCGAATTAAACTCATAATACCACTTGATATCGTAATAGCCATCGGTATTCTCGAAAGTAGTTTCCTGAATGGTTTCATTGGATAATGATTTCTTTGCTGTTACGATCTTATTCGCAATAAAGGTATAGGCAAAATCGGTCTGGAAATACTGCCCACGGGTCGGTACGAACTTCCTTAATGTGGTAGAAAACTGATTGGAAAATTCAGCTTTCAATGAAGGGTTACCGATAATAATGTTCCTTGAATTCGAGTTGTCCCTTACTGGCGAGATATGTAAAAAAGTCGGTTGTACGTTTCTTCCCAAATAGGCCAATTTGATTTCCAGGTCATTGCTGAATTTATAACGGATGGTGGTAGAGGGTACCAGGTTCACGTTATTATATTTATAGATCGTGGTATCACCTCGCACCCTTCCGGATAGATTGACAGGTTGTACCGAAAAACCCATATTGACCCTGAATTTCTTGTTAGGTTCATATTGATAGTTCAATCCTGTTTTAAAGCTCCTAAACTGATAGGCATAGTCCATGGCCAAGGAATCAACAAATTCCCCACCTAGGTAATACGGATCCCGCACGGTACGAACAGCTTCAATATTATTGATGTCCATTTCATGGAATATCTCCAATAAACTATGTTCATAGAAAGGCTCCACATATGATAACGAACTCTTTACTCCTGCAACATCATTTCTTGCATCCACCAGTTGCCGCTGTCGATAACTCGTCATCGTAGGAATGGTTCCAGTAGAATCAAAACTTTCATAGTATTCCGATACCACATCATCCTTGGTCAATGATTGATAATTTAATTTCAGATCACCAACGAGCTTTCTTCCCGGCTTGTGAAAGTATTTGGAATAGAGAACTGAAATATCAGCCGAAGGCTTACTATTGATGGTCGTATCCTGTCTCTCACCAATATCATGCAATCTTCGGTTGGTCAAATCCGTCGTTCTATGGTTATAGAAATACTCCCGATTATAGGCAACTTTTGGATTGATCTTTAATACATCGTTATTTTTGAACTTGGCATTCATCTCCAAATTCAAGGTATGCAAGTTATCATAGGAACGGCTTTGGTACTTCTCGAAACGGTGGATCTTATAGCCTGCATATGAAGAGGTCAACAAAGAATTTCCTTCCGTTAGGTTAAACTTACTTTGATAGGAATATCCTCCATTCAAGGTAATATTATCGCCTAGGTTATCGGTAAAAGAAATCCCTAGCGACCCTAATTTGTTCAAACCATCATTAGGGTCTGAAAAGTCTCCCACCTCAGAAAGGTCCGTATTCCTACCTCCAGCTCCATCTGGCGAACCAAAAAGGAATAGACTGGTATTCGTATTGTTCAAGGAACCAATAATGGACATTTCCTGACCATCATTGAATTTATTGATACCTAAACTACCGATAAATCGGTCCCGTGTACCCGCACCAATCGTTCCCTGCCCAAAGGTAATCCGCTTCTTATCTTCCTCTAGGATAATATTGATGATCTTTTCCGGATCTGATGTCTTAATACCTTTTGCCATAGAGAGATCGCCATAGTCATTGATGACTTCAACCTGTTTTACAAACTCCGAAGGGAGGTTTCGCGTAGCAGTCAGCAGGTCACCACCAAAGAATTTCTTGCCATCCACTCGTACTCCCCGAATCAATTGACCATTATAATATGTTGTACCATCACGCAGGACCTGAAAACCTGGCAATTGCTTGATGGCCTCTTCAAGAAGTGAATGTTCAGGAAAAGAAAATGCGGACATATTGAATTGGATCGTATCCCCGCGATCCACGACAGGGATGACTTTTACTACCCTAACCTCGGGAATTAATGTGGACTGTGGGTATAGTACAACTCGCGGTACGAAAATCTTATTGATGAATACGGTAGTAGGAATACTCTTGTTTACGATCTGGTATCCCAACATACTATAGGAAATATTGAGGTTTTTCCCTTTGACATTCCTGAATTGGTAGAAGCCATTTGCATCCGTGGTCGTGCTCATGGTATCGATATTGCTAATCAACCTTACCGATGCATCTTTCATCCCAAGCCCCGTACTGTCAACTACCACACCTTCTACATTTTTCAAGGCTTCTTGAGCATGGAGCTCATGAAATCCTAAAAATGTTAGAAGCAAAATAAGTATACCTAAACAGTAATTTCTCACAAAGCTATAGACTAAATTGGCAATCTAAAAATTCACTAAATAACTATAAACTGAAATTTACTATTAAAACGTATAAACTGAAAATAATTGTATAAAAAAAAGGGGCTAAAATGTGATTTTAGCCCCTTTTTTTTACTTTTTAAAGAATTTTATTCTCCATCGAAAGTTACTTTCACTAAATGACGGTCAATTTCCCAACGTCCAGTACCTTCTTCGCCGATTACGTCGAATAATTCTAGGATGCGTCTGGCAATGTATTCTTCCTCTACTTGCTCTTCTAGGAACCATTGAATGAAGTTGAATGTTACAAAATCTTTTGCTTTGAAACATTTGTCAGCGATCTTGTTAAATTGTTCCGTTACGAACATCTCTTGCTCCAATGTTTGCTCGAATACACCTCTGAAAGATTCAAAATCAACTGGTACATTCGTGATTTCAGGTGAAATAGAACGTCCACCGCGGTCGCTGATGTATTTGAAGATCTTTAGCATGTGAGTACGCTCTTCATCTGATTGTTTAGCAAAGAAATCTGCTGCATTGTCCAAGCCTTGATCATCACACCATGCTGACATTGCCAAATACAATGCTGATGAGTGTGCTTCTACTTTAACTTGTTCATTCAATATGTTTTCAATCTCCTCTGAGATAGATGTTTTTAATTTCAATAAATCTTTCATAATATATTTTCCTTTTTATGTAATAACAAGAAACCTTATGTCGATTTCCTTAACACAAAGATAAAGCTAAACGAAAGAAATTGTAGGAAAAATATGTAATACAAATTCAGTCTAAATTAGCCATAATATTAGCTAAGCTATTTAGAATCAGTATAATTATAAAGAATATTAAATGGCAATCAAGGCTTTGGCCTGTAGGCAGGCTTTGATTTCGCTATTCAGCTCGATCATAAATTTCGCACCAGAAAGTACAGCCTTTAATTTAATGATGTCTTGCACAGATAAAACAAAGATACTATCGGTCCTGAAGGGCATAATGATCTCAAAATCAAATGCTCTAGCCGAATTGCTCAGCATCATTTCCAGATCAATGGCATCTACCCTCTTCTTAAAAGCAAAAAAGTCCCTAACCCTAAAAGCAGTTGTAGACCCTTGAAAATCTAACCAATAACAGTTCCTACGGCTACATTGGTATACAGCCCCATCCTCAGTTTGGAAAATCTCTTCAAAATTTGCTAATGGACAAATCATGTGCTCTCTTTTAATTTGGAACAAATCTAAATATTGTTAAGAATTATTCCAAATTAAAATAGACATATTGTTTAGTTTAGACTAACAGATATAAGACATAAGACAACAGAATTTTCAAAGTTGGAAAACTATCTTGTTCTTATATCCAGAACCTGAGCTCTGCCAAAGGGCATCCTGGCTCAAAACCAGATCTTGGTCCATCCTCCTATCCCATTCCCTGAGCTACGCGAAGGGCATCCTGGTTCAAGATCCCGATCTTGGTCCATCCTCTTATCTCATTCCCTGAGCTACGCGAAGGGCATCCTGGTTCAAGATCCCGATCTTGGTCCATCCTCCAATCCCATTCCCTGAGCTACGCGAAGGGCATCCTGGTTCAACATAGCGTACAGTTCCTGCACCTTCGGTGCAGAATGACAGCCTCCTTTAAAAAAAGAGTCTACAGATTCTTCACTGATCGTTCAGAATAGCAGTGTGCTAACAAAACTTCCTGCGGAACCTTAAATCTTTGCCCATCCACCCATCCCATTCCCTGAGCTATGCGAAGGGCATCCTGGTTCAAGACCCCGATCTTGGCCCATCCTCCCATCCCGAACCCTGAGCTATGCGAAGGGCATCCTGGTTCAACATAGCGTACAGTTCCTGCACCTTCGGTGCAGAATGACAGCCTCCTTAAAAAAAAAGTCTACAGATTCTTCACTGATCGTTCAGAATAGCAGTGTGCTAACAAAACTTCCTGCGGAACCTTAAATCTTGGTCCATCCTCCCATCCCATTCCCTAAGCTACGCGAAGGGCATCCTGGTTCAAGACCCCGATCTTGGCCCATCCTCCCATCCCTACCCTGAGCTATGCGAAGGGCATCCTGGTTCAACATAGCGTAC
>NZ_JBSHLH010000011.1:0-39374 GCF_053644255.1 Sphingobacterium sp. NPDC055431
CGCCGACGCAGGGCACGGCGAAGGCGAGGCCGTACTGCCAGGGTGCGAAGCCGAGGCTGCCCAGCATGAGGACGGCGAGCAGCGGCAAGGTCGCCCAGGTTATTAGCTTCCCCTACGCTTTTGTTTGCACAGGGCTCCCAAGTTAATACCCAGAGCCAAAAAGCGGTGGGTATGGCTGGTGCAGGATCTGCACTTTTTATCGATGAAACTTCCATCGTATACAACCCTGGAGCATTGGTGAAAATGGAGAACAATGGGGTACAAATAGGTGGTAGCGCCATCATGTACAGGTCTGCTTTCCAAGAGGCTGGCAGCCCAGATGTACACCATACGAAATTTCAAATATCCCCACCTTTTGGTGCTTATGCCACTTTTGGTCCTAAAGGATCCTGGTGGAAAGCAGGTATCGGTGTATATACTCCCTTTGGTGGTGGAGTTGATTGGGGAACGGAATGGCCAGGTAAATTTTCATTGACGCATCTATCCATGCGTGCAATCTATATCCAACCTACAATTAGTTTTAAATTGACCGATCAGTTCTCTATCGGTGGTGGATTTGTTTACAACATCGGTTTGGTGGATTTAGGAAGAGCTCTTCCAGTTTTCTATCCGGATGGAAGAACAGGTCAGGCTACTCTGAAAGGAACAGGAACTGGTATGGGTTATAATTTAGGTGTTCACTACACGCTTGATGAAACCTTTGCTCTATCCTTAAACTACCGTTCAAAAGTTGTTACAAAACTGAAAGGTGGAGATGCCACATTTGAAGTACCAAATGCTTTGGCCGCCAACTTCCCGAATGGCAAATTCGACGCTGAATTACCTCTACCAGGTTCATTCAATGTCGGTATCACTTTCCCATTATCGGATAAAGTGGATGCAGCAATCGATGGATCCATTATCAATTATGACATCTACAAAGAATTGGTATTTGATTATGAAAACAACACCCCTGTATTGCAGGATACCCGTTCAGAGAAAAAATATCAAAATGCCTTTTCAGGAAAAGCTGGTCTGAACTATGAGGTGAATGACAAGCTTGATCTTCGCCTTGGGGCTGGATATGTCTACACACCGGTTCAAGCTAAATATGTTTATCCAGAAACGCCGGATAATAACCGTGTAATGGCGGCAGGAGGTGTAACCTATAAGTTTTCACCAAACTGGCAGATGTCAGCAGCTTATGTTTTCCAAAAGATCTTGAAGAGAACAACTACCAATGCTGAAACGCAATTGAGAGGAACGTATGAAACCAATATTCATGCTCCAGGTATTTCTGTTTCTTATTACTGGTAGTCCTTAAATTATGAAAACAATGAAAAAGAACTTTAAACTCTATATCGGACTTGCAATTTTAGGATTTGCGAGTTCATGTGCCCCGTCTTTGGATGAACTGGAAACCAGCAAAGGAACAGCTGATTTCTCAAAATTCATTGCCGTGGGTAACTCTTTGACTTCTGGATATGCAGACAACGGCCTTTATCTTGAAGGACAAAAAGTGGCATTCCCTAATTTGATGGCTGAGCAGTTTAAAACTGTTGGTGGCGGTGAATTTACTTCCCCTTTCTTCAGTCAGGAACAAGCAAATGGTTCAGGTTATATCCAATTGAAGTCTTTGGTTGATGGCAATCCAGTGATGGAGCCTGTGACAACCAATTTGGCAATCCGTGGGAAAAGCCCTAATGGTGGTCCATTATACACCAAACATACAGAGCCTATTCAAAACTTAGGAGTACCCGGCATGCGTCTGGATATGTCCATGGCTCCTGGAATTGGTACTGTTATGGGAAATCCTTATTTCGAAAGGTTATTACCCGATGGCTCTCCTCAAACATTGAAGTATGTGGAATATGCGGCTTCTCATGAACATACGTTCTTCTCCTTCTGGTTAGGGAACAATGATGTTTTAGGCTATGCTACCAATGGTGCTGCTCCATCACAAGATCCAACAAAGAAATTATTGGATTTGGCAACTTTTGATTTTGCCTACAATACTTTTGTCAATGCACTGACTCAAAATGGCTCAAAAGGCGTTGTGGCGACTATTCCAGACGTTACGACTATTCCTTTCTTGAACACCGTAACTACAGCTCGCCTGAATGCCGCAGTAGAAGCTGCTTCTCAAGGTAAAGCTAAAAACGTATTCATCGCAACTAAAACAGGACCTAGAATGGCTACTGATGCCGATCTATTTGTGCTGACCTTCCCTACTACTTTATTGGGCAAGCCAAATGAGCAACAGATTCCTTACGGTATGCATCCATTGAACCCTATTGAGGATCAATACGTGTTGGATAAAGCTGAGGTAACTGAAGTTTCAGGGCGTGTAAAAGCCTTTAATGATAAGATTAAAGCGATCGCTGAATCGAAACAACTTGCTGTTGCTGATGTTCATGCTTTCTTAAACAAGGTGAAAGCAGGATACAACTACAATGGTGTTCACATTTCAGCAGCATTTATTACTGGAAACGCTTTCTCTTTGGATGGGGTTCACCTTACTCCAATGGGTAATGCTATCGTAGCAAATTTATTTATCGACGCTATCAACGCCAAGTACAAGGCAAAAGTACCTAAGGTTGATATCAGTTTATATCGAGGTGTAAAATACCCGAACTAAAAAACAAGAACCCCCCAAAAGATTTGGGGGTTTCTTGTTTTTTATCCGATCCGTAAGGGCATTATATCCTCTTGAATGTCTATAATATGTAGTCTTTGCCTGTTCCTTTTTCGTCTTGAATGGATTTTGACTACCTTTAAAGTAATAAATCAAAAAACATGAAAGTACATATTAAAAGACAGAATCAAGCGGTACACTTCGAGGCATCCAGCGAACTTTCCCCAGTAACAGTTCATGTAGACGGCCCAGAATCAATTGGAGGCGAAGGCAAGGGCGTTAGACCGATGGAATTGGTATTGATGGCTTTAGGTTCGTGCAGTGCGTTTGATTTAACGACTATCTTGCAGAAACAACGTCAGGACATTCAAGATATACAAGTTGATGTGGAAGGTGAGCGTAGAGAAGAGATTCCTAATATCTTCACTAAGATCCATATTTCCTTCAAATTGAAAGGAGAGATCGATGAAGCAAAAGCCCAAAAGGCAGCCGAACTGGCCGTAAAGAAATACTGCTCGGTACATGACATGCTAGTGAACGGTGGTATTGAAATCACCTATAGCATCCAGATTAACTAATCCTTATTATTTAAGCACCAATTTAGAAGGGAATACCACATCCTGTGGTTTGTTGGTATATTCTTTCTTATCTATACAATCGAACAATATCTCGGCAGCTTTTTGAGCTTGTTTTTCAGGGTATTGTTCGATACTTCCCATTGGCGGATTATCCATATATTTCCATAAAGGATAATTTGCATAGCTAATGAAAAACATATCCTGATTGAGAACAATGCCTCTTTGTTTGGCATAGCGGATAAGATCCAAAGTCACGAAGTCATTAAAGGAAACAACGGCAGATGGTCGATCAGCTAAGGAGCAGATTTTATCCATTGCCTCTTCATTTCCATGTTCCGTAAGATCAGTATTGACAACAAAGCTTGAGTCTGCACCAATACCCTTCTTTTCCAAGGCATTTTGAAAGGCTTCCGCCCTTTCCTTTGATGCTAATAAAGATTCAGGGCCATTGATCAGGGCAATTTTTCTATGCCCACGGTCTACGAATGCTTCGATGGCTTCGATCATTCCTGAGGCAAGGTCGCTATATACCTTATGGACATGTTCCAGGTCGGGAACACAGTCAAAAAACACAATTGGGATTTCCGTTTTGGCAAGTAATTCCAAAAAGTCGGTATCACCAGTATTTTTACTCATGGAAATTAGGATTCCATCTACCCTATGCTTTTTGAAAGTCTGGATAATATTCAGTTCCCTGTTCTCATCATCCAGGGATTGGCCAAGAAGCACGGTATATTTCTTTTCTTCGGCAACATTTTCGATCACACTGATGGCTTCAGAGAAAAAAGGTTCAGATAGTTTGGGCAGAATGACACCGATCGTAAAGGTCTTGCGTTGTTTAAAGAAAATAGCAGTTTGATTAGGCTCATAAGCCATTTCTTCAGCCATTTTCTTCACGCGCATAGTCGTGACCAACCCAATGCTTGGGTGATCATTCAATGCCCTAGACACAGTAGAAGGAGAAATCTTCAGTTTCCTTGCGATTTCTTTGATCGTGGTTGGTTTATTTCCTGCCATGCATCAAAGTTAATAATTATATAATGATAAATTAGTCCTTTATCATATTACGACGTGGTATTTTGTTCAATTCACGTGTAGTTCTGTTCACTGAACTTCGAACAGCAGCAGTTCTGCTGCTAGCCTTAGATCCAGGTCCAATCAGGATATTCAAGGCTCTGCGGGTCATATCTTCGCTTGGATCTCCAAACTCTTTGTAGAAGTTATCAAAAACATTCGGATAATCCGCAGGGATACCATCCCAGTAGTCTGTATAATTAGCTGCATTGATGATTTTGAATGAGGCTGCCCAAAGTCCAACTTTTCCAAGGATATCCTCTCTATAAAATCCGACTGGCTTACCATAGGTCGAAGCATCAGAACCAACAAGCTTAACATCCATATAAGGTTTCAAAGCAGAGATCACAATCTCACTCGCTGAAGCAGTATAATCACTCACCAAGAATACGACCTGTTGGATTTCAAGATTTCCATTATCCTTAACAAAGATTTCATCTTCAAATTCAGGATCACCCTTATCACGATCTCTTTTTAGGTTTTTGTTGAGGTCATATTTAAACATCACCTTTCCATTTCCTGATGAATTGATGATTTTATTGAGCAGATGGATTGCGGACCTCACATATCCCCCTCCATTATATCGTAAATCCACAATTAGCTTGGTTACATTTTGGCTTGCGAAAACCGCAAAAGTGGAGTCGATCCCTTTTTTCATTTTGCTATCCGAGACACCTGACTTAAGTTCCTCAAAAGAGGATAGACCAATATAACCGGCTTTTTTTCCATTCTCTGTAAACACTTTACCTAATTGGAATGGCTGAATATCATAGGAAGTATAATTCAGATTATAGGTTTTTTGTACGTGTTGTGCATTTTCAGTCTTAATGCTCAGGGTATTTCCTTCTATATATTCATCCACCTTGGTTTTATTGGAATACACCATTTTCTTGTCACCCTGCATTTCAAGGACTTTATCGCCCCTTTTGATACCTACCGCAGCGCCAGGGGAACCGCCTTCTACAAAGTAGACAAACAAGCTATCTCCACGACTTCCATCAAACGCCATATATAAGCCATATCCATCCGCTAAATCAGCCATTGCTGAGGCTTTGGAATCCGAACCGATATCTTCAATCCAAGAAAAGCGATCTAAAGGTCCATTGTAGGTGGGATGATACTTATAGTCCATCTTTTTAGGCGTGAGCCCCATTAGATAACTCAAAAGGTCATCTGCATCAGTATATTTATCTGTTAGACTGGAAATAGGATTTGCAACTGGAATGGAAGACTCCCAATAGGATGAATATTTATATTTAGAGTAAACACTATCTAACACCTCCTGATCAATGGTTCTGTCACCACCAGGTCTTGGTGGAGGGGTAATATCATTAAGATCCTTTTTACAACCGAATATGGAAACCAAGGTCAAAAGCACCAATAGTTTACTGAGAATAGCGTTTTTCATTTATAATATTAAGTAATATCGAAGCATGCAAAGATGATTCCAATAATTGACTTCCAAATTCGAAAAAAGATTAATCAACCTTTGGTATACTTCGAAGTTTCAGGTCCGGAAACTTGTACATATTATTTCGATGATCGTTCAATTCCGGAACTTTTATCTCTCTAGCTCCTTCAAGCCCAGTTTTTGTTGTCCTGCTAGATGCCCTTGCCCCCGCTCCTGTTCCGGTAATATCCGAGATGGCGGTAGCCAATAAAGCTTCTCTCTCATCCCCTAATTCTGTGAAGAAACCATCCGCAGCATTGGTGATCTTTCCTTTTAACCCATCGAAGTAATCTCCAAAACCATCTTTATTGAGCATTTGGAAAGAAGTAATATAAAGATCTGCATAGCCATGTACCACTGGATACCCAAAAAAGCCGACCGGTTTGCCGTAGGTGCCTTTTCCATTGGTCGTAATGATCTGCACATCCATATAAGGTTTCAGCACGTTCATCACCAATTCACTGGCAGAAGCGGTTCCGGTAGTTCCTAAGAAGTAGACTCTTTGTAGGTTCAGGGCATTGGTCTTATTGAAGTTCACAGAGCGGAATGGAGCTTTAGGATTAGTTTCATCATCCCAACCCCATTCTTTCAGGTTCTTATTGATCTTATAATCATACATTTTACCTTTTGAACCAGCTGTTGGTACCAAAAGGTTTGACATCATTTCAGCTGTTGAAGTTGAACCTCCTCCGTTATATCTTAGATCTATGATCAACTCATTCACGTTGGCCGTTTCAAATTCCTTGAATGCATTTGTCATGGCTGTATGGTAGCCATTTGGGCCAGATTCACTGAACACATTAACAAAAGAAGTATAAAAGATGTACCCAATTTTCTTACCATTGATTGTGAATATCTTTTTGACTAAGATTGGGTCGATATTATAAGCCCCACCAGAAACCGATACGGTTTTGGTTGTCGTTTCACCCGGTGCTTGAACCACCAAATTCAAGGTCTCCTTGCCTTCTACAACTTTATAGTAGTTTTCGATTGCCTTTTGTTCACTCTTGTTATAGTCCAGATTGCTATCACCATTGATGCTCACGATGCGCATTCCACGTTTTAATCCAGCCTTCTCACCTGGAGAATTCTTTTGCACATACTTGACATACATATTGGCTTCCCCATTGTTCTGGTTGCTGACCGTAATGAAAATAGGCACAATACCAGTTTCTTTATGGACACCTTGTTGAATTTCCTCACTAACGGTGCCTTCACGGTCAACAAAACTAAAGCGATCTTCAGGAGCACTTCGTTTCAGTGCCGCCAGAACTCCTTCGGCATCCTGATAGGCATTCGTAAATGCTTTAAGGTCAGGTTGGCCTTTAGAATCGACTTTGGGCTGTGGGAGTTGATCTTCCCAGAGGGAAAGCGCTAAGGAGTAATAGTAAGTGGAGTCTCTTAAGAGAATTTCTTTGTCAGGATCTCGACCATCATCGGATGGTTGAACCGGGTCTTTTTTACAGCTAGCTCCAAAAAGCAATGAAAGCAGCAAAAAAGGAAGAACAAATCTTTTCATCATAACCTAGCTATATTGTCTTCAATGAAAATCAAATCACTCTGTGTTACATGATTTTCTGAAGCAATATAGTTAAATGGTTCAATATTTCTGAAATTTAACTCATCGATAAAATAAATTTTAACATTTCGGTCAAAACCTTGCCAATCAAGATGTTTTAGTTTATTTAACTGTAACGCTGGATTCCCTTTGGTTAATATGGCGATCTGTCCGCCATGTTCAAGAATAGAAGCAAATAACAGCTTGATTTCATTAAACAGGAAAAGTTTCAAGGGAAGATGTCCATTCACCATTAATCGTTCTAAGTTTTCCTTATAATCGTTGCTGAAATTGAATTTTTTGGCAGTTTGCTCATATAGATCATCCTCTCCATTTTCAAGATATTGATCTTTCATGAAGTTCACTAGTTCGGTGGAGATCGGTCTCCCTTCAGTAAACTCAACAAACTGCGAAAAAAGATAATAGATCTGCAATAAATAGTCTTTTTTTGGAAAAAGGACATCATCTATTTCAAATAGATATAGTTTTTTATCGAGAGGAATATTTGAAAAATCGATCATGTTAAATTGTACAAAGCGCTATATCATCACCATCATCTGAAATGGTAAACAAACCAGAAACTTCCGATTCTAATTGACGGTCAGAAATCAGGCTTTTACCATCTAAAACCAATAATAATTCCACTACAGAAGGTGGATTCTCCAAAACGTACAGCTCTGTCAATGCCTCCTTAGAGGGAGAGAGCAATTGAATTCCATATTCTTCAAAAAGGATTTTGGACTCCGCCAACACATTGATCTCGTTCAGGCCTAGAGGCAGTAAATAATTCACCTCCTTATCAAGACAGAGTTTCAAAAGTTCATGGGCGTATGTTGGGTTTGCTGCCGTCGGAATTTTTTTAAAATTAGTTTCTAAAAAGCTGGGCACTTCTTCAGAAGTTGCGAAAATAACCTCAAATTGATTGTTCAGCATTTTGGAAAGTCTTTGGGCCAATGGCCGTGTTCCAAAAGTTATCAGGAGCTTTTGCATATTAATAGATTAAACCGTCTCTCATATGGATCGTACGATCCGAAATTCTCGCTAGTTCCTCATTGTGGGTGACAATGACAAAGGTCTGCTGCATTTTATCCCTTAAGTCAAAGAATAATTGATGTAGGGCAGTCGCATTTTCCGAGTCTAGGTTTCCTGAAGGCTCATCAGCAAGGATGAGGGTAGGATTATTGATGAGCGCTCGAGCTACCGACACCCTTTGTTGCTCTCCCCCAGACATGGCCGAAGGTTTATGGTGAGCTCTATGGGCAACCCCAAGAATATCCAAGAGTTCCAAAGCTCGATTCTCAACAGCTTTTTTATCCTGACCAGCGATGAAACCAGGTATGGAAACATTTTCCAGGGCAGTGAATTCAGGAAGAAGGTGATGAAATTGAAAAACAAAGCCTATGTGTTTATTTCTGAAATCACTCAGTTTTTTTTCATTCAAGGCAAAAACGTCCTCACCCTCGATCAGTACGGTCCCTTGATCGGGTTTGTCCAATGTACCGATGATATGGAGCAAGGTACTCTTACCGGCACCGGAAGCTCCCACTATGGAAACAATCTCTCCTTTACGGACAGAAATACTGACACCCTTGAGAATTTCAAGGTCGCCATAAGACTTAAAAATGTTATTTGCCTTTAAGATCATACTGCGAAAATAACAAAAAACAAAAACAACTTGCCGCCCAAGCGATATAATAAATAGTTAGGCGTAACAAAGGACAATTTAATCGTAATAATAACTTGACCCTTACGAATAAATACGCTATTTTTACAGCAAATTTTTTTATCAATGAACATTCACGAATATCAAGGAAAAGAAATACTTAAGAGTTTCGGAGTAAGAGTACAAGAAGGTATTGTTGCTGAAACCCCAGAGCAAGCTGTTGAAGCTGCTAAGAGAATGAAAGAAGAATTCAACTCGGATTGGGTTGTGGTAAAAGCACAGATCCATGCGGGTGGCCGTGGTAAAGGTGGTGGTGTGAAATTAGCTAAGAACCAAGATGAAGTATTGCAACGCGCAACTGACATCATTGGAATGCAGTTAGTAACTCCACAGACTGGTCCAGAAGGTAAAAAAGTTAATAAGGTTTTGATCGCTCAGGATGTTTACTATCCTGGTGACAGCGAAACCAAAGAATTCTACATGTCTGTATTGTTAGACCGTGCTACTGGTCGCAACATCATTATGTACTCTACAGAAGGTGGTATGGACATCGAAGAGGTTGCTGAAAAAACTCCACACCTTATTTTCAAAGAAGAGATCGACCCTAAAGTAGGTCTTCAAGGTTTCCAAGCTCGTAAAATCGCTTTCAACTTAGGCCTTTCTGGTGCTGCGCACAAGGACATGGTTAAGTTTGTTGCTGCATTGTACAAAGCTTACGATTCAATTGACGCATCTATGTTCGAAATCAACCCTGTTTTGAAAACATCTGATGATAAAATCCTAGCGGTTGACGCGAAAGTGAACTTGGATGAAAACGCTTTATACCGTCATCCAGAAATCGCTGCTTTACGTGACATTACAGAAGAAGATCCTACTGAAGTGGAAGCTGGAGAATTCAACCTTAATTACGTAAAACTTGATGGAAACGTAGGATGTATGGTAAATGGTGCTGGTTTAGCGATGGCAACTATGGACATCATTAAAATTGCCGGTGGTGAGCCTGCAAACTTCCTAGATGTTGGTGGTACTGCAAACGCTGAAACTGTAAAAGCTGGTTTCAACATCATCTTAAAAGACCCTAACGTAAAAGCTATTTTGATTAACATCTTCGGTGGTATCGTTCGTTGTGACCGTGTTGCTCAAGGTGTTATCGATGCATACAACGAAATTGGAAACATTCCTGTTCCAATTATCGTACGTCTACAAGGTACAAACGCTAAAGAAGCTAAAGAATTAATCGACAATTCTGGCCTAAAAGTGTACTCTGCAATCTTATTGAAAGAAGCAGCTGAACTTGTAACTAAAGTATTAGAAGAAGGAAAGTAATACTTTCCATAAAAAAAGCGGGCTTTTCTCAAGAAAGCCCGCTTTTTTTATGGAGTATTTAGTATTAAGTGTTTAGTAGTTAGACCTATTGCTTGTTTTCAGATTTGTAGCTTTGAGGTCTATATCAAAGTAAAACTACCAATAACAATACACTAAATGCTTTGACAAGATATATTATAACATTTCCGTCATAATCCCTCAATATCGAGCCCTACCCCAATCTAAATATGAAATACTAACTACTAAATACTACTTTTGTACCATACAATAAAACAAAAAACTATGACAACATCTACTTCAGATATTTCTCGCGAAAAGTCGGCGAAGTTATTTGAAAAAGCCAAGGAATTCTTTCCTGGTGGTGTAAACTCTCCTGTTCGTGCATTTAAATCAGTATATGGAACTCCATTGTTCATTGAACGTGGTGACAAGGCCCATTTATGGGATGCTGATGGCAATGAATTTATTGACTATTGTTGTTCTTGGGGTCCTTTGATCCTGGGCCACAATACGCCAGAAATCCGTGAAGCCGTGCAAGAGCAATTAGGTAAAGGTTTGAGTTTTGGAGCTCCTACAGCGCTTGAAAATGAATTGGCAGAACTTATCCTTAGCAACAACAAAAAGATTGAAAAAATCCGTTTTGTAAGCTCAGGGACAGAAGCTGTCATGTCTGCAATCCGACTTGCCCGCGGATATACAAAAAGAGACAAAATCGTAAAATTCGAAGGCTGTTACCATGGCCATTCGGATTCTTTATTGGTTAAAGCGGGATCAGGTCTTGTCACCTTCGGTGAAACCTCTTCAGCAGGGGTGCCTAAAGCTTTTGCAGATGAAACTATTGTCATCGCATTGAATGATAAAGAAGCCCTTAAAAAAGTATTTGCAGATTTTAAAGAGCAAATTGCAGCGGTTATTATTGAAGGTGTTCCTGCAAATAATGGCTTGTTGATACAAGATAAAGATTACATCCATTTCTTGAGAGATATTACCAAAGAGAACGGTGCATTATTGATCATGGATGAGGTAATCACTGGATTCCGTCTGGGTTTTGAGGGTGCTTCCAAATATTATGATATCCAACCGGACATTTTGACCTATGGAAAGATTATCGGTGGTGGTATGCCGGTAGGGGCTTATGGTGCCTCTAAGGAACTGATGGGCTGTATTTCGCCAGATGGTTCGGTATACCAAGCTGGAACCCTATCAGGTAATCCGGTTGCCATGGTAGCTGGTATTGCTGCTTTGCAGATCCTTGCACAACCTGGTTTCTATGAAAAACTAGAAAAAACCACCCAAGAATTCGTTACTGAACTTCGTTCCTTCATTAAAGAGAATGGTTTTGAGGTTTCCATTACGACCATTGGTTCCATTTTCTGGTTTGCCTTTACTGACAAGGAAAAAATCCAACGTGCAGATGAAATTGATCCAGCATCCATGGAAAAATACAAAGTGATGCATAGGGAATTATTGAATAGAGGAATCTATTTCGGTCCTTCCGGCTATGAAGTTGGCTTTATCTCGGCTGCACATACAGAAGATGACCTTAAGAAAACACTTCTCGCGTTAAAAGAAGCTTTACAGATTGTATTTCAATAAAAAATAAACAATTTACCGTTATATTTGTTTAAGTAACATAACAAATTCGACTAAATTTTAAATTAAGTGATGAGAACATTCAAATCAGCATTAGCAGTATTAGCTGCAACAGCGGTACTCGCTTCATGCAATAACCCGACAAAAAATCAAGAAGGAGAAGTTAAAGATTCTACAGCATTAGCTGACACAGTTGGTGCAATCGCAGTGAACCCTCTTCAACATGCGAAAGACTTCCCAGGAGCAACCTTGAAAATCGCTTCATTAACTTCTGAAAAAGTAGGAACAGACTCTGCAAAGATTACAGTTAAATATGATGTTCAGAACTTTAAATTAACTGAGCAAACTGAACATGAGCACCACATGGCGAATTCCCATGATGGTCAACATATCCACTTTATTTTGGATAACACGCCATATGTAGCTTTGTATAAACCAGAACATACATTTACAGTACCAGTTAATTCTGAGCACTATTTAATGTCTTTCTTGTCTCGTTCATTCCACGAGTCCCTAAAAACTGCTGACGCTTCCAAATTAGTGAAGTTCAAAGTAGAAGCTGACGCTAAAATCGCGGAGCTTCCTACTCCTACAGAACCTTCTTTGTTCTACAGCAGACCAAAAGGTGATTACAAAGGTGAAGAAACTAAAACTTTATTGTTAGACTTCTTCGTATCTAATGCAACATTAGGTGCAGATAGCTATAAAGTAAAAGCTAACATCAATGGTCAAGATTTCACTTTGGACCAATGGGTTCCTTACGAAATCCTGAACCTGCCTCTAGGCGAAGCAACTGTTAAATTGACTCTAGTTGATAAAGACGGTAATGCTGTAACTGGAGACAATGTTTCTGTTGAAAGAAAAATCAACTTATTAGAAAAATAGGTTTTTCTAAATAAAAAGATAAGGGGCAAAACGATCATTTTGCCCCTTATCTTTTTAACCAAATATTACAATCATAAATACAAGACTAAAGAATAACAGCAACCCAATTACCTGCCATATAACTTCTGGCTCTCTATATAAGGTTCTTTCCACAGAACTACCATGAGACCTGACCAACATCGTATACTTAAACCAATCCCATATAATTAATAAAATTGAACTCAGCATCAACATTCCCGTAATGACCCATGTTCCTTTAAAATTAAGATCCACTGTTATTATGAAGATATTTGAAATCACTACAAAAAAGATTAAATTCCCTAATGCTGCAAATTTTTGCGTAAAAAGAAGGAACGCTGCTGTCAATTGCATCATCCCAATAAACTTCCAATAATTTGAAGCTTGAAATAAGGCTTCAAAGAAATATCCGATCTTGGTCTCCACCCCCAATCGAGTAAATCGTTCACCTTCAACCTTAATAATGCCAGAAGGAATAAAAGCCATACCCATCAGAAACCTTAGACCAATTATACATAATTCAACCTCTCGATTATTCCGGATCTTTTCAAAAAACACTGCCCATTTAGATTTGTTGATTTCGCCTGAACCCAGATTTTTGACTACTCCAAGTTTCATACAATGCCATATTTAGTGTAAAGTTTAATTAATTAGCCCTCGTTTAATGGCTTGTTTGACCAGACCCGCAGAAGTCTTAACACCCAACTTTTGATTTAGATTCAAGCGATGAGTTTCAACGGTACGTAAACCAATGAAAAGCTTTTCTGCAATCTCTTGGTTGGTAAATTCTTCTGCAATCAACCTTAAGATTTCCGTCTCCCTATTTGTCAATGGGATATCGTGCATTGATCTTTTATGTCCAAAGATACTCTCTTGCAACAGGGAAGATTTCAATCTTTCATCGATATAATTCTCTCCTTCCGCAACCTGAAATATAGCCTCAATAATGGTCTGTCGATCTGCATTTTTAAGTAAATACCCCTTTGCCCCATTTCTCAAAATCTGTTTGATATAATGAGATTCATCAAAACTACTGAAGGCAATAATTCTTAGTTCTGGATAAGTTTTCAAAACACTATAGGCCAGATCTATTCCACTTATCCCTGGCATTTGAATATCCATTAGTAATATATCTGGACTACTTTCCTGTAATTTATTATTAAGTTCATCTGCAGTTTGTACTGCAAGAACCACTTGAATCCTCTGCTCCGAGGATAACATCGAGATTAAGCCATCAAGAACCACTTTATGGTCATCAATTATCGCAAGCTTTATATTTTCCATAATATTAAATATGCTGACTGTTGATATTAAATTCTAAATAAACACCTAGCCCCTTTCCTGGTCGGTTTTCGTATTCCAATTTCCCATCCATTGCGGCAGCTTGTTTTTGAAATCGCTGTAAACCAACTCCCTCTTGGTCCACCGCATCAAAATTGATCCCCTTGCCATTATCCTCAACTGTCAAAAATATACTGTCATGATGCTTGTTGATCTGAACTAATACCAGAGAGGCTCCAGCGTGCTTCATCGCATTGTTCAGCAGTTCCTGGATCATGCGATATACCGCCAATTCAAATCGCTCATCATAACGGCCAATTTCTCCCCAACTATCAAATTGAACCTGTAAGCTATGGCTGTTTATTTTATTACAATATTTTCTAATAGCTTCAACCAATCCTTTCTGAAGCACAATATCGGGCATAAGGTTATGTGAGGTCTTCCTAATTTCATCGGTAGCATCTGTTAGCAATTGTAGGCCTAATTGATAATTTTCCAAATTACAGGTATATTCCTTACAGGTCTTAAAAGATTGAAACTGCATCTTAGATGCTGTCAACATGCCGGCTACTCCATCATGCAACTCTTTCGCTATTCGAATGCGTTCCTTCTCCTCGCCCTCCATGAAGGCCTGTAATTGTTGAAGTTCTTTTTCCTTCTCATTTGCAACAGTTTGTAAAGCAAATTGCTTCCTCTTGTTATAAATAAAGAAGACCGCGAAAATCAAGAGCATCAAAAAAATGATGGCTGTAGTTATTGAAATTAAAAAATACTGTCGGTTCTTTTGAATGGTAACTTCCTGTTCTACAAGATCCAATTTCTGCATGGATAGCTCTTTTTCCTTTTGAGCAGTTTCATACTTGATATGCATTTCATTGGCCTCACGTTTGGTCTTTTCATTCAATGTACTATCATTCAGCGAGGCATATTTGGTATAGTAATGTAAAGCTGATTTATAATCATTCACCTGACTATAGACCGATGAAAGGCCCTTATAGATATCATCCAATTGCAGAACGGTTCCACTTTTCAATGCGATTTTTTCAGAATTTTTATAAAAATGAATGGCATTTTCTGGATCCTTTTTTAATCTGTATCCATCTGCCACCGCAAGGTTACCAATGAGTAAATATTGGGTTTCATTAAGTTGTGAAGCATGGTAGATAATTTGCTGACCGTGATAGATTAATTCATCAGGTTTCTTCCATTCTTGATAAAGTTGTGTAAAAGCATTATGGGCAAGGGAGTACTCAAAATGGGCCCCAAATTTCTGCGCCAATGCCAAAGCTGCCTGTGCATGTTTCAACCCCTCTGGAAACTTCTTCAGAGCTGCATAACAATTTGTAAAACCAAGATTCGATGTGATTAAGTTTGATGTATCTTTCCGAATTATAGCCAAATCCCTAGCTTTTTTAAAATAAATAAGCCCTTTCTCTATCTCTTCCAAATTGTAATATAGTGCACCCATACTATTATAGGCATTCAGTATGAGGTTACTTTTATTGCTACCCTCCAACATTTTTATGATTTTTTGCTGCAATTCAATTTCTTTTTCCAACTTCCCTAATCGACCATTCAATGCAGCAATATTCACGTAACATCGAATGATATTTTCCTTTGCACCAACTTTTTCAAAATGCTTTATTGCTGTTTCAAAATTTTCAATGGAAAGACTGTCCAATGCGTCCCGAGCATTGATAAAACCAATATTGAACCATGCAATTCCACTCCAGTATTCATTCTTCAATTTCTTACTGAGGTCCATTTGTTTATAAACTAACCATTTGGATTGAACAGGGTCATTATTGATTACCTTGTTGATATAATTATCTAATTGAACCATCTTCGTGGTATCATCCTTTAGGCCCAAAATCCTATCCAACTCCGAATTTGAGGGTGGGATATTGTCCTGAAGGATGGAAAGTATCATCCCTAGGACTAGTATCATGATTTTCATGGTATAATTGGCTGTTTCTCAGACACAAAATTAGTGAGTAGAAATTGAAATTTTATTGATTTTCAACAATTTGAAAATTATTATAGGTAGAAATATGAAAATTTAACTGCTCCTTACTCCATAGTGTGTTTTGAGCAATATTCAGTGCCAAATCCGTGTTCACTATATGTTCTTGGATATGCTCCAAGATACGCGTTGAAAGGTCGTCAAAAACAGTAAATCCATTTTGGGTTTTTCGTTGTGGGGTAAGGGCTTTGTACAACCTAATAGCCTCCTCCAATCGACCTTGTTTTGCTTTCCAATCCAAATAAACCTTCGCATAATTCTGTTTCAGCAATAAGTACCGTTTTCCGTCATATCGGATCTGCAGCTCAATGGCTTTCTTTGGGTTTTCCATTTCCATAATAATACTCGGTTCCTGCTTATGAAACACCCAAACCTTAGGAATAGCATCCAGTTCTTCCCTCAGTGTAGATTCTAATTCCATTAAATTACCGGCATAAAGTGTTGGTAAATCAGAAATATTATTTTCATTACTTTTTAGACTTCCTAACAACTGCTCTATCGCCTTGACTTGGGATATACTAATACCAGAATTTTCAAAGTCTATCCAAGAGTAGCTATTACTACTTATCGGTCCCCTTTTTTTTATGGCAATCCTAAAAGCCACAATTTGAGAAGCTTCAGAAAGCCCCAACCTATGGGTTGCCACTTGTTCCCTTAAATTCTTCTCAGCAAGAGTCATATTCCCATGCAGTTTATTGCTTTCAAAAGAGGGTATAAGGTCAGCATAAAATAGGTCCAACGTTTCGTTAATTGCCGCTAGATGTTTGTTCTTATGTTCCTCGACCAATTCATTCTTTGGATGTTGGCTTGCTGTCAAATCAATATCAGGATCTAAAACCAATAGGCTTTCCCAATGATTTATTACGGTCATAGGATCCTTTTCTTGAGCAAAGATCATTTCTGCTCCCAGCCCAAATAAGAAGTATGGCAAAAAAATAATAGTTTTCATAGATTACTAGAACTTAATAAATTCAACCCTTCTATTTTTTGCTCTTCCAGCTGAAGTAGCATTATCCTCTATCGGACTTCCTTCGCCTGCCCCACTTGTCCTTAACCTAGACCCAGCTATTTTATGCTTTTCTACTAAATAGTTTTTTACTGATTCTGCCCTTTGGTTAGATAATGTCAGATTCTTTTGTTCATCCCCTTCACTATCTGTGTGTCCTTTGATCTCTATATTCAGACTTGGATTATCAATAAATATTTTGGCAATAGCATCGATTGTCCCTACACTTTCTGGTTTAATATTCGATGAATTGGTGTCAAATAGAATTCCCTGTGTTACGATCTTGCCCTCTGTCAAAAATTTAGACCTTAGATCCGCCATTGCATCCGCAACCATAACATTACCTATGTAGTAACCAACTTGCTCATCCTGATAGGCAGATCCCTCTACATTAAAGCCCAAATGGTCAAAGACAACGCCCTGCGGAATGGCTACTGGAATATCATATATCTTTTCCTCGTTGAGCCAAACCCTAATTCTTTGCCCTTGATTCCAGATGGCAATATGAATTGGTTTGCCGTAAAATGAATCCAGCTTCCGATAGCCTTTTTCTTCATTCTGAAAAAACAAACTCCCTTCTTTATTTACCTTTAAGGAGATGTTGGAACTGCCTTCCTCTCCTGGTAGTATTTCAATGATCAACTCCCCCTTGGAATTATTGTTCACCAAATAATCTTTGACATTATTCTTTCCATTCAATGCCAACAAATTCAGCTGTAGCCCTGGGAAGCGATAACTATTGCCCCCTTTATCAAAATTTAGGATCAAATCAAATTCTATCGTATGGTTTACTGGCAGTGAACTGATCATTGGTGATACAAATTTTGAAGATTGATACATGCGAAGCCATTTATTTATACTGTTTTTTACATTTACAGCTTCTCCTCTATTATTGGTTGACCATTTCAAAGGGAATTCTCCAATAACATCTTCAGAAAAATCATCCGAAAAACGGATTTGGCTCCCTCTTTCGAAATCATACTTTGAGTAGCTTTGAAAACTTGAAAGACCCTTTCCAGCTTGTTCCGTCTCTCCGTTTCCCTTTTCCTTATTGCTGGGCTTATTCTCTGGCTTTGACCCTTTGTTCTTTACGGTTTCATTCTTGACAGCTTCAGTCCCTTTTTGCTCTGCTTTATCTATCCCTTTGTCAATACCTTCTTCAATCTTCTGCTCAACTTTGTTCTTCACCTTATCCTTAATCCGATTAAGGATAGATTGACCGTAGCTTATGGTCATTGTTGCCATTAGGCACACAAGTATTACTGATGTCTTTATCATAATATTAAATTTTAACAAAGCTAGCAGCGAATAAGCGACACTTTTTCGATACCTGCACGGATATAAAGAAATACGTAGTTCTACGGAAAAGACAGCAAGGACCGCAAATTTCAGTACATCTACGGAGATATAAATTTCAGGTCTGCTACTTAAAAAATGGGGAATGATTAGGCTCAAATTTGTTCCATAAATTTTAATGAAACCAAAAATCATGAAAAACAATAAAACAAAAATTTACCTGGCAAGCCTTCTCTTGATCCTTTCAAGTTGTAATCAGGATCAAGTTGTCGAGCCAACCCCTCCTAAAAAAGGATGTACCTTATCTGTCCTAAAACAATTCGATGGATTCGGTTTAAATACCTTCGTAGGAAACCTTTATAAGGAATCTCAACTATCTTATGAGAACAAAAACTTAAAAGAAGTAATAAACTTCACACGAGGGACAAAAGACCTCATTCGACGTGTAGCGACCATAGATGGGTTGGTCAAATCAGTGTCTTTTTATGATGCAAATGAAATCCTTAAAATCAGGTATTCTTTAAATTATGCAGCTAATAGTAAAAGGATTGAAAGTGCTGAGGTTCGATATGACAATATCTCTCCTGCAGTAACTGAATCCTATTTGTTCACTTATAACCAAGATAACAAAGTTTCAGAACTGAAATTGTACTCAAACAATCTATTAATGGAAAAGATCAAATATTTCTATTCCATTGATCAAGGCAAGCAGGTCATCAAAACCGAGACTTACGAAGTCAGCACTGCAAATCCCAACCATCATTATTTATCCTCTAAAGATGAGTATCATTATGACGACAAGCATACCGGTGAAATCCACCCTGCTTTTGCCATCAACCTATACCATCAAACAAGGTTAGATTTGCTTCTCCCTGAAAGTAAAAATAACATCATGAGTTACTACCATTATCACAATACTGCTGAAGTAAATGAAGTACCTGTGCTCAAGCTATCCCAAAGTGTCAGTTTCGACCGAACAATAACCTACAATAAAGAAGAGTACCCAATAAAAATCGTTGAAAACAGATTGAATGGCTACAAGTTAGAGTATGAATTGACTTATAGTGATTGTAAATAATTATCATGAAAAATCATCTAAAAACTGGTTTAAAAACCGTAATTATCTTTCATCTTATCCTTTTATTTTCAAGTGTTCTGGCCTGTGAACGGAACGATCTAAGGTTAGAAGAGGAAGAACCTATTAAAGATACTATCAAATATGAAATGCCTATTGGTGAGGCGATAGATGAACCTGTTTATGAATTTATCGGTCCTGAAGGAGGGTCTATACAAAGTTCAGATGGTAAGGTAAAAATATTATTCCCTGAAGGTGCCCTACTCGAGGAACAGGAAATTGGTATACAACCGCTTGAAAACAGCAGTCCTGGAGGCAGCGGCTTTTCATATCGCTTTACGCCAGAAAATATCGAATTACATAAGGAGGTAACTATTACCTTCAATTTAGAGGGACAAAGCCAACAGTCCCTTTTATCCAAAACCTTAGAAATTGCGTATCAAAATGAGGTAGGAACCTGGATATGCCCAGGAAAGAATGAAATTGATCTAAACAAAAAGGAATTACGCGTCCTGACAGACCACTTTAGTGATTGGTCAATGATCGAAACCATACAATTAACACCAAATATGGCAACCATAGGACTAAGTGAGTCCCTTGAATTGGCCGCTATTCAAAATGTCCATCCCGTAGACGGCGATCTTTTGGTACCCTTAGTGCAGCCAATAAATGCTGGAACTCCTATACCATTAAGTCAAACCTATATTAAAAATTGGAAGTTGGATGGCCCTGGAAGACTGGTCGTGAATGGAAATAAAGCAAAATATTTATCACCTTCATCCAAACCCGCTAAAAATATTGCCACGGTTTCCGTAGAATTAAGTGTTAGAGGGCATCAAGTAATTTTAATAAGTGAAATCCACATCATTGAGGATGGCATTATGATTAGTTTAGATGGGGGCGAATGGAGAACATATTTGGGTGCAGCAGGTAATGTCCCTGGAACTAGCTTCCATAGCATGAACAACATTGTAGCAAATAGCACGGATCCTCAAATTACTTTCTTATGGCCAAAATCGGCCCTGTCAAGCACAGAAAAAAGATACACTTGGTCCATGTTCAATGAAGCCGATCAGCAAGTTACCTTTGCATATTTTACCCCAGGCCTAAGCCATGTTTACTCTTCAGTATATAAGGATGACCAAGATTTCAAAGATAGTCCTGGATATTTCACCGTCAAAGAAACGGAAGAAAAAGGCAAAAAATATATATCAGGAATCTTCGTCATCGAAAGCTCCGGCTATTTCAGGTCCGCAATCACAAATGAACAGGTGCGTATAGGAAGCGTTAGAGGGATCTACCGAGTACCAAGGGGTTGGTAATTATCAAATTAGAATTATATAAATGGATCATGAAAACTATGTATTATTTATTGGCAATATGTGCATCGATATTATTATCATGTAAAAAAACAAATATTGAAGAGGAAAAGCCTGTTCCTCAGGATAAGCCAGCAACAGAGACCCCTTCCGAACTAAAAAATGGTCTTTGGTTCTGGGGAGGTTTAGGGCCTATATCCTATTATGATAGAGACGGACATCAATTAGGAAGTGATTGGGAAGCCGCTCGGGAATATTATTTTACAGAACAAAATAAAAAAGGAAAATTGGAATTCTATCAATATTTAGGAACTAGAAGTGCCTCAAACTGTGTCACTGAGATTTTCACAAAAAAAACTGGAACAACGGTTTTCGAAGGAAATAAATTCACTTTTCACCCTATATCTGGAACATTTACAACCGTAAAAAAGGGTTGTAGTACGAATGGAACTACAACTAGAAACGCAGAACCGAAAGATTTACAACCAGACACTTGGCTATGGAAAATCAAGGATTTTGAGGAAGTAAAACGCCTATATATCTATGAAATTAAAGATACCGAAATGGAAGACCCTGTTTTCGTCTATAAGTTTGTAGGACTATAAATCAGTAGCATCTCTAAAATAATTAAGGTTAAGTTGTTTTATTATATCTTTTATACAGTTAATATGTGTTGTTAGTGAATGTGGGCTTGTACAAGATCTGTGCAAGCCCTTCTGTTTATTATGTAGTTGATTTGAGTATTGAGATAGCAACCGCGCTATCACCTAAACGATCATTACTACATTTGATGAAAATGAGATAAGTATAAAAACGGTCAACCCTATTTAGGGATGGACAATGGACATATCTCAAATCTCATATCTCACATCTCAAATCCCCTAACACTAAAAGCCAACCGACTTCAGGTTCAATCCCGCTTTTTCATCCAATCCAAACATCAGGTTCATATTCTGTACCGCTTGTCCAGAAGCACCCTTCAATAGATTATCAGTAATATTCAGGATCAACAGCTTTTCGCCATGTTTCTCTAGATGGATGATGCTCTTGTTGGTATTGACCACCTGTTTGATATCAATATTAGCCTTAGATACATGGGTAAAAGGATGCGAACCATAATAAGACTCGTAAAGCTCATATGCATCCTCTTCCGAAAGATCTGAATCGACATAGATGGCAGAAAAGATACCCCTAGGGAATGCTCCTCGTTGAGGGATAAAGTTAATTTTCTGGGCAGCTCTTTCTAGTAGAGATCCATCTCCAGCTGGAAGGAATCCTTCCTGCAATTGGTTGAGCGACTCCGATATCTCTTGCAGGTGCTGGTGCTCAAATGACTTATAGGCCGAAAGGTTATTGCTTCTCCAGGAAAAATGCGACGTAGCAGAAGGTTTTTGACCAGCACCTGTTGACCCTGTTGTTGCATTCACATGGATTTGGTCGCCCAATAATCCTTTGTTCGCCAAAGGCAATAATGCCAATTGTATATTCGTGGCAAAACAGCCAGGATTAGCAATATATTGCGCCGAAACAATATCGGTTTTATTCAATTCAGGTAGACCGTAGATAAAATTCTTACCTTGGTATTCCGTATTTGCCTTAAGCCTGTAATCTTGGGAAAGATCAATGATCTTTACGGAAGGATCGATAGGATGGGCATCTAAAAACTTGCGCGCATCTCCATGTCCTACACATAAAAACAGAACATCGATATCAGAATGAAAATCTGAAGAGAACGTTAAGTCTGTATCTCCAAACAAATCATTATGAACATCAGAAAGTTTATTGCCGGCATTGGAAGCACTATTGGCAAATATTATATCCACATTCGGGTGAAAGATCAATACCCGAAGCAATTCACCTCCGGTATAGCCTGCCGACCCTACAATTCCTACTTTAATTTTTTCCATTATGATAAATAATCAGTCAAAATAAAACAAAAAAACCAAGGTGCCTAGACAGCTACCTTGGTTTGCAAAAAGATTTTCAATATTTGAAGAAAGGCGATTAGCCTTTGTTATTAACTTTGTGCCAAATGATGGTTTGGTTACCGAAGATTTTCGAGAACCCTTTTACATCATCACCAGTGTAGCCTTTGTTCATCTCACCGTATGAACCAAACTTGTTGGACATTAAATCGTGTTCAGATTCAATACCTAAGATTACAAATCGGTAAGGGTGAAGCTCAATAAATACGCGACCAGAAACGGTATCTTGCGAACTTTGAAGGAATGCCTCCATATCACGCATCACTGGATCATGCATCTGACCTTCGTGCATATAGTTACCATAGAAACCCGCTAATTGGTCTTTCCATGAAAGTTGCCATTTGGTCAAGGTATGTTTCTCCAAAGCATGGTGCGCTTTGATCAGAATAATTGGGCCTGCAGCCTCAAAACCGACACGTCCTTTAATCCCGATGATGGTATCACCAACATGGATATCACGACCGATTCCATAAGGTTGTGCAATCGCTTGCAACTCTTGGATAACCTTAACAGGACTCATTTTCTCACCATCTAAAGCAACTGGTTGACCGTTTTCAAAATCAACAGTAATCTTACGTGGTTCTGTAGAAGTTACAGGAGTTGGCCATGCAGATTCTGGAAGGTATTCATTCGAAGTAAGCGTCTCAGCCCCTCCTACTGAAGTTCCCCATAATCCTTTATTGATCGAGTATTTTGCTTTATCAGCAGAATATTCAACACCATGTGAATTCAAATAATCAATTTCCGCCTCACGTGATAACTGTAGATCACGGATTGGAGTAATGATCTCTACACCTGGAATCAAGGTCTGGAAGATCATATCAAAACGTACCTGATCATTACCTGCACCTGTTGAACCATGTGCAACGCATTCTGCGCCAATTTTCTTCGCATAGTTTGCTATAGCTGTAGCTTGGCAAACACGCTCGGCTGACACTGAAAGCGGATAGGTAGCATTTTTCAAGACATTCCCAAAAATCAAATACTTGATGGTATCTTGGTAATAATCTTCAGTTTCATCAATAGTAGTATGCGACTTTACACCTAGATCATAGGCCTTCTTTTCGATATTCTTTAATTCTTCCTCTGAAAAACCTCCGGTATTTACTACTACGGAGTGAACTTCTAATCCTAAGTCACGAGACAGATAGATACAACAGAATGAAGTATCCAACCCACCACTAAATGCTAAAACTACTTTTTTCATTTGATAACGATTAATATGCTGATGATAACAAAAATAACAAATTAAAAACCTTTAACAGGTCTAATCCCTACGGGAATTACCGCAGCGACCATTTTTTTAGTCGACCTCCAAAGTTTTGCTTCAATTCTCTTCAATAGAGATTGCTTTTTGGAAATTCGGTCAAGACGTTCCTTAGCTTCGGCCTTACGAAGGATCTTTTCCTTCAGTTCTTTTTCTTTTTCTACCGGGTCCCATAACATCGCAGTACACATACAGTTCTTACGATCTTTAGAGACCAAGATATCAAAGTTCACACAGGACTGGCAGCCTTTCCAGAATTCCTCATCTTGAGTCAATTCAGAATAGGTAACAGGTTCATATCCTAGGTCGGAATTGATTTTCATGACAGCCAAACCTGTAGTCAGGCCAAAAATCTTTGCATTTGGATACTTCTCCCTTGACAGATCAAACACGCGCTTTTTGATTGCTTTTGCCAAACCTACTTTACGGAAAAGTGGATTGACAATAAGACCAGAGTTCGCCACATAATCACCATGGCTCCAAGTCTCAATATAACAGAAACCGGCCCAAGTCCCATCCTTATGTAAAGCAATAACAGCCTTACCTTCCTCCATCTTGCGCGCTACGTATTCTGGTTTTCTGCGTGCAATGCCCGTCCCACGAGCCTTTGCAGACTCGAACATTTCATTACAGACTTCATCGGCATACTTAACATGGTTTGCCGTCGCGGGAATAATTAAAAAATCTGAGATTGTCATTGAATAATGTCGACCTAAAAAATAAATACCAAAGTATTTGAACTAACTAATCTAATTTGAATATCAATCACCGAGCTGGGTGAATGACAATATGGGAAGTTTGCCTGCCTCGGTATCAAGCTCGAGGCAGAATAGGTCGTCGGAATCGAAGAACTGGACAATTAAATCTACGCATTGCATAATATGCCCTTATACTAAGCTTGATGCAAGCTTGAGCGAAAGAGTTCATATATAACTTGTTACAATACATACATTTTTGCCTTTGATACTTAGTGATCAGACAGCGCAAAAGTAAACAATTATTTTTTTCTTTTATGCAATCTGAAAGTAGTTTTTTTATTTATAAAATAAATACGCCCCAAATTCATTGAAAACCTTTCAATCAGACTTTCCAATTATTGAAACGTTTAAAATCTTTCATTGTTTTGTAAGATTTCTATTCAAAATGAAGCATTTGCATCGATATATAAATAAATCCTTAATTTTGCATCAAATTAAAAAATCATGGTTGGTCCAAGTATCTTTTTTTACGCCCTATTCGTTATCCCTTACATCCTTTTCATGTATTGGCTGGTTAAGCAAGACAAGAAGAAATATATGTGGGGAGTAATAGTCGTAACTGTAGTTGCCATTTTTGGCCTGGTCGTTTCTCAACGTGCAAGCAAGATCGCAATGGAAAACTACAAGCAGCATCAAATCGATGCCCGCGAAATTGAAGCAGAAAACAAAGCCGATAGCTTAAATCATAAATAAGAAATTTTTAAAATCATACAAGAAAGGGCAATAGAATCATCTATTGCCCTTTCTTGTATCTGTCTTTTCTCTTTTATTTGGTAATTCCCTCCAACTTAAATAGGAATGCATAACTCAATGCCACATCTTTTAAGTAATCAAACCTTCCCGATGCGCCACCATGTCCATAATCCATATCCGTTTTCAATAGGATGACATTGTTACCTTTCTTGGTTGCACGCAATTTCGCTACCCATTTTGCAGGCTCAAAATACTGCACCTGACTATCATGGAGCCCAGTGGTAACCAATAGGTTTGGATATTCTTTCGCTTCAATGTTTTCATATGGAGAATATGATTTCATATAATCGTATGCTTCTTTATTGTTGGGATTTCCCCATTCATCATATTCATTCGTCGTCAATGGAATGCTTTCATCCAACATGGTATTCACTACATCGACAAATGGAACCTGCGCAATCACTCCATTCCAGATTTCTGGCGACATATTGATCACGGCACCCATCAATAATCCGCCCGCACTTCCGCCTTGGGCATAAAGATGCTCCTTGGCTGTAAACTTCTGATCGATCAAATACTTGCCACAGTCAATAAAATCAGTGAACGTATTTTTCTTTTTCATCATTTTCCCATCCTCATACCACTGTCTTCCCATTTCCTCACCACCACGAATATGCGCTAATGCATAGATAAAACCTCGGTCCAAAAGAGACAATCTCGAAGAACTGAAGCTTGGGTCCATGGAATTACCATAGGAACCGTATGCATACAACAACAATGGAGCAGTTCCATCTTTCTTGGTGCCCTTCTTATAGACGATAGAAATTGGAACTTCTGTACCATCTGTAGACTTGGCCATTACACGCTCTGTCACATAATTCTTCATTTCATAACCGCCAAGTACCTCTTGTTGCTTCATCAAGGTCTTTTCTTTGGTCTTCATATTATAGTCAAATGTAGACGATGGAGTGACCATGGAAGTATATCCATATCGTAATACTTCGGTATTGTATTCTGCGTTTGTGCTCGGATAAACCGTATAGGCAGCTTCACCAAAATCAAGGTAATGCTGAGAATTATCCTTAAGGTTCCTGATGGCCAATTGCGTCAAGCCATTTTTCCTTTCAGATATGGCTACATAATCCGCAAACTCATCGATCCCCTGTACCAAGACATCCTTTCTGTGTGGGATATATTCCTTCCAGTTTTCTTTAGCCGTCTTATCCAATGGCGTTTCCATCACCTTAAAGTTCTGGGCATTATCATTGGTAACAATCAAAAATTTATCTGCCAATGGCGTCACATCATAGAGCACATCCTTCATTCTGGCTTGGAATACCTTGAACTCCGCATTGGGCTCATCAGCTTTAATGTACCTGGTCTCCGAACTTAATGTACCTCCTGAATAGATAAAGATGTATTGATCGTTCTTGGACTTACTTACCCCTATATAGTTGGTATTATCCTTTTCCTCATATACCACTGCATCCGATGCCGCATCAGTACCCAAGGCATGACGCTTTATTTTTTCACTCAATAAGGTCACAGGATTTTTGGAAGTATAGAAAATCGTTTTATTATCAGATGCCCAAACAGCAGCACCAGAAGTCCTGACAATTTTATCGGCTAAAAGTTCGCCTGTTTCCAGATTCTTAAACTGAATGACGTACTCTCTCCTGGAAACCGTGTCTACCGAAAAGGCGAGCAATTTATTGTCCGGACTCACCGTAGCACCACCAATGGCATAATAGGCAAAGCCTTCAGCCATCTTATCCACATCCAACAATACTTCTTCTTTGGCATCTAGGCTGCCTTTCTTACGGCACAGCTTAAAGTATTGTTTCCCCTCTTCCGTTCTTTGATAGTAGTAATACCCGTTTCTCAAATATGGGACACTTTCATCGGTTTCTTTGATCCGACCCTTCATCTCTTTGAAAAGGATATCCTGAAAAGATTCCGTATCCTTCATCATGGCCTCTGTATATTTATTCTCCGCTTCCAGATAAGCCACAACCTTCGAAGAATCTGGTCCTTTTTTGAAATAATCAATCATCCAATAATAGGGGTCAGAGACCGTATCTCCATGGATTATTCTTTCATGGGCTATTTCTTCGGCAATAGGCGCCATTGCATCGGGCCAACTCACTGGCTCTTTCTGTATTTTGTTATCTGATGAACAGGATGATATCATGATTGACAATATTAAACCAATTACATATTTATCTTTCATACTATATAGTTAATAATGGTTAATGAATGCTTAAAAATAAGATAAAATTTTTGTGATTTTAGATTAATTAACAAAAGCATCTAGTTGAAAATATTAAATTTGTCGAATTATAATCTATAAAAATATGATAGGAACAAATAAATTTCTGTGCTATTTAGCTTTAGGAATTCTTCCAACCCTTGGATTTAGCCAAGATAAGACTGCCACTCCCCCAGCAAACTGGTATAATCTTGATTTTCAAAAAGACGGTGTCATGGGTATCAGTACTGAAAAAGCCCAAGAACTTTTAAAAGGCAAAAAAGCAACGCCTGTTGTTGTGGCTGTACTAGATGGAGGTGTGGATATTCAACACGAAGATTTAAAGGATGTATTATGGACCAATCCAAAGGAAATCCCTGGAAACGGTAAAGATGATGATGGCAATGGCTATATCGATGATGTACATGGATGGAACTTTATTGGCGGTAAAGATGGATTGAATGTTAATCAAGACAATTTAGAGGTAACCCGTCTGATCCGTATCTACGAACCTAAATACATTTCCGTATTACCAAGTACACCTCTTTCTGAAAAGGAAAGAAGAGAGTTCGTGGCCTACCAAAAAATGATCACAGACTATACTTCTAAAATGGAAGAAGCTTCATTCGGCAAGTTGAACTATGGCCGTCTTAAAAATGAAGTAGATGCTGTAGTGAAAAAAATCGGCAAAGCCCCTAAAGATATTACCAAAGCAGATTTGGACGCTTTCCAAGCAGAAGGTGATCAACAAAAGATGGCCATTAGGATCGCAAAAAAAGAACTTGACAATGGTTCATTCGAGAAATTCTACACGGACATAGAGGATGCTGTAAAATACTTTACCGATCAGGTCGATTCCCATTTAAACAAAGAGTTTGATCCTAGACACGTGGTAGGCGACGACTACGAAGATGCTTCCCAACGCAATTATGGAAACCCAGATGTAAAAGGTCCAGATGCTGAACACGGAACTCACGTTGCCGGTATCATTGGTGCTAAACGCAATAACAATAAAGGCGTCAACGGTGTTGCGGATCATGTACAGATCATGGCTGTTCGCCTGGTTCCTAATGGTGATGAACGCGACAAAGATGTGGCCAATGGTATCCGCTATGCTGTAGATAATGGCGCAAAAGTAATTAACATGAGTTTCGGTAAAGGTTATGCATACAATAAAAAGGCAGTGGACGAAGCCATTAAATATGCTGAATCTAAAGATGTATTACTTGTTCATGCCGCTGGTAATGATGCTCAGGATAATGATATAGAGAAAAACTACCCAACCAAATATTTTACCGATAGTGTAGATGCCGTTGTTGGTGAAGCCAAGAACTGGATCACTGTTGGTGCAACAGGACTGAAACAGGACGCTGATCTATTAGCAAACTTCTCAAACTATGGTTACCGCAGCGTGGATGTTTTTGCACCTGGTGTTAAGATCAACTCGACTATCCCAGAGTCTAAATACAAAGAAAACCAAGGTACCAGTATGGCTGCCCCTGTTGTTGCAGGCTTAGCAGCAATGATCCGTGCATATTACCCTTCATTGACTGCCGAGCAAGTTAAAGAGGTCATCATGAAGAGCGTAACTAAGGTTGACCAAAAGGTTAAGATCAAAAAAGATGGCAATTCAAAACGCGTGTATTTGGATGAAATCAGTGTAAGTGGAGGTATTGTGAATGCTTATAACGCTATTGTAGAGGCTAATAAATTAGTTTCAGAAAAAAAGTAAAAAAATGTTAAATTTTTCACAATATTGCTAAGTATCTTGCGTTTAGATAGAAAACAAGATGCTTATGGTCGAAAACTCTACTAAAACAAAAGAAGTAAATTACGAAGGTCAACTTTCAGGTATCATTCAAGACGCTAATCTTGAATTATCATTCGAGGAAAAAATCAAAAGTTGCATACAACAGTTGTCTAAAGATCCAGAAGACAGAACTATAGAAAATATCCTCAACTATTCTAAGACCTTACGTAACTTATAATAACGAAGCCATTCTAAGAAAGAGTGGCTTCGTCATTTATACCCTATTCCCTCAACAAAGCTTAAATCTTCCCTAGAAATATTATTATCTTTGTTTATGCTGATAAAAGAACGTTACAAGGCTTTTGTTGAATATTTTTCTACCCACAATCCTGACGCACAGACAGAACTGAATTATGGCAATCCATTTGAATTGCTCATTGCGGTTATTCTTTCTGCTCAATGTACAGACAAAAGGATAAATCAGGTGACTCCTGCCCTATTTGAGCGATATCCCGATCCTGAATCCTTAGCGGCTAGCTCCCCTGATGAAGTGTTCACTTATATCAGATCGGTAAGCTATCCCAACAACAAAGCGAAACACTTGGTTGGTATGGCTCAAAAACTCCTCAGTGCATTCCACGGAGAAATTCCGGAGAAGGTCGAAGACTTGGTCAAACTTCCAGGTGTAGGCCGCAAAACTGCCAATGTCATTTCTTCTGTGGTATTCCATAACCCAGCCATGGCTGTAGATACACACGTGTTCCGGGTGGCTGATCGAATAGGATTGACCAATAAGGCAACAACGCCACTGGCTGCAGAAAAACAATTGGTCAAACATTTACCTAAAGATACCATAGCCATGGCACATCATTGGCTAATCTTACATGGTCGATATATATGCCTGGCAAGATCCCCTAAATGCGATATTTGCCCCATCTCCTATTTTTGCAGATATTTTGAACGGAATAAAAAAGCAAAATTAGTCCACAAAGATTAAAACATTCTTCAAAATCTAGCTTAAAACAACAGAAAACTAACATCTTGAACATATCAAAACAAAATAACTAACTTTTTTAGCATTTTATTTGTAGAATTCAATATTATAAATTATTTTTGACAACGTTATACTAAAAATATGAGCAACTCAGACAAACTAAAAGCCTTACAGCTTACATTAGATAAATTAGAAAAGAACTACGGAAAAGGTACCATCATGAAATTAGGTGATACAGCTGTTGAACCTATCGAGGCTATCTCTACAGGTTCTTTAGGCTTAGATATCGCTTTAGGTATTGGTGGTGTACCAAAAGGACGTATCATCGAGA
The DNA here is from genome assembly GCF_053644255.1 of Sphingobacterium sp. NPDC055431. NCBI lineage: Bacteria > Pseudomonadati > Bacteroidota > Sphingobacteriia > Sphingobacteriales > Sphingobacteriaceae > Sphingobacterium > Sphingobacterium sp. NPDC055431. The sequence continues at coordinate 30,786 of NZ_JBSHLH010000011.1, forward strand.
TCTATGGTCCTGAATCTTCTGGTAAGACTACTTTAGCCACTCATATTGTAGCAGAAGCACAGAAAAAAGGTGGTATCGCAGCAATCATTGATGCGGAACACGCTTTTGATAAATATTATGCCCAAAAGCTTGGGGTTGATATCGAGAACCTTTTAATCTCTCAACCAGACAATGGTGAGCAAGCATTAGAGATTGCAGATAACTTGATCCGTTCGGGAGCTATCGACGTTATCGTGATTGACTCCGTTGCAGCTTTGGTTCCTAAAGGCGAGATTGAAGGTGAAATGGGTGAATCCAAAATGGGTCTACAGGCACGTTTAATGTCTCAGGCTTTACGTAAGTTGACCGGTACCATTTCTAAAACCAACTGTTGTTGTATCTTCATCAACCAATTGCGCGAGAAAATCGGTGTAATGTTTGGTAACCCTGAAACGACTACTGGTGGTAATGCCCTGAAATTCTATGCTTCAGTACGTTTGGATATCCGTCGTACTTCACAGATCAAAGATTCTGATGAGGTATCTGGTAACCGCGTAAAAGTGAAGATCGTGAAAAATAAAGTTGCCCCTCCTTTCCGTATCGCTGAATTTGACATTATGTTTGGTGAAGGTATATCCAAAGTTGGTGAGATCATTGACTTAGGGGTGGAATACGGAATCGTCAAAAAATCTGGTTCATGGTTCAGCTATGGTGACACGAAATTGGGACAAGGTCGTGATGCAGTGAAAACCTTACTGTTAGACAATCCAGATTTAATGGATGAACTAGAACACAAAATCAGAGCTGAAGTAAGTGGTCAAGATCTTGATCAAGCCGCTATCAGGGAAGAAGATTAATTAGAATCATTTTTTACAAAACTCCTCTAGGTTTCAAATTAATAGGAGGACATATTGAAACAGCAGCTCAAATGAGCTGCTGTTTTTTTATGGAGAAAAAATCCGCTATTGTAAAATTAGTCCTACATCATCATTTACCTATCCAATGCTAGGATGTTTTTTATAAATTTATAGAGACAAAATCTAACCTCAATCTAGCATGAACTTTAATAGAAGAAATTTCCTGAAAGGATTAGGATTAATTGGTTTAGGAGCCAGTACCCCTGCCTATGCAGAAAAACTGATCCCTAATCAGAACGAAGCCTTTTCGCTCGCCTGTCCACCCTACTTACAGAACCTGAATGCCGAGACTGTAACCATCTGTGCGATATTCAACAAACCATGCCTCGCTTGGGTTGAAGTCCTGGATGCCAATAACAAAACCGTCAAATCCATTTATCAGGTAGAGGACGGAATGCGAAACGCAAATACCGACCTTTTTAAATTCAAGGTAAACCATAAGAACGGTCAGTTGAAATACAAGGTGGTAGGAAAGGAAATCAGTAAATTCGAACCCTATAAAATTGAATATGCTGGAACCATTCAATCGGAACCTTTTGAGATTACCGTTCCTCTACCCAAACAGGATAGCATACAATGTTTGATCCTGAATGACATACATGAGGATAAAGACAGCTATGCCTTCCTTTTTGATAAGAGTAAATTGGCTAAAAAGGATTTGGTATTCCTAAATGGCGACTCCTTCCATTATGTAAGCAACCAAACTGACCTGACTGAAAAACTATTGAAGCCTATTGGAAACAAATTTGCAAGTACCACCCCTTTCCTCATGATACGAGGTAACCATGAAACTAGAGGAAGCTTCGCCAGAGACTACAAAAAGTATTTTGATTACCCAGAAAACAAGTTTTACCAAGCATTTCGCATGGGGCCAATCTATTGGATTATTCTGGACAGTGGTGAGGATAAACCTGATGACCATGAAGTATATGCCGGTACCGTTGATTACGACAATTACCGACTGGAGCAAAAGGCATGGTTATCCAAGGTGCTGCAATCTAAGGAACGTAAGGAAGCGAAACATACCCTTGTCGTAACCCACATCCCCTTCCATCATTCGGATGATTGGCATGGAACCAAGCATAACTTTGAATGTTTCCACAGCATATTGAATGATAATAAGGTTGATGCCGTAATTTCAGGACATACACATAAATACAGTTTCCATCCACCCGATAATTCCCATAATTATTATGTGATAATTGGCGGTGGTCCAAAAGCAGGAAATAGAACCTATGTGGACATCACAGCCCAAGGTAAAGCCCTTCAGGTCTCCTTGAACCTTGATGATGGAAGCACCATCAATAGATTTTCAAAAAATGGATGAGCGATCTTTTGAGCTAGCTATCAAATAAAAAATCCCAGATTGGAGAACAGCTAAAGGCCATCTCCAATCTGGGATTCTTACTTATTTTCAGTTAAGCCATAAAATGGGCTTAGCCATGAAGCTTTTTATTCAACAGCAAAGAATGAATTCAACTCTGCCAATGTTTCTTCCGTTTTGACACCATCCTTAACGATCAACCCCATACTCAAAGCAATGATCCGATCTGCGGTTTCAACGGTATGGGAAAGGTCATGACTGGAAATCAAAAGAGTTACATCCTTATTTTCCCTTATTTTAGCAATCAGCTTTTTCAACCTAAACTGTGTAGTTGGATCTAGGTTTGCAAAGGGTTCATCCAAAATAATCAATTCAGGATTTCCAATGAGTGTCCCGACGATACCAACCTTTTTTTGGTTTCCCTTAGAAAGATCACGCACATAGACCTTCTTATTCAATACTTCACCATTAAAAAACTCTCCATACTCCGCTAAAAGCTTATCTACATCACTTTTGTTCATTCCTCGTAACTCACCTAGAAAATAGAAATATTCCTCGGGTGTTAGGTATCCAATCAGGAAGCTATCATCAATAAAAGCCGTGGTAAATTTCTTCCAACCGTCTTGTCCATGGACTGGTATATCATTCAACAATATCTCGCCTGAATCAGGTTGGATCAGATCCAAAATCAAACTAAACAGAGTTGTTTTCCCAGCTCCATTGTTTCCGACCAACCCTATGCTCTCCCCTTTTCCAATATGTAAACTCGGGATATTCAAAACCCGAATTCCATTATAGCTTTTTATTATATCCTTTATCTCAATCATTTATTTTCAATTCAATATCTACAGTTAATTATTAACCTCCTTAAACCCAATCAATATCTTGTATTTATTCTCTTGATACTTCTTAGCGATCCTATTTAATATTTCATTCCGCAAAGCAACTCCAATTAAGCCAATGACAATGAGCGTAATATTAGCTATGTTGATTCCACCCGCATAAAAGGCAATTGCCCAAATGATAATTGGTGCAATCAATAATGGGATACCAACTAACCATTGAGCTGCACCTGTACCTTGATAGTTAAAGATATTTCCATTGTCCAGATCGATCCTTTTCTTGTTCATACTTCCGAAATAAAGGATAACAGGAACATTGACCCCTAAATTATAGACCGCACAGGCTATATTTACCCAAACAACCACCCATCCAAAGTAAAAGTATCCTGTACTCAACACGGTCATGATCGCAATGGAAATATACATCAGCTTCGCTTTGGATTCCAAATATAATTTGATAGGCATATTTTGAGTCATAAGCATCGCATAGTAGGTACTATCCCAAGCTGGAACAAATTGGCCAAAATTGATCACAAATATTCCGGTAATAAAAACCCCAACAAAAACTAATGCGGTTGGGTTTCCTTCTCGCTGTGGGTAAAAGAACAAGCCATAAAACAAAAACACCAAACAACCAAAAATAACGGCCCTTGCTCTTTTTGACCTCCAGATCAACTTCATGTCCAGCTGAAGGAATGGAGCCAATTCTCCAAAACGATTCGTCCAGGAGAGATCATAATTTTTGACAACTGTCCTTTCTGTCTGTAGATAAGCATCCAAAAACATGTTCTCTTTCACATTAAAATACAACAGAAAATAACTCAAAATAGCCAAGACAACAGGAACCAAACATAATAGTGGATAAGTCAGGACAAGATCAAAAAATTGACCAAACAACCCTGAAACAGAAAATATACTGTAGTGATCCAAACAAAATATGACCACTAGAAGCGCCATTATGGGCAGCGTTTTCAAAAGACCATTTTTGAAATTTTGTTGAATGTAAAGATTCAGGTAGTTCACAACAAATTCAAAACCCACGACCGCAATGCACCATGAAAACAGTTGAAAATTCGTTAAATCAGTTACTCTTGCGGTAATGATCAGATAGGGAACAATAACAGCCAACAGCATCCAATTCCAAAACGAATTGGAGGATTTTAACAGGGTATAATTGACGATGCTACTCCGCGGTATATTCAGAACCAATAAAGGCTTGACATTTTGAATGGGCAACTTTTGCATCATCATCCGCATCAAAAAGCTCAAAAAGACCCAATACAACAGAAATTTCCCCACAAAATGTATAGGTTCCTGATTTGGAAACAATTCAATGATCAAGAAATGCAAACTAACCCCAAAGGTCACTGCAGATCCCAAAAAATAAAGGCCAAGTAAGCCCAAAATTATTCTAACGGACAAACTTCTCCCCAGATCAGCCGACCTGAAAAAAGATCTCCATTCCAATAAAAACAATCTTTTAAACATATTCGCAGCTCTAATTGATGATCAGTTTAATAATGGTAACACCACCGTTAGTATTGCAGTGATTTTCTGTATCAAAATAAGAAAATTTAGGGAATGATAGAAAATTAATTGAAGTAGATTGGAGGGGTTCTGGAGATGGTTTGAACCAGGATGCCCTTCGAAGCTGCTCAGGGTACGGGATAAAGGATGGACCAAGATCAGGATATGAACCAGGATGCCAAGGATGAGAGGATCGACCAAGATTATGGCAAGAACCAGGATTCATGGGATAGGAGGATGGACCAAGATCGTAACTCATGTCCACTTGAAGGGTTTCCAATTTTCGTAGGCGTAAAGCTCGTCAGTCTTCGATTGACGATGACAGAACTTTTTGTTGGAGAACCGTACAGATTCTTCACTGATCATTCAAAATCGGATGTATCCCCAAAAGGGATTCAGAGCGCAGCGAAGAATCTATTTTTTTATTTTTTTTCGGATTTGGTCATTCCGAAATCGTAAGATGAGGAAACTATTTTTTATTAAGCTCGCCCAATAAAGAGGATTTTTAGAAAAATATTTCACCCATGCTGTGGGTTCTCCATGGGGAACCCCTTGGATCTACAAAGATTTCACCCCTTCAAGGGCTTCCCAAATTTACAAACATCAATCTTTCCGCAGGAAGTCCTTTAGCCCCTGACTCATTTCCAATGGCGGAAAAAGGGAAAGAATGCCGTGGCCATGCGCGGTGGGATTGCTAAAATAATTGAACCCTTCTAGGGTTCTTTTTATTACAAGAATTATGCATTGTTAGTGAGTTAACAAACATCAATCCTTCCGCAGGAAGTCCTTTAGCCCCTGGCTCATTTCCAATGGCGGAAAAAGGGAAAGAATGCCGTGGCCCTGCGCGGTGGGATTGGGCTTGGATGCTTTCAAGAAATACTCCCATCTAAAGGGAGAATTTAGAAGAACGGCATCCTCGACATCAAGGCATTCTTTTCATGTGCGATGGATGGTGCGAAAAGCCATCTTAAATGAGCCGAAGCCTTTTGGTTACTTTTGGGCTTCAAAAGTAATGAAGATAATTGGTATCCCTGAGCTCCTTCGTCGGTTTGGTCACTTTTGCGCTCCAAAAGTAACGAAGAGAATTGGTATCCCTGAGCTCCTTTGTCGGTTTGTTCACTTTTGCGCTCCAAAAGTAACGAAGAATCTAAAGTTTGTTTTCTTTCTTAAATTAATGACATTGCCCGCTAGGGGTTGTATTTTGGAATGTAGCTTCGACAGTTATCGGAACCGAAGGGCAGCACAAAAAAAAGGAGCCACCTTTTCAGATAGCTCCCATGACTTATTTTAATAATATTCTATAATTCCTCAGATAAGAAAGGATAACGGTAATCCACATCTGGATTAAAGGTTTCCTTAATCGTTCTTGGAGATACCCAACGCAATAGGTTGATCATAGATCCTGCCTTGTCATTGGTACCTGAACCTCTTGCACCACCAAATGGCTGTTGTCCAACCACGGCACCTGTACATTTATCATTGATATAGAAGTTACCAGCTGCATTACGTAAATAATGAGTTGCTTCTTCAATTGCATAACGGTCTTGAGAGATGATAGAACCCGTCAAGGCATAGATTGAAGTGGTATCAACCAATTTCAAGGTTTCAGCCCATTTCTTATCGTCATAAACATAAATTGTCAATACTGGACCGAACAATTCTTCTGACATCGTTTCGTAATCAGCTTTCTCAGCAACGATAACCGTTGGGTTAATGAAGTAACCTTTAGATTTATCGTATTCACCACCGATTACAACCTCTGCATCTTTAGACTCTTTGGCTCTATCGATATATTTTGTGATCTTATCGAAAGCCTTCTCATCAATAACCGCATTGATAAAGTTGCTGAAATCTTCCGTTCCACCAATTTTGAAGGTTTTGATGTCACGCTCCATTTTTTCTTTAAGCTCTTTCCAAAGAGATTTAGGAACGTAAGCACGTGATGCAGCTGAACATTTCTGTCCTTGGAATTCAAATGCGCCACGTACCAATGCTGTATTCAATACATCTAAATCAGCAGATGGGTGAGCTAAGATAAAGTCCTTACCACCAGTTTCACCTACGATACGTGGGTATGTTTTGTAAAGGTGGATATTCTCACCAATTGTTTTCCAGATATCTTGGAATACACCGGTTGAACCTGTAAAGTGTATACCAGCGAAATCAGGGTGTTTGAAGATCACATCACCAGCATCAGGTCCTGATACATAAACCAAGTTGATCACACCTGCAGGTACACCAGCTTCTCTGAAGATCTCCATCAACACATTCGCTGAATAGATCTGTGTGTTTGCTGGTTTCCAAACCACCACATTACCCATCATCGCAGCACTTGTAGGTAAATTACCTGCAATAGCTGTAAAGTTGAACGGAGTCAATGCAAACACGAATCCTTCAAGAGGACGTTGCTCTACTCTGTTCCATACATTTTTAGGGTTGATTGGAGGTTGTTGTTGGTAGATTTCGCTCATGTACTTCACGTTGAAGCGCAAGAAATCTGCAATCTCACATGCTGAATCAATTTCTGCTTGGTACGGATTCTTAGACTGACCTAGCATGGTTGCAGCATTCAATTTATAGCGATATTTTGTAGAGATCAACTCTGCAGCTTTCAAGAAAATCGCAGCTCTTTGTTCCCATGGAAGATTTTCCCAATCGTTTTTAGCAGCTAAGGCAGCATCGATCGCTTCCTTGACATTCTCTTTAGTACCTTGATTAAAATAACCTAGCACATGTTTGTGATCATGTGGTGGTGTGATTTTTACTTTCTTACTGGTGCGAACTTCTTCGTCTCCAATGTACATCGGGATATCTATTTCTGTTGCTCTTGCAGCAGCAATAGCTTCTTTTAATAAACTTCTTTCTTTAGTCCCAGGAGCGTATGAGTAAACGGGCTCATTCGTTGGCGTAGGAACTGTAAAAAAACCTTTCAACATAATTAAAAATTATTTTTTTGATTCATAAAAATACTCAAAACCGGACGGACGATCCGCCCAAAAAATTCCAATAAGATCAATAGAACGATAAATTTCCCCCTCTAAGATTTCCATCAGAATTCTTCTTACGAAGATACTCAATTGAGAAACGGAATGAACAACATATCTGAACCGATAATAAACATATTTTGTCCATTTTTATTTACTTCTAATCAAAGATACAAAATAAATGTTTACTTAAATTAACCCATATAGGCATTAAAACACCCCAAACAGCATCATTTTAAGCATATTAGGACCATGAGGCAAAGATTTTATCCTAATGATAAACAACTTCGCTTTCATTAGCTGATTGATCTCTTCATTTGCTCGATTAACAATTATCTAATTCTTTTGTTCAGCTCGTTAAAAAATTTAACATAACTAGAACAAAATGGGTTTAGAAATAATTAATAGACAGTGTTAATATTTCATTTCCATAAAAACCATAAACTCTGGTTTCATTCGAGACATATTCGAGAATCATTCGAAGGACAATGCAGAATGCTCCGAATATTCGTGGATAATTAAATTAAACATTTTGCGATTTTTCGGAATGTGTCTCGAATGAGGTCAAGTCCTCCTCAGAATGAAAAATTTGGACTAAATTTATTCGGAGGTGATGACAGCTTGCTGGCAATGAAATATATTGGCTCTTTTATTTCTAAATATATAACCCCATCGGGGTTCCATTATTTTAGCTGGCATGTCACGTTAGCTTGGAATTAATGCAAAAACGATGTTCGATTAATCGAACATCGTTTTTGCGCAACCCCTATATTGTTCAGTACCATTTCTAAAAAAATTCTGCCCTTCTAGGGCAGTATGTCGTAAAAAAAATAAACTTTTCCGGTGTCAAAATGAGGAACGAAAGTTCTTGGATTTTTATAGACATAATCAATTTCGGATGACATTGGCGTTCAGGTCCTTTACCTTCGCCCCCCCTAGCTGTCGTCCTGACGAAGGAAGGATCTCGGAATTTTACAGACATATCAATTGCGGATGGCATTGGCGTACAGGTCCTC